>CADEGS010000088.1 GCA_902826945.1 uncultured bacterium | reverse complement strand
GGGGCGCCGGCCGCGGCCATGCGGCCGCGGGGCGCTGCGCTGAGCGAGGAGCCTCGGGAGCCCTCGCGCCTCGCGAAGGCTCCCGAGGCTCCTCGCTCAGCGCAGCGCCTCGCGCGCCCGGTCGTAGAAGGGCGCGAGGCCGGTGGCGGCGTCGATCGCCTCCCAGGCGACCAGGCGCGCGATCGCGCGCGCGGCGGGCGCCTGCGGGTCGGCGAGCACGACGGGAACGCGGCGCTCGACGCTCTGCGCGACCGCCGGGTCGGCGGGCACCCAGGCCAGCCATTCCGGCGTGCCGCCGAGGAAGCGCTCGACCGCCTCGGTGAAGCGCGTGCGGGCGCGGTCGGCGAGCTCCTGCGAGGGCGCCCGGTTGACCACCATCCCGATGCGCAGGGAGGGGCTCAGGCGGCGGGCGCGCTTGTAGAGCGCGTAGCCGTCGGAGAGCGCGGTCGCCTCGTGGCCGGTGACGAGCACCAGCGCCTGGCTGGCGGCCAGGTGCGTCAGGACCGGATAGCCGAGCCCGGCGCCGAGGTCGACCACGATCAGGTCGAAGCGCTCCTCGAGCGGCAGGAGCGCGCGGAAGAGGCGCTCGAGCTGACGGCGCGTGGGGTTCGTCAGCACGTCCCGCCCGACGCCGCCGGAGAGCACCTGCACGCCCGCCGGGCCCTCGACCAGCGCCTCGACGGCGTCCACCTCGCCCTCGAGCACGTGGCCCAGGTCGTGGCGCGGCGAGAGGCCGAGCAGGAGGTGCGCGTTGGCCAGGCCCGCGTCGAAGTCCACCAGCGCCACGCGCTCGCCGCGCTGCGCGCGCAGGCAGGCCAGGTTCGAGGCGACGATGCTCTTGCCGGTGCCCCCCTTGCCGCTGGCGACGCACACGACGCGCGCGGGCCGGGCGGCGAGCGGCTCGCTCCCGAGCCCGAGGAAACGCCGGCCGTAGGCGCCGAAGCGCCCCAGGGTGCGGGTCGAGAGCTCGCCGAGCATGTGGGGGGGGCGAAGGGCGGTTTGGGGGGCCGGGATGCGCGGAACGCCGGAAGGGACTAGCAAAAGCTCCCCCCCTGCGCGGGTCAAACGCTGAGGCGCCAATCCGCGCGGAGGAGGCCCTGTTCCGCGCGACGGCGGGAGCGCTCGAGGGCGGGATCGGGGTGGCCGGGCGGGTCCGCGGAGAGCGCGCAGGCCGGGGGATCCGGCGCAGGCCGGCGGGCGAGCAGGCGGCGCCGGGGAGCGAGCGGAGCGTTCTCGGTGAAGCGAGGGGCGGACCCCCGGGACAGGCGCTTCCGTCGCTGCGCGGCGAGGGAATCGCGCCTGCGGCGCTGCCGCGCCGGCCGGGGGCCGCGCGCGGAGGCGCTCGCGCGGCTCAGGCGGCCAGCCCGGACAGCTCGCGGTCGATCGCCTCGACCCACTGGACGGCGTCCAGGAAGGCGCGCTTGATCGACGCCCGCGAGAGCGAGCGGAACGACACCTGCTGCCAGTCGCCGCGCTCGTAGGCGAGGACACACGTGAGCGCCGCGCCCAGCGGGCCGCCGTGCGAGAGCAGCGCCTGCTGCACGTCGGCGGCCAGCGGCAGCTTCTCGAGGATGCGGTCCATCGGAGCGTCGAGCAGCGCGTCGAGCGCCGAGAACAGGCCGACCGTGAAGTAGCTCGACGCGTCGGACAGCCCGCTCGCCTCGGCCAGCCCCTGGCACATGCGCGCGCGCAGCATGGCGGTGACGATCAGCTCGTGCGGCTTGTCCTCGACGTTGGCGAGCAGGAACAGGCAGGCCAGGTTGCGCACCGTCGAGAGGCCGAGGTAGAGCACCGTCTCGCGCACCGACTCGATGCGCCGCGGCATGCCGAACACGGCCGCGTTGATGTGGCGCACGAGGCGGTAGCTGAGCGTCACGTCCTGCGCCACGAGCTCCTGCACGCGCTCGATGTCGCACGCGGGGTCCTGCAGCGAGCCCAGCAGGCGCAGCAGGTTCACGCGCGAGGCGGGGATGCTCGTCCCCTGCAGCACGTTGGGCTTGGCCAGGAAGTAGCCCTGGAAGTAGTGGAAGCCCGCGTCCAGGCAGGTCTGGAACTGGGCGCGCGACTCGATCTTCTCGGCCAGGAGCTTGAGCCGGTACGGCGCCAGCTCGGCGACGCTGCGCCGGATGTCCTCCGCGCTCATGTGGAGCACGTCCACCTTCACGATGTCGGTCAGGCGCAGCAGCGGCTCGCGGCTCTTCTCCAGGACGAAGTCGTCGAGCGCGATGCGGAAGCCCCGCTCGCGCAGCGAGCGCAGCCCTTCGAGCACCTCCGCGTCGGCGGGCACGTCCTCGAGGATCTCGAGCACGACCTGCGCGCGCGGCAGCGGCAGCGGGTACTCGCCGATCACGAAGCCGCGCGTCAGGTTGACGAAGGCCAGGTGGTCGCCGACGACGCGGTCGAGGCCGAACTCGGTCAGCGTGTTCAGGAGCACCTGCGAGGTCGCGCGGTCGCCCTCCTTGAACACCGCGTGGTCGACGTCGCCGCCGCGGTAGAGCAGCTCGTAGGCGAAGAGCTCGAGGCGCCGCCCGTAGATGGGCTGGCGGCCGACGAAGACGTCCTGCAAGAGACCGGTGGGGTTCTGCGCCATGTCGTGTGGCCGTTCCGCCCCCGGATCGGCGCGCCGGGCGTCCGCCCTGGAGCCGCCCGGCCGTTTCCGGCCGGCGCGGGCGGGACGCCTCCTTCCGCTCGCTCGCCGGGAGAAGTAGTTTCCGTGGCCGTTCCCCGCCCCCAGCCACCAGGATCCGTCCATGTCGCTCCTCTCCCGCAGCGCTCCCGTCCTCGTCCTCGTCCTCGCCGCGCTCGCCCCGACCGCACAGGAGCCGACGCGCGCGCCCTCGGTGCCGTTCCTGCGCGCCTCGTGCGCCGGGCCCGACGCGCTCCTCGCCGACCCGCGCGACGCCGGCCTGCGGCGGGCGCTGTCGCTGCTCGACGAGCGCCTGCTCGAGCTGCCCGCCGAGCTCGGCGGCGAGCTGCCCGAGCCCGCCGTGCGCCTCCTGACCGACCTCTTCCTCGGCGCGCACGACCTCGAGATGCGCGTCTTCCCGCCGGCCGCGATGCAGGACGGCGCGGCCCCGGTCGAGGTGCAGCTGCGCGCCTTCGGCGACGCCGCCAAGGGCAGCTCGATCGCGGCCGCGGTGGCCGGGCTGCTCGAGATGGGCGGGATGGCGTCGGAGCCCGTCGCCGGCGCGACCTGGCAGCGCGTCGCGCTGCCCGTCGGCGCGCTCCTGCACGGCGCGCTGCCGCCCTCGGCCGGCCGCGAGGGCTACTTCGTCTCCTTCGGCGAGCCGCACGACTGGGCGCCGCAGGCGGGCATGGACCTGCCGCCCGACGCCAAGCCGGTGCTCTCGCTCGAGATCGACGGCGCGGCGGTCGAGCCCTACCTGCGCATGGCCGTGGACATGGCGGGCCCGCAGGGCGACGTCCTGTTCGACTTCCTCGACCGCTTCGGGCTCCTGGGCGACAAGGCGCCGGGGCTGCGCCTCGCGATCGGCCAGGGAGAGCAGCGCATGCACAGCGTCACGCGCGTGGTCCACGGCGTCTCGATGGCCGAGTCGGCCGGCTTCCTCTCGCGCCGCCCGCTCCAGCCCGAGGAGCTGCGCCTCCTGCCCGCCGACGCCCGCATGGCGTGGCTGGGGCACGTGCGCCTGGACTTCCTGCCCGAGCTGGTCGAGATGCTCGCCGACGCGAGCGGCGAGGACCTCCTCGGCGAGTTCCGCGAGCACACAGGCTTCGACCTGGAGCAGGACTTCGTCGCCCCGCTGGGCGACCTCGTCGGCGGCTTCGCGAGCGAGTCCTCCGGCGGCGGGCTGACCTCGACGGTGCTCCTGGTCGGCGTGGACGACGAGGCGCGCCTGGAGGCCACGATCGCGAAGCTCGGCGAGCACCTGGCCGCGCTCGAGGCGCAGACGCGCGGCTACGTCGCGCTGCGCGCGTTCGAGCTGCGCGGACAGCGCTGCCGCAGCCTGCTGTTCCCCGGCCTGCCGATCCCGCTCGAGCCCTCGTTCGCGGTCAAGGACGGCGTCCTGTGGGCGGCGGCGACGCGCCAGGCGCTCGACGGCGCGCTGGCGCAGGCCGAGGCGGCCGCGCGCGGCGACGCCGGCCTGCTCGGCGACGCGCGCTTCCGCCAGGCGTTCTCGGGCCGCACCGACGACCTGAGCATGCTCCAGTTCATGGACCTCGGGCCCGCGGCGCGCGAGGGCTACGGGCTGGCCAGCCTGGCCTGCGCGGCGCTCGCGAACGCGGTGCGCTCGCCCCACGACCCGGCGCGCGATCCGGGCGTGCTCCTGCCGAGCCTGGCCGAGCTCCTGCGCGGCGCGCAGCCGACGGTCAACGTCACGCGCATCGAGGGGGACGACCTCGTGTCGCGCATGGTCACGGAGCGCTCGATGGCCCTGCAGCTCGCGGCCGCGCTCGGCAACCCGATGATGCTCGCGTGGGGCCTGGGCGCCGGGATCAACGCCGCGCTGCAGGCGCGCATGCGCCAGCAGGCGATGCTCGAGGCGTACCCCTCGGAGCCCTTCCCCTACGAGGACTACGAGGAGGAGGAGATGCCCGAGGAGCCGGACGAGCCCGAGGACGGGGGCTACTAGCCCGCTCGGCGGCGGCCGCGGGGACGCGGCCGCCGCGCGCGATTCAGACGAGCCCGGGGATCTCCTGGTAGCGCGGGAAGCGTCCCTCGGCGAGCTTCGAGAAGACCCGGCGGCCGTCCACCGAGACCTCGAAGGCCCCGCCCTTGGAGCGCACGAGGTCGATCTGCGCCCCGGGGAACGCGCTGGTGAGCTCGGCGGCCAGACCGGCCGCCTGGGGCTCGTAGTTTCACTGCACGCAGTACTCGATGCGGACCTGCACGGGGTTCCTCCTGGAAGCCGTTCGGAGCGCGCGCAGGCGGCCAGGGCCGGCGCTGCGCACGCTCGGGGATCGTCGCGGAGCCTAGGACCGCCTGCGCCCGGGCGCGAGAGGGCGGCGCGCCCGACCTTCCCTTTGGCCGGGCAGACCCGCCGCGGCGGACTTCGGGCAAACTGGGGCGGAAGCCCGGCCCAGGGGAACCTCTGCGCGGCCTCCCCCGTCCCGTGCTCATCCCCTCTGCCGGCTCCGGGGCTGCGCTCCGGAGACGGCACCCTTCCGTTCCTCCTTCCGGAAAGCCCCATGAGCCGACCCCATCCCCTCCTCCCGCTGCTGGCGGGCCTTCTCCTGGCCCCGGCGGGCCTGGCCCAGTCGCACGAGCCCGCCTCCGGTCCCGACCTGGCCGGCGGCCTGCGCCGCTGGCAGGCCGAGCACGGCAGCACCTGGCGCACGCGCGCCGACCGCGGCACCGGCGCCGTCCGCCTGCTCTTCGGCGGCAGCCTCCCCGCCGGCCGCAGCGTGCGCACCGACGCGGACTTCCTGGCGCTGGCGCGCGAGCGCGTCGCCGAGGCGCACGAGCTGCTCGGGATCCAGACGGCCACGCTGCGCGACGAGCGAGCGCTGTTCCTGCCGCTGGCCCTGGAGGGCTCGAGCGACAAGGTCACCGTGCGCCTGCTCCAGGAGGTGAACGGCGTGCCCGTGGAGGACGGCACGGTCAACGCGCTCTTCTCGGCCGACGGCGACCTGCTGGCGATCGACTCGAAGGCGCTGCCCGGCGTGGCGGGCATGGACACGCAGCCGACGCTCGACGCCGCCGGAGCGCTGCGCTTCGCGACGGAGACGTTCCGCAAGGAGGTGGGCATGGCCCCGAGCGCGGCCGGCCAGCCCGAGCTCGTGATCGTGCGCGAGACCGTGGACAAGCAGGCGCAGCCGCGCCTCGCCTGGCGGCTCGACCTGACCTTCCGCGGCGTCGCCTTCGACGTCGTGTCGTACCGCTACTTCGTCGCGGCGCAGGGGGCTCCGCGCGTGATCGAGCGCCAGGACCGCGTGCACCAGCTCGACGTGGGCGGGCAGGTCGTGTCGTTCGCCACGCCGGGCGTGCTGCCCGACATCCCTTCGAACCCGGAGACGGCGGTGCCGATGGCGTACATGACCGTCACCAGCCCGGCCGGCACGACCACGACGGACGCGAACGGCAACTTCAACTTCCCGGGCGTGTCCGGGCCGCTCAACGTCACCGTCACCTACGACGGCCTGTACAACGACGTGCTGCACGACACGGACGTCGAGTACTCGCTCACCGTGCCGCTCACGGGGACGGGCAACGTCGTGACGATGAACCCCGCGCCCAACGAGGACGTCACCGCCCAGGCGAACGCCTTCTACCGGATCAACAGCATGCGCGACTGGACGCGCGCCGTGAATCCCGCCGACGCGATGATGGACTTCGTCAACCGCGCGGTCGTGATGATCGAGTTCCGCGACTTCGGCAGCTTCAGCGTCTCGAACTGCAACGCGGTGTTCGTCGGCAACGAGACGAACTACTGGTACGAGGCCGGCGGCTGCGTCAACACGGCCTACGCGACGGTGATCCACCACGAGCAGGGCCATTGGCAGAACGTGCGCTACGGCAGCGGGAACGGCGGCGACGGCTTCGGCGAGGGCAACGCCGACGTCTACGCCATGTACCAGGGCGACTCGCCGATCGTGGGCGAGATGTTCGCCGGCAACGGCTTCATCCGCACGGGCAACAACACGCGCCAGTACTGCGGCGACGGGAACGGCGGCTGCTACGGCGGGGTGCACACCGACGGCGAGGTCCTGATGGGCGCCTTCTGGAAGATGCGCGTCGAGCTGGACGCCGCGCTGGGCAACGCGGCCGGCGACGCGCTCGCCGACGCGCTGTTCCTGGGCTGGATGAACGCCTTCGACCAGGGGACGATCGACAGCATCATCGTCGAGCAGCTCCTGACGCTGGACGACAACGACGGGAACATCAACAACGGCACGCCGCACGGCGCCCAGATCGACGCCGGCTTCGTCGCCCAGGGCTTCCCGTCCTTCGTGCCCGACTTCGTCGGCTTCACGAACGTGATCGCGGCGCCGAACACGCTGGACGAGGCCGGACCGTACGGCGTGGCGGCGGACGTGACGGCGCTCGTCAACCCCTCGATCAGCGGCACGTCGGTGTTCTACCGCGTCAACGGCGGCGCCTACACCGAGCTGCCGATGGCCGACGGCACGGGCGCGCAGTGGACCGCGCTCCTGCCCGGGGTGACCTCGCCGGCGCAGGTCGATTACTACTTCGAGGGCACGGACGGCCTCGGCAACTCGCAGGTGTGGCCGGAGACCGGCACGCTGTCCTTCAAGGTCGGCGAGCTCGTGAACTTCTACGAGGACGACTTCGAGACCGCCGGCGACAACGGCTGGACGCACTTCCAGATCGCCACGCAGGACGACTGGCAGCACGACGTGCCCAACGGCTCCAGCGGCTCGTCGAGCGGCGTGCCGTGGAGCGACCCCTCGAGCGCCTTCAGCGGCACGCGCGTGTGGGGCAACGACCTCGGCCCCAGCGGCTTCAACGGCGCTTACCAGCCGAACGTCATCAACCGCCTGGTGTCGCCCTCGATCGACCTCTCCGGCGCGGTCGGCGCGACGCTCTCGTTCCAGCGCTGGCTGACGGTCGAGGAGGCGATCTTCGACCAGGCGGAGATCCGCGTGAACGGCACCACGCTGTGGACGAACCCGCTGAACGGCCACACGCTCGACACGAGCTGGACGCCGTTCGACCTCGACATCTCGTCGGTCGCGGACGGCAACCCGAACGTTCAGGTCGAGTTCCGCCTGACGACCGACGGCGGCCTGCAGCTCGGCGGGTGGAACATCGACGACGTGTGCGTCGCGACGCTCTCGTCCTCGCCCACGGCCGGCCTGCCGACGCTCTACGGCTCCGGCCTGGCCGGGACGAACGGCGTGCCCGCGATCGACACGCGCGGTCAGCCCGCCGTGATCGGGAACCCCGACCACGTGGTCGCCATCAAGAACGGCCCGCCGGGGGCCACCGCCTACCTGTTCGAGGGGCCCGCGCCGACCGCGGCGTTCATCAACCTCCTGCAGACCGAGCTCCTGGTGCTGCCGGAGGTGGGCTTCGTCCTGCCGCTGGACGTCTTCGGGCAGGGCACGATGCCGCTGCCCGTGCCGGCCATCCCGGCCTTCGTCGGCCTGTCCTTCTACTTCCAGGGCTTCGTCACCGACGGGGCGGCTCCGGGGCCGTTCTCGGCCACGCGCGGCCTGCAGGTGACGGTCGTCGACGCGCCGTAAGCGCGCGGCTCCGGCCTCCCGAGCGCCCCCCTCGCGCCGTCCGGCGGGAGGGGGGCGCTCTGCTTGGCGGTCGATCCGCGCGCGTCCGGCGGCCTATAATCCCCCGCCGGTCGGCCTCCCCCGCCGCCTCCGGCGAAATCTCCGCGCGCGCCCTGCGTACCCGCGCTCGAGGCCGCGCCCCTTCCATGCCCTGCGAGGGCTTCCCCCGACCCTGCGGACGCCCGCCATGAACCAAAACCGAAGCACCGCTCCCCTCGTCCTCGTCCTCCCGGCCCTGCTGGCCTTCTCCTCGCGCTCGAGCGAGCTCGCCTTCCGCCCGGCCGCCGCCAGCGCCCTGACCAAGAGCTTCCAGCACCAGTCCGAGACGACGCTGGAAGACATGACGATCATGCAGAACGGCCAGGAGATCGACTCCAGCGCCTTCGGGGTCGAGATGACGGCCACCAGCAAGTACCGCGTCACGGTCACCGACGTGTACGACGCCGCCGCGGACGGGCGCCCGACCAAGCTCACGCGCCATTTCGACGAGATCGCGCTGAGCGGGTCGGTCTCGACCTCGAACGCGATGATGGGCGAGCAGAGCTTCGAGATGACCGGCAAGAGCGACCTCGAGGGCGTGCGCGTCGTCTTCACCTGGGACGGCGACGCCGAGGACTACGACGTGGCCTACCCCGAGGGCGTCAACGGCGACGACGACCTGCTCGAGGGTCTCGAGGAGGACCTCGACCTGCTCGGGCTGCTGCCGACGAAGGAGGTCTCGGAGGGCGACACGTGGACGATCGAGCCCTCCGCGCTGCGCTCCGTCTTCGCGCCGGGCGGCGACGTGAAGATCGACGTCGACGTCCCCGACGACGAGATGGGCATGGGCAACTCGCAGCCCACGCCCGACAAGTACATCGGCGACCTCGAGGGCGAGGTGACCGGGAGCTTCGTAGGCACGCGCGAGGAGGACGGCGTGAAGGTGGCGGTCATCCACGTCACCGTGGACGTCAGCTCGAACAAGGACCTGACCGAGCTCACCGAGGACATGATGGGCGACGCGATGAAGGAGCGCGGCGTCGAGATGGACCTGCAGTCGATGGACTCCGAGTTCTCCTTCGAGGGCGAGGGCGACCTCCTGTGGAACCTCGAGCTGGGCGTCCTGCACGCGCTGGAGCTCTCGGGCGAGTCGTCGCAGACGATCGACACCTCGATGCACATCAGCATGCAAGGGCAAGAGCTGGCGATGGAGCAGAGCATGACCTTCGGCGGCAACACGACGATCACCGTCACGACCGAGAAGAGCAGCTGAGCCCGACGCCGCTCCGCCGGGCGCGCCGGCGCCCGGCGGCCGCCCGGCACGTTCCGCCCCTGCACCCATGAAGCCCTCCGCACGACTCTTCGCCTGCCTGCTGGCGCCGCTCGTCGGCTCGCGCCCCGGAGAGCAGCGCATCGTCTACGCTCCCGCGCCCGACACGCGCCTGGAGCGCACGTTCGAGTCGCACGCGGAGTTCGGCCTGGACGACTTCAGCCTGCTCGTGGACGGCGAGGACATCGGAGCGGTCATGGGCAGCCTGGACTGCTCGGTCACGACCGAGAACCGCGTGGAGGTCGCCGACCGCCTGGCGCAGGTCGCGGACGGCCGGCCGGTCGAGCTGCTGCGCACCTTCGACGCGCTCGGCGCCACGGTCTCGGTCTCGTTCAGCTCCGAGGTGGCCAGCCACGACCAGGACATCGACTGCACCAGCGAGCTCGAGGGCTCGACCGTGCGCTTCCTCTGGGACCCGAAGAAGGACGATTACCAGGTCGCGTACGAGGACGGGGAAACCGACGACCTCCTGGCCGGCCTGTGCGAGGACATGGACTGCCGCGCCCTCCTGCCGGGCAAGGCGGTCGCGGAGGGCGACTCGTGGACGGTCACCCTGGCCGAGCTGGAGTCGCTCGCCAGCCCGGGCGGCGACCTCTTGATCCTGCCCGAGGGCACCGACGCCGGCGAGATGCAGGAGGTCCAGGACCTCTTCCGCGAGAAGTTCGAGTCGCTCGCCGAGCAGCTCGAGGGTTCCTGCACCTGCACCTACGAGGGACAGAGCAAGGAGCAGCCGGAGCTGGCGCGCATCGCGCTCGCGCTGGAGCTCACCGCCGACCTCGACCTCGCGGACGCGATCCGCGAGGCGATCGAGCTGGCGCTGTCCCAGGCCGGCGAGGACGAGGTGCCCGACATCCAGATCACGACCGCGGTGGTCACGGTGGACTTCGAGGGCACGGGCGCGCTCCTGTGGGACGTGAAGAGGAACCGCATGGCCTCGCTCGAGGTCTCCGGCGACGCGTCGTTCTCGATGGACTTCTCCGTCTCGGTGGAGGTCGTCGACGAGAGCCACGACGCCGATCTGTTCCTGGAGATGACGGGCTCCATGCGCCACTCCCTGTCGGCCAGGGAGTGAGGTACGCGCCCGAGCGGCGCTTCCCGCCCTACGCCTTCCTGCCCGGCCGCGACCCCCACCCCACGCGCGACCCGCGCGGCCACTCCTTCGGCACCCCCGAGCCGCCGCGCGCCTGGCTGCCCGCCGCGCGCTGGCGCGAGAACGAGGAGTACCTGTGGGGGGTGGACCTGTACAACCACGGCTTCCTGTGGGAGGCGCACGAGGCCTGGGAAGGGATCTGGCACCCCTCGAAGCGCGACCGCGAGCAGGCCGAGCACCTGCAGGGGCTGATCCAGTGCGCGGCGGCCTGCCTCAAGGCCGACATGGCGCAGCCCGCGGGCGTCGAGCGGCTGGCGGCGCTCGGGACCGCGCGCGTCGAGGGCGTCGCGCGCCGCGCGGGCCAGGCGTTCATGGGGCTCGACGGCCTGGCCTTCGCCGCCGCGGTGCGGGCCTTCGCCGCGACCGCGCCGGGCTCGTCCGAGGGGCGCCCGCGCATCGCGCTCGCGCCCTGGCCGGGCTAGACCGGGGCTCGGCGAGCGTCGAGGTGCTCGGCCAGCACCAGGAGGAGCGCGCGCACGACGCGCTCCTGGCGCTCGAGCGCCGCGCGCGCGAGCGGCGGCACGTGCACGAAGAGCGCCGGCCGCCCGCGCTCCTCGCCGCGCCGCAGCAGGCGGTGGTACACGCGCTCGCAGACGTACCCGCCGGCGTCCTGCGAGCACCAGGCGCGCTCCCCGGTGCGCCGCGCGAGCGCGCTCGCGATGGAGGCCAGCGGGAGGCCGCAGACCCGCTCGCCCGGCTCCAGCGGCCCGGCGTCCGCGGCCGCCCCGTCCACGTCGCGGCGCGCGCGCCGGGGGGTGGCCTCGCCGCGCGCCGCCCGCTCCAGGCGAAAGCCCGAGCGGCGCTGGACGCCCAGGGCGAGCAGCAGGTCCGGCGGCCGCGGCAGCCCGTCCAGGAAGCGGTCCAGCTCGGCCGGGCCGCGGGCGAAGCTGACCGGGAGCTCGCGCGCCACCACCCGCCAGCCCGGCGGCGGGTCCCGCTCCAGGGCTCGCGCCAGGGGGCCGCTCGGGTTGGCGGTCACGCGCTCGAACGAGCCGAAGCCGGTCACCGCCGCCAGGAGCGACATGGCACCATCCTAGGCTGCTCCGGCCGCTCTCCGGAAACGGCCGGGGGCGCCGCGCGCATGGCGCCATACGGTCCCCGTACGCGAGCCGACCATGAAGACCCTGCTCCTCCCCCTGGCCCTGGCCCTGACCACCTCCTGCTACGCCTCGATCCACGGCAGCGCCGACCTGATCGTGGATGGCGTGCGCCTGGAGGAGCGCCACCAGGAGAGCCTGGTGGTGGACGCCTGGACCGAGGCGGGCCTGCGCATCGAGAGCGCGATCGGCAACGTGCGCGTCGAGCCGCAGGCCGCCCCCGGCGACCCGATCACGATCCGCGCCACGGTGCACGAGACGGTGCCCGGCGACGGCTACGTGCTGCTCGAGAGCGAGCGCCTGGTCGCCCGCTCGCGCAGCGGGCAGCCGGTGGCGGTGGGCGAGGTCAGCGTCTGGACCGGCCCGATCGCCCGGCTCTCGATCCACGCCGGCAGCGGCAACGTCGCGGTGCTCGACGTGGCGCTGGCGCAGGCGCTCGAGATCGAGACCGGGATGGGCGACATCGTCGTGCGCAACGTCGGCGCGCCGGAGCGCCTGGCGGCCGACACCGGGATGGGCGACGTCGAGGTGCACCAGAGCTCCCCGCGCGCGCTCGCGCTGGAGAGCGGGATGGGCGACATCGCGCTCGAGCAGGTGCAGGGCGAGGGCGGCGAGCTGTCCTCGGGCATGGGCGACCTGCGCATGCGCGACTGCTCGTTCGTGCGCCTGGAGGCGACGACCGGCATGGGCGACATCGACTGCGTGCGCACCAGCTACGACGAGGGCGACTTCGACAGCGGGCTGGGCCGCGTCTCGCGCTCCTGACGGGCCCTCGCTCCGGGCGCCCGCCCGCCGCTAGACTGGGCGGCGGTGAGGGATCCGGTGCTGATCGCGAACGGCCAGGGGTTCTGGGGGGACTCGATCCTCGGGCCGGTGCGCCTCGTGCGCGAGGGGCCGCTCGACTACCTGACGCTCGACTACCTGGCCGAGGTCACGCTCAGCATCATGCAGAAGCAGCGCGCGCGGAACCCCGCCGCGGGCTACGCGACGGACTTCGTGCGGCTGGTCGAGCGCATCCTGCCGCAGGTCGTCGAGCGCGGGATCAAGATCGTCGCCAACGCCGGCGGCGTGAACCCGCACGCGTGCAAGGACGCCCTGCTGGCGGTGGCGAAGCGCCACGGGCTCGCGGGCGTGCGCATCGCGGTGGTCGAGGGCGACGACGTGCTCGACCGGCTGGACGAGCTGCTGGCGGCGGGCGAGCCGCTCTCCAACATGGACACGGGTGCGCCGCTCGTGAGCGTGCGCGACCGCGTCTCGAGCGCCAACGTCTACCTGGGCGCGTTCCCGATCGCCGAGGCGCTCGACCAGGGCGCGCAGATCGTGCTGACCGGGCGCGGCACCGACCCGGGGCTCGTGCTCGGGCCGATGATCCACGAGTTCGGCTGGCGCCCCGACCAGCACGACCTGCTGGCGGCCGGCACCGTCGCGGGGCACATCGTCGAGTGCGGCGCGCAGTGCACCGGCGGCAACTACACCGACTGGCGCAGCGTGCCGGACATGGCGCGCATCGGCTACCCGATCGTCGAGGCGCGCCCCGACGGCACGTTCGGGATCACCAAGCACGCCGGCACCGGCGGGCTCGTCACGACCGACACCGTGCGCCACCAGCTCGTCTACGAGATGGGCGATCCGCGGCGCTACCTCGGCCCCGACTGCGTCGCCGACTTCACGTCGGTCCGGCTCGAGCAGGACGGCGCGGAGCGGGTGCGCGTGCACGGCGTGCGCGGCGCGCCGCCGACCCCGACGTACAAGGTCTCGATCAGCTACCAGGACGGCTGGAAGGCATCCGGCCAGCTCACGATCGCCGGTCCCGACGCGCTCGAGAAGGCGCGCCTGTGCGCGCGCGTGGTGTGGGAGCGGCTGGCGCTCGACGGCTACGAGTACGCGCCCGAGGAGCGCCTGGAGGAGTACGTCGGCGCCAACGTGTGCCACGCCGGCATCGACTCGGCCGAACGCGACGATCCGAGCGAGGTGGTGCTGCGCATGGGCGTCAAGGGCCCCGACCGCGAGCGCGTCGACCGCTTCGGGCTGGAGCTCGTGCCGCTGGTCACGAGCGGCCCGCCGGGCGTCACGGGCTTCGCCGGCGGGCGCCCCAAGGCGACCGAGATCGTCGGCTTCTGGCCCGCGCTGGTGGGCAAGCAGCGCATCGTCCCGCGCGTCAGCGTGTTCACGTCCTGATCCCCATGCCGCTCGTGCCCCTCGCGCGCATCGCCTCCGCCCGCTCCGGCGACAAGGGAGAGGGCTCGAACGTGGGCGTGCTCGCCCGCTCCCCCGCGGCCTACGCCTTCCTGAAGGAGCACCTGAGCGCCGAGCGCGTGCGCCGCCACATGCACGCGCTGAACAAGGGCCAGGTCGTGCGCTACGAGGCCGACAACCTGATGGCGCTGAACTTCCTCCTGGAGGACAGCCTGGGCGGCGGCGGCTCGGCCTCGATCCTGACCGACGCGCAGGGCAAGACGCACGGCCTGGCGCTCCTGCGCCTGGAGCTCGACGTGCCGCGCGAGGTGCTGGACGCGACGCCCGCGGCGCGCTGAGCGATGGACCTCCTGCTCGAGCTGCGCGAGAAGTCGCGCCGGGCGCAGCGGCGCATCGTGCTGCCCGAGTCGCAGGACCCGCGCGTGCTCCGCGCGGCTGCCGAGCTCGCGCGCCAGGGCCTGTGCCGCCCGGTCCTCCTGCAGCGCCGCGGCGTCACGCCGCCGCCGGGGATCGAGGTGCTGGAGCCCTCGCGCGACGCGCGCCTGGAGGCCTTCGCCGGCGCGCTCCACGAGCGCCGCAAGCACCGCGGCATGAGCCTCGAGGAGGCGCGCGAGCGCGTGCTCGAGCCGCTGGTCTACGCCGGCATGCTGGTCGCGGCGGGCGATTGCGACGGCGCCGTGGCGGGCAGCGAGGCGGCCACCGCCGACGTGCTGCGCGCCGGGCTGTGGACGGTCGGGCCCGCGCGCGGGATCCGCACCGTGTCCTCGTGCTTCCTGATGCTCCTCGCCGGGCGCGCGCTGACCTACGCGGACTGCGGCGTCGTGCCCGATCCCGACGCCGAGCAGCTCGTGGACATCGCGCTGGCCTCGGCCGAGAGCCACCGCCGGCTGGTCGGCGAGACGCCGCGCGTGGCGCTGCTCTCCTTCTCGACCAAGGGCTCGGCCGAGCACCCGCGCGTGGACAAGGTGCGGCGCGCGGCCGAGCTGCTCGCCGCGCGCGCGCCGCAGCTCGCGAGCGACGGCGAGCTGCAGGTCGACGCCGCGCTCGTGCCCGAGGTCGCCGAGCGCAAGGCGCCGCGCTCGGTCCTGGCCGGGCGCGCCAACGTGCTCGTGTTCCCCGACCTCGACGCGGGCAACATCGCCTACAAGCTCACCGAGCGGCTGGCCGGCGCGACCGCGCTCGGCCCGCTCGTGCAGGGGCTCGCCAAGCCCTTCATGGACCTCTCGCGCGGCTGCACGCCCGAGGCCATCGCCGACGTCTGCTGCATCGCCTCGATCCTGGCATGAGACCCGACCACCACACGCGCGCGCGCGGCCTGGCGACGCTCCTCCTGGCGGCGGCCGCCTGCGGGGGCGGCGACGAGATCGAGGTGCGCGAGGCCGCGTCGCCGCCCGCCCCGCTGTCGCCGCCGGCGCGCGCCGCGCGGCGAGCCGAGCCGGAGCTGCCCGAGCGCGAGCCGCGCACGCAGTACCCGAGCGGGCTCGCCGTCGAGATCCTCGAGCCGGGCGAGGGGCGCGTGCCCGCGGCGCCCGGCCGGCGCGTCACGATGCACCACGAGATCCGCCTGGCCGAGGGCGAGGCGCCGCTCGAATCGACGCGCACGCTCGGCATCCCCTACCGCTTCACGCTCGGCGCGGGCGAGGTCGTGCCCGGCCTCGACCGCGGCCTGGTCGGCGCGCGGGCGGGCGACCGACTGCGCCTGCGCATCCCCGCGACGCTGGCCTACGGCGCGAGCGGCATGGGCACGATCCCCGCCGAGGCCGACCTGGTCGTGGACGTCGAGATCCTGGAGGTGCAGCGGTGAAGCGGCTCGTGGCCTGTGCGCTCGGCCTCCTGGCGCTCCCGGGCTGCGGCCTCCTGCGCGCCTCCCCGCCCGAGTACCCCTACGAGGAGCGCGCCGACGGCCTCGTCGTGCACGACCTGCTCGTGCCGGAGGACGGCCCGGCGGTGGCGCTCGGCGACCGCCTCACGATCGCCTACTCGATCGAGCTCGCGGCCGAGGGCACGGTCGTCGACTCGACCGCGGAGCGCGGGAGCCCCTTCGAGCTCGAGCTCGTGCCCGGCGCGGTGTTCGCGGGGCTCGAGCGCGGCCTGCTCGGCATGCGCCTGCGCGGCAGCCGGGAGATCTTCGTGCCGGCGGCCCTCGGCTACGGCGAGCGCGGCCTGCCGCCGCGCATCCCGCCGGGCGCGGACCTGCGCGTGCTCGTCGAGCTGATCGAGCTCGAGCGCGCCGCCGAGCCGGGAACCTAGCC
>CADEGS010000087.1 GCA_902826945.1 uncultured bacterium | reverse complement strand
GGCTAGGGCGAGGCTCGGCGGAGCCAGCTCCGCGCCCGGAAAGCGTTTCCTGCGGGCCCGCCGGGCAAGCTTTGCAAAGCCCGGTTCCCTGCCAAGTTCGCCGGCCGACCGGCTCGATGAGGGGACGTCCGCATCCGTCCAGCGGACCCGCCCGACGGGGGCGCGCGGAGGCGCGTCCTCTCCATCCATGACCGGTCCTCCCCGCACGGGCCCCGGCGCCCGCGAACTCGCCACCGGCGAGCACGACCTCGCGCGTCGCGAGGAGGATCGGGAGCCGCCCGCGAACGGCGCGCCACAGCCGCGCACGTCGCGCGGCGACACGGCGCTGGTCGTGTGCGTGCTGCTCGCCAACCTGGTGCTGGTCGGGGCGTCGTGGGGGCTCGAGGCCGGGCTCGCGATCCTGGTCGCGGTCACGCTCGGCTACGCGCTCCTGCGGTGGCGCCGCGCCGCGGCCGAGACCGCGCAGGACGACGGCGCCGGCGAGGCCTGGAACGAGCTCGCGAGCGCGCAGGAGACGGTCCAGACGCTGCGCGCGCGCGTGGACGAGCTCGAGCGCACCGGCCGCGGGCTGGAGGAGGCGCGCGCGCGCGCCGAGGTCTCGAACAAGAGCAAGAGCGAGTTCCTGGCCAGCATGAGCCACGAGATCCGCACCCCGATGAACGGCATCATCGGGATGAGCGAGCTCCTGCTCGAGACCCCGCTGTCGGTCGAGCAGCGCGACTACGGGCGCACGATCCTCGGCTCGGCCAAGAGCCTGCTCACGATCCTGAACGACATCCTCGACTTCTCGAAGATCGAGGCCGACAAGCTCGAGCTGGAGGAGGTCGAGTTCGACCTCTCCGCCTGCGTCGAGGGCGTGGCGGAGCTGCTCTACCCGCGCGCCTGCGAGAAGGGCCTGGAGCTCACGGCCTGGATCGACCCCGCCCTGCCGGCGCGGCTCCGGGGCGACGGCGGACGGCTGCGTCAGGTGCTCGTCAACCTGGTCGGCAACGCGATCAAGTTCACGTCCGAGGGGCACGTCGAGGTGACGGTCGAGGCCGGCCCGGCGGGCGCCCCGGACGACGTCACGCTCGCCTTCCGCGTGCGCGACACCGGCATCGGGATCCCGCTCGACCGCCGCGACAAGCTGTTCCGGCCGTTCTCCCAGGCCGACGCCTCGACGGCGCGCGAGTACGGCGGCACGGGGCTGGGGCTCGCGATCAGCACGCAGCTCGTCGAGGCCATGGGCGGCACGATCGGCGTGGACTCGGTCGAGGGCGCCGGCTCGACGTTCTGGTTCGGCGCGCGCCTGCGGCGCTGCGACGAGCCCGCCGCCGCGCAGCGGCCGCTGCCGCGCCTGCGCGCGCTCGTCGTGGACGCCAGCCACGCCGTGCGGCGCGCGCTGCGCCGCTCGCTCGAGTCCTGGGGCCTCGAGGTGATCGAGGCCGGCGCCGCGGGCGAGGCCGTCGCCGCCGTGCGGCGCGCGGTGGACCTCGGCACGCCCTTCCACGTGGCGCTGGTGGACCTGCGCCTGCCGGGCTCGGGCGGCAAGGAGCTGGCGATGCAGCTCAAGGCCGACCAGCGCACGCGCGCGACGCGTCTGATCCTGCTCAAGGGTCCGGGCGCCTCGGAGCGTCCGAGCAGCCTGGTGCGCTGCGGCTTCGAGGCCTGGCTCTCGAAGCCGATCGGCGCGGCGCGCCTGCGCACGGCGCTCGAGCACGTGCTCGAGGAGGTGGAGGCGCCGCCGGCGCTCGAGGAGGAGGCCGCCGGCGAGCAGCTCCGGCCCGTGCACCACGTGCTCCTGGTCGAGGACAACCTCGTGAACCAGAAGGTCGCCTCGCTGGTGCTGCGGCGCCTGGGCTGCTCGGTGGACGTCGTCGGCACGGGCGAGGAGGCGCTGCGCGCGGCCGAGGGCGGCGCGTACGACGTCGTGTTCATGGACTGCCAGCTCCCCGGCATCTCGGGCTTCGAGGCCGCCGGCCTCATCCGCAGGCTCGACGACAGCGCGAAGAGCGGCGTCCCGATCGTGGCCATGACGGCCAGCGCGATGCCCGGCGACGCCACGCGCTGCCTCGAGGCCGGCATGAACGACTACCTCTCCAAGCCCGTCCAGCGCGACGAGCTGGAGAGGATCCTGGTGCGCTGGGGCACGAGCCCCGGCGCGGAATCCGTCGCTCCCCCGGAGGAAACGATGACCGACCGAGACGATGCCGTGCTGGATCCCGCCGTGATCGAGTCGCTCAAGGAGCTCGGGGGCGAGGACGACCCCGACCTCTTCTCCGAGCTGGTGCAGCTCTTCCTGGAGGACACGCCGGTGCGCATCCGCAAGCTGTGCGACGCCCTCAACGAGAGCGACGCGCGCGCGATCGAGCAGGCCGCGCACGCGCTCAAGTCCAGCGCCGCCAACCTGGGCGCGACGCAGCTCGCCACGGTCTTCATGCAGATCGAGGCGGCCGGCCGCGAGCGCGACCTGGGTCGCGCCGCCAGCCTCGTCCAGCAGTCGAGCTCCGCCTACGAGCGCGTGCGCGAGGCCCTCACCGCCGAGGTGCGCTAGGGCGAGCACGCCGGCGCGCGGCCGTCGCACGCCCTCGCCTCCGACCAGGACCAGCCTCCTGCGCCAACGATGATCCGCGAGCGGTTCGAGGAGCTCAAGCACACGGGAAACCTCCCCTCTCCCTCCGGGGTGGGGATGCGGATCCTGCTCTTGACGCAGGACGAGGAGTGCGACCTCGACGCCATCGTGCACACGATCCAGGCCGACCCGGCGCTCACCGGCCGGATCATCAAGCTGGCCTCGTCGGTGCAGATGGGAGGCCCGGGCGGCGGCGTCACGAGCGCGCGCGACGCGGCCGTGCGGCTCGGCCTGCGCACGGTCACGAACGTCGCGCTGGGCTTCTCGCTCGTCAACGCCAACCGCACCGGACGCTGCGAGCGCTTCGACTACGAGCGCTACTGGTCGCGCTCGCTGGCCTGCGCCGTCGCGGCGCAGGTGCTGAGCGAGGAGCTGCGCATCGGCGCGCCGGCCGAGGCCTTCACGTGCGCGCTGCTCTCGCGCATCGGCAGCCTGGCGCTGGCCAGCGTGCACCCGACGGTCTACGCGCGCGTGCTCGAGCAGGCGGAGGGCGAGGCCGGGGCGGACCTGCGCCAGCTCGAGAAGAGCGAGTTCGGCGTCGAGAGCCGCCAGATCACGGTCGCGATGCTCGAGGACTGGGGCCTGCCGCCGGCCTTCACCGAGGCGCTGGCCGTGCTCGACGCGCCGGCGGCGCAGATCGAGGACGCCTACGCCGGCGGCATGCTGCGCCTGCTGCGCGCGGCGGGTCCGATCGCCGAGGTGTGCATGACGCACACCGACGGCCAGCCGCGCTTCGTCGCCTCGCTGCGCCAGGTCTTCCGCGAGCTCGAGGTGGCACCGGACGCGGTCTGCCGCACCTTCGACCGCATCGCCAGCAGCTGGATCGAGTGGGGCGAGGTCCTCGAGGTGCGCACCAACGCGGTGCTCGGCTTCGACGAGATGGAGAAGCGCGCCGCGGCCAGCGAGGTGCAGCCGAGCGCCGAGGCGCCCCCGCGCTCGAAGCGGCTGCGCATCCTCGCCGTGGACGACGACCCGGTCTCGCTCAAGCTGCTCGTGCGCCACCTGCGCAACGCGGGGCACCTCGTCGTGACCGCCACGAACGGCAAGGAGGCGCTGGCCCTGGCGCTGCAGACGAACCCCCAGATCGTCGTCACCGACTGGATGATGCCCGAGATGGACGGGCTGGCCTTGTGCAAGGCGCTGCGCCGCGTGCGCACGGGTCGCAACCTCTACATCCTGGTCCTGACCGGCCGCGCCGAGGAGGACAGCGTCGTCGCGGCCTTCGACGCGGGCGTGGACGACTACATCGTCAAGCCCTTCAAGCCCAAGCTCTTGATGGCCCGCATCCGCGGCGGCGAGCGCGTCGTCCGGCTCCAGGAGCAGGTCGAGCAGGACATGCGCATCAAGGACGAGCAGAACGCGAACCTGATGGCCGCCAAGCGCAAGCTCAAGGCCGCGGCCATGACGGACTCGCTGACCGAGATGCCCAACCGCCGCTACGCGATGAAGCGGCTCGAGATCGAGTGGGACAGCAGCACCCGCACGGGCCTGCCGCTGGCCGCGATCATGCTCGACATCGACAAGTTCAAGTCGATCAACGACAACTACGGCCACGCCGTGGGCGACATCGTCCTGCAGTCCACGGCGCGCACGATCGCGCGCACGCTGCGCAAGGGCGACACCTGCGCGCGCATCGGCGGCGAGGAGTTCCTCGTGATCTGCCCCGCGACCGACGCCGAGGGCGCCTTCCAGGTCGCCGAGCGCATCCGGGTCGCGATCGAGAGCTCGACGATCCAGGCCGGCGACTTCGACGGCGCGGTGACGGCCAGCCTGGGCGTGGCCGCGCGCATGGAGGCGACCGAGACGGTCGACGGCCTCTTGCGCATGGCGGACGGCGCGGTCTACGAGGCCAAGGCGCAGGGCCGCAACCAGGTCGTCGCCGGCCGCCCGGAGGGCGACCGCCGGCGGGCCGGCTGAACGCGGGCCCACGCCGCGTACACTGCGCGCCGCATGGGGCGGCGCACGCGCGACTGGCTGGGACGGCTGGCCCTGGGCCGGCCCGAGGCGCGCGCCTGGGCGCTCTACGACTGGGCCAACTCGGCCGTCTACACGACGGTCGTCGGCGCGCTCTTCCCCGTGTACTTCACCCGCGTCGTCGCCGCGCACCTGCCGCAGGGCGAGGCGGAGCGCGACTTCACCTGGACCACCGTCGGCGTGGGGCTGGCCGTCGCGCTGACGGCGCCCTTCCTGGGCGCGCTGGCCGACGTGCGCGCGGCGAAGAAGCGCATGCTCGGCCTCTCGCTCGCGCTCGGCGCGGCGGCCTGTGCGGGCCTGTTCGCGGTGGACGCGGGCGACGTCGTGCTCGGCCTCCTGCTCTTCGCGCTGACGAGCGTCGGCGCCGCGGCGAGCCTGGTCTTCTACGACGCGCTGCTGCCGCACGTCGCCGGGCCGGGCGAGGTGGACCGCCTCTCGGCCACGGGCTTCGGGCTGGGCTACCTCGGCGGCGGGCTCCTGCTCCTGGCGCAGCTCGTGTGGGTGCGCTCGCCGGAGGCCTTCGGCCTGCCGCCCGACTCGACCCTGCCCGTGCGGCTGGCCTTCGTCTCCGTCGCGGTCTGGTGGGCGGTCTTCTCGCTGCCCTTGCTGCGGCGCGTCCCCGAGCCGCCCGCGACGGTCGTCCCGGGCGACGCGCGCGGGGCCTGGCCGCGCGCGCTGGGCCGGGTGCGCGGCACGCTCGGCGAGCTGCGCCGCTACCGCCAGGCCTGGCGCATGCTGCTCGCCTTCCTGGTCTACAACGACGGCATCATGACCGTGGTCAAGATGGCCGCGATCTACGCCGGCATGAAGGGCTTCGGCGTGGACGTCGTGCTCGGCACGTTCCTGCTCGTGCAGTTCGTCGGGTTCCCCGCGGCGCTCCTCTTCGGGCGGCTGGCCGATCGCTTCGGGCCCAAGCGCGCGATCGTGGCCGGGCTGTGCGTGTACGTCGGCACGTGCTTCTTCGCGCTGGCGATGGACGCGCCGCGCGACTTCTACGTCCTGGGCGCGCTGGTCGGCACCGTGCAGGGCGGCTGCCAGGCGCTCGGGCGCTCGCTCTTCGCGCGCTTCGTGCCGCGCCACCGCTCGGGCGAGTTCTTCGCGCTGCTCGCCGTGGGCGAGAAGTTCGCGAGCGTGCTCGGCCCGCTGGCCTTCGGCGTGGCGCTGGCGCTGCTCGGCGACCGCCCCGAGCCGGCCATCCTGACGCTCGTGCCGTTCTTCGTCGTCGGCGCCTGGCTCGTCTCGCGCGTGGACGTCGAGGAAGGGCGCCGCGCGGCGCTGGCCGCCGAGGCCGAGGCCGCTCAGCGCTCCGTCGCGGCCGGAGCCTCCTGAGCCCCCGCGTCCGCCGGCGCCGGCGCCTCGTCCACGAAGAACGGGCTCGTCCACGCGCAGCCGCCGTCCTCCTGCACGACGCGCACGTAGACGTACTCGCCGGGCGCGAGCGCCGGCAGCTCGAGCTCGAGCGCGACCTCGAGCTCGCCCTGCGCGTCGATCGCCTGCACGCTGCCGCTGCGCACGAGGTCCACCGAGGCCAGCGGACCGCACGCGATCGCGCGCAGGTAGAGCCGCGCGGGCGCGCCCGCTGCCGCCACGCTCGCGCCCATGCGCTCGCCGTCCAGGGCGCACTGCAAGAGGATGCGCGGCCCGTTCGTGGCGTACGCGCGCCGGCCGAGCAGCGCCTGGCGCACCCCCTCGCGCGTCAGGTCGTCGGCCAGGAGCGCGGCCAGGCCGCCCGTGCGGCTGGCGATCTGCGCCAGCCCGGGGTGGCCGTCGTGGCTGTCGCCGCTGCCGATGAAGCCCAGGCGGTAGCCGCGGTCGAGCGCGTCGCGCACGAAGTTGCCGCGCAGCGGGCGGTAGATCGGCGAGGGCGCGTCGGGCGCCTCGCTCGCGCCGTGCACCGAGGCGACCTCGGTCACGGGCTCGAGCTCGGGGTCGGGCGCGAAGCTCCAGTCGGTCGCGATCGGTCCGCCGGCCGAGTGGTGCGCGAAGGTCAGCGCGGGGAGCCCGCTCGCGCGCAGCCCGCTCCAGAGCTGCGCCGGCGTCTCGTAGGCAGGATCCACCGCCGAGAGCAGCGGCCCGTCCGCGCCGAAGTAGAGCACGTGGCGGTGGCCGTGGATCCAGTTCGTCCACTCGTAGCCGAGCACGGTCACGAAGCGCCCCGGCTCGTTCGCGCGCTCGGCCGCCTCGCGGATGCGCTGCCACAGGTCGGGATTCTGGTCGAGGAACAGGACGCCCCAGTGGTCGTGGTCGGTCAGCGCGCTCACGTCGAGCCCGGCCACGTCGCGCGCGTAGGCGAAGTAGTCCTCGGGCGTGCCCGTGCCGTCGGACAGGCTCGAGTGGCCGTGCAGGTCGCCCCAGAACACGCGCGGCGCGCCGGGGGAGACGAGGATCGGGTTGGCGCTCGCGCGCACCGCGCCGCGCGCGAGCTCGACCTCGCCCTCCAGGCGCACGACGCCGGGCTCGGCGCAGGCGACCTCGATCGTCTTGCAGCCGCGGTCGGCGGCCTCGAAGGAGACGCTCTCGGGCAGCGCGACGCCGGGCGCGTCGGTCGCGAGCCGCACCGCGCCCGCGAAGTCGGTGCCGGCGTTCCCGACGCGATCGAGCAGCGCGACGTGCACGCGCGCCGCCTCGCCCGGGCGCACGACGCTGGTCGCGTTCAGGACCAGCCGCGCGGGCTCGGCGGGGCGCACCTCGATCACGGGCGAGTCGCGCAGGATGCCGGGCACGCCGTCGCCGTCGCCGTCCACCGCCAGCCACAGCCGCTCCTCGCGCTCGGCGTAGCGGTCGGCCTGCGCGCCGGGCTCGCCCGCGCCGTAGACGAAGCGCAGCCGCTCGCCCGCGGCCAGCGCGCGCCCGCGCACGGCCGCCACGGTCCACTCGCCGACGAAGAGCTCGAGCGTGACGCCCTCTGCGAGCGACTCGACCGTCGTGTAGCCCGGCTCTGCGGGCGCGACGTCCTGCGCCACGCTCCACTCCCAGAAGGGCGGCGAGAGCAGGCGCACCGAGCCGCCCGGCGCGACGCCGAGCGGGCCGGCCTCGTAGAGCACGCTCCAGCGCGCGCCGTCCGCGACGCGCACGGCGCCCGTCGCGCCCTCCTCGAGCTCCAGCCAGGCACGCCCCGCGCCGTCGGCGGGCGAGCGCGGCGCGGCCCGGTCGGTGCGCAGCTCGTCCAGCGTGGCGCGGCGCGCGGTGGGGGGGTCGTCGGGGCGGCGCGTCGGCCGCTCGGGCGTCTCGGGCGGCGCGGCGGGCGCGTCCTCGTGGCCGCCGCAGGCGGGCGCGCAGGCGAGGAGCAGGAAGAGGCCGGTCGTGCGCATGCCACCAGCGTAGGCCGGAGCGCGGCGCCGCCCACCACCGAAACGAGGCCCGGCCGCGCGCCCGCCTGTGGCAGGATGCCGCGCCCATGGCCGAGCTGCCGCGGCGGATCCTGATCGTGCGCCTGGGCGCCATCGGCGACGTGACGAACGCGCTCGTCGTCGCGCGCGCGCTGGCGCGGGCGCGGCCCGAGGCCGCCATCGGCTGGGCGGTGCACGACCTCGCGCGGCCGCTGGTCGAGGGCCACCCCTGCGTGCGGCGCGTGCACCTCTGGGCGCGCGGCTCGGGCCTGGCGGGCCTGCGCTCCTTCCTGCGCGAGGTGCGCGCCCAGCGCTACGAGCTGGCCGTGGACCTGCAGCGCATCCAGAAGAGCGCGCTCGTCGCGCGCCTCTCGGGCGCGCCGCGCGTCGCCGGCTTCGACCGCGCGCGCACGAAGGAGCTCTCCTGGCTCTGGACGCGCGAGCGCGCGCCGCGCGGCGATCCGGGCGCGCACGTCGTCGAGCAATACCTCGACGTCGCGCGCTGGCTCTCCGGCGCCCCGGTGCGCGAGGAGCGCGACCTGCCCGAGACCCCCGCCGCCGCGCGCTTCGCCGAGCGCGTCGTGGCCGAGCTCGGCGCCGCGCCGCTCGCGGTGTGCCTGGGCGCGAGCAAGCCGGAGAACCGCTGGGCGCCCGAGCGCTTCGTCGCGCTCGTGCGCGGCGTGCGCGCGCGCGCGGACGTCCCGGTGTGCCTGGTCGGCGGGCCGGGCGACCGCGCGCTGTTCGCGCCCGCGCTCGAGGCGCTGGGCGGCGCGGCCGGCGTGCTCGACCTGGTCGGGCGCTCGAGCCTGGCCGAGCTCGTCGCGCTCGAACGCCGGGCGCGCGCCTTCGTCGGCTGCGACACGGGCCCGATGCACGTCGCGGCGGCCGTCGGCACGCCCGTCGTCGCGCTCTTCGGCCCGGCCGACCCGCGCCGCACCGGGCCGCGCGGGGCGGGGCACACGGTCCTCGTCGGCGCGGGGCGCTCGATGGCCGGGCTGGAGCCGGAGCCGGTCGTGGAGGCCGTGCTGCGCGTCCTGGCGGCGGCTCCGGCCGGGGGGCGGTAGCCCGACGCCGGCGCTATCCTCAGCGCATGCCGACCGAGCGACTCGACCCCCAGCCCACCCTCGCGCGCGTCCACGACCTCTGGGAGCGGGACATCCTGCCCACGCTCACCGAGTACGTCCGCATCCCGAACAAGTCGCCCGGCTTCGACGCCGAGTGGGAGGCGCACGGCCACATGCAGCGCGCCTTCGAGCTGATCCGCGGCTGGTGCGCCGAGCGCCCGATCCCGGGCCTGAAGATCGAGAGCGTCTCGCTGCCCAAGCGCACGCCGCTGCTCTTCATGGAGGTGCCCGGCAAGAGCGAGCGCACCGTCGTGCTCTACGGGCACTTGGACAAGCAGCCGGAGATGACGGGCTGGCGCTCGGGGCTCGGCCCGTGGACGCCCGTGCGCGCGGGCGACAAGCTCTACGGCCGCGGCGGCGCCGACGACGGCTACGCGGCCTTCGCCTCGCTGACGGCGCTGCAGCTCCTGGCCGAGAAGAAGATCCCGCACGCGCGCTGCGTGATCCTGATCGAGGGCTGCGAGGAGTCGGGCAGCGTCGACCTGCCCTTCTACATCGAGCACCTGAAGGAGCGCATCGGCTCGCCCGAGCTGGTCGTGTGCCTCGACTCGGGCTGCGGCGACTACGAGCGCCTGTGGAACACGACCTCGCTGCGCGGCAACCTGACCGGCGAGCTCGTGGTCGAGATCCTGCGCGAGGGCGTGCACTCGGGCGACGCCAGCGGCATCGTGCCCGACAGCTTCCGCATCGCGCGCGCGCTGCTCTCGCGCCTCGAGGACCAGGAGACCGGCCGCGTGCTGCCGCAGGTCCTGCACGTCGAGGTCCCGCCCGAGCGCCTCGAGCAGGCGCGCGGCGCGGCCGAGGTGCTGGGCGACGCGGTCTTCGACAAGTTCCCGTTCGTCGACGGCGCGCACCCGATGGCGCGCGAGCGCGGCACGCTGATCCTGAACCGCACCTGGGAGCCGACCTTGACCGTGACCGGCGCCGACGGCCTGCCGCCGGTGGCGAACGCCGGCAACGTGCTGCGGCCGGAGACGCGCCTCAAGCTCTCCTTCCGCACGCCGCCGACGGTGGACGGCAAGGCGGCCACGCGCGCGATCAAGGAGCTGCTCGAGCGCGATCCGCCCTACGGCGCGCGCGTGCGCTTCGAGCGCGCCGACGGCTGCTCGGGCTGGAACGCGCCGCCGCTCGCGCGCTGGCTGGAGCGCTCGATCGACGGCGCCTCGCAGGCGTTCTTCGGCGCGCCCTCGGTCTCGATGGGCGAGGGCGGCACGATCCCCTTCATGGGCATGCTGGGCGAGCGCTTCCCGCAGGCGCAGTTCCTGATCACCGGCGTGCTCGGGCCGGGCTCGAACGCGCACGGCCCGAACGAGTTCCTGCACCTGCCGACGGCCGAGAAGCTGACCGCCTGCGTCGCGCAGGTGCTGGCCGACCATCTGGGCTGATTTCCCGTGGACGGGCCGCTTCCCGGCCGGTCCTTCCCGGAGATGGGAAGGCCGTCCGGGCGAGCGCTTCGCACCGCGCCGGCGAAGGGCGCTGCGCCTCATGCGCGCGCGCGCGCGCTGACGACAAGTCCGCTCGCGCCCATGGCTTCCCCGACGACGACCGCCGCGCTGCCCGACACGGTGCGCCGGCTGCTGCGCGCCCGCATCGACAGCACGGCCTTCGAGCTGCCGCTCTTGCCGAGCACGACGGCCGAGATCCTGGCCCTCGCCCGCGACGAGGACTGCGAGGCGCGCGCGCTGGCCGAGCGCGTCGAGCGCGACGCGACGATGGCCGCCTACGTGCTGCGCGTGTCGAACTCCGCCGCCTACGCGCCGAAGGAGCAGATCGTCTCGCTGCAGCAGGCGACCAGCCGCCTCGGCATCGGCGTCGTGGCCGAGA
The DNA here is from genome assembly GCA_902826945.1 of uncultured bacterium. Next base: position 5,418 of record CADEGS010000087.1, on the reverse strand, counting down.
TCGCGATGTCGATCGCGCTGCGCGGGCGCGTGTTCGACGTCGCCGGCTACGAGGACCACGTGCAGCGCATCTGGCGCCACTCGGCCGTCACCGCGCACTTCGCGCGCGAGGTGGCGCGCACGGTGCGCCACAACGTCGAGGGCGCGTACCTGTGCGGCCTCTTGCACGACGTCGGCAAGCCGCTCGTGATGCAGGCCCTGGTGGACGTCGCGCGCCAGCGCACCGACCGGCCGGTGCCCGCCGCCATCCTCGAGGCGGCCATGGCCGAGTTCCACCAGGCGCTCGGCGCGCGCCTGGCCGAGCTGTGGGAGCTCTCGCCCTGGGTGGTCGAGGCGGTCGGCTTCCACCACGACTACGAGCGCGCCGACCGCTTCCGCAAGGAGGCCACGATCACGCGCCTGGCGGACCTGCTGGCGCACTGGGCCGTGGACGCGACGCAGGGCGTCGAGGGCTTCCCGGCCCAGGACCCGGTGCTCGACGAGCTCGGCATCTACGGCGAGGAGCTCGAGCGCCTGTTCGAGCATCGCGACGAAGCGGTCGCCGCGGCGGAGGCGTTCTCATGACGGCGATCGAGGAAGTGGACCTGCTCGTCATCGGCGGCGGGCCGTCCGGCCAGAAGGCCGCGGTCCAGGGCGCCAAGGCGGGGATGCACGTAATGCTCGTGGACCGCGAGAAGGCGGCCGGCGGCGAGTGCGTGCACCGCGGCACGATCCCGAGCAAGACGCTGCGCGAGAGCGCGATCTACCTGCAAGGGCTGCGCCGGCGCGCGAGCGGCGCGATCGAGGTCAACGTCCCGCCCACGCTGCGCGTGATGGAGCTCATGCGCCGCCTGCGCGACGTCCAGGCCAGCCACGAGCAGGTCATCGAGGACCAGCTCCGGCGCAACGAGATCGAGACGCGCCACGGCCGGGCGAGCTTCCTCGACGCCGGCACGGTCGAGGTGGTCCAGCCGCGCGGCCGCGCCTTCCGCATCCGCGCGCGCACGATCGTGCTCGCCACCGGCTCGCGCCCGCGCGTGCCCGAGAACATCGCGATCGACCACGACCACGTCCTCGACAGCGACTCGATCCTGTCCATGATCTACCTGCCGCGCTCGCTGTGCGTGCTCGGCGGCGGCGTGGTCGCCTGCGAGTTCGCCTCGATCTTCGCCGCGCTGGGCGTGCAGGTGGTGATGATCGACCGCGCGCCGCGCCCGCTGTTCTTCCTCGACCCCGAGCTCTCGGCCGGCTACGTCGAGGCCTTCCGCGAGGAGGGCGGCCTGCTGATGCCCGGCCGCGAGGCGGCCTCCGCGACCTGGGACGGCGAGGAGGTCGTGACGCGCCTGACGAGCGGCGAGGCGATCCGCACCGAGCGCCTCCTGTGCGCGCAGGGCCGCGTCGCCAACGTGGACGGCCTGCACCTCGAGCGCGCCGGGATCGCGATGACCGAGCGCGGCCACGTGCGCGTGGACGAGCACTGCCGCACGAGCGCTCCCGGCGTGTACGCCGTCGGCGACGTGATCGGCCCGCCGGCGCTGGCGGCGACGGCCATGGAGCAGGGTCGCCGCGCGGTGCGCCACGCGCTCGGGCTCGACGCGGGCGGCGCCGCCGACGTCGTCCCGATCGGCATCTACACCGTGCCGGAGATCGCGAGCGTGGGCCAGACCGAGGCGCAGGTGATCGCCGCCGAGGGCAGCGCGGTCGTCGGCCGCTCGCCCTTCCGCGAGCTCGCGCGCGGGCAGATCAGCGGCCACACGACGGGCCTCCTGAAGCTCGTCTGCGGCCCCGACGGCCGCACCCTGCGCGGCGCGCAGATCGTCGGCGAGAACGCCACCGAGCTGATCCACGTCGCCCAGATGGCGATCCTGGGCGGGCTCCCCGTGGACGTCTTCGTCGAGAACCCGCTGAACTTCCCGACGATGGCCGAGGCCTACCGCGTCGCGGCCCTGGACGCGGTCGGGAAGCGCGCGAAGCTGGCGCAGGTCGCCTGAGCGCGCGCGGCGCTCAGTGCCACAAGACCGACTGCCCGCGCTCCAGGTCGAGCAGCGCGCGCTTGATCGAGAGCCCGGCGCCGAAGCCGACCAGCGCGCCGTTCTTGCCGATCACGCGGTGGCAGGGGATCACGATCGGCAGCGGGTTCACGTGGTTCGCGTGGCCGACGGCGCGCGAGGAGGCCGGCCCGTCCACGCGCGCGGCGAGCTCGCCGTAGCTCAGCGTCTGGCCGTAGGGGATCTTCAGGAGCTCGCGCCACACCTGCTGCTGGAAGGGCGTGCCCTCCGGCGCCAGGTCGAGCTCGAAGGCGCGCCGCTCGCCCGCGAAGTAGGCGCGCAGCTGGCGCAGCGCCTCGGCGCAGGGCTTCTCGGCGCGGATGATCGCGCGGTCGCAGAAGAGCGGGCTCTCGTGCAGCTCGTCGTAGCTCGTCACCTCGAGGAAGGCCACGCGCACGAGCGCGCCCAGCTCGTCCACGATCACCGAGACGTCCCCGACCGGCGAGGCCAGGCTCGATTCGTAGAGCGCGAGTTCCATCGAGGGACAGGGCGCGCGGCGGGTCCGCCGAGCGGGCGGCCATGGTCGCCACCGCGACAGGGCGCGTCCAGCGAGCGGGGGCCTCCCGCGCCGGGCGCCGCGGACCGCCTCCGGGACGCCGCGCGTCCGGCGGGCGGGACTCGCCGCCGTCGGGCCGCCGCGCCCTGGCGGACGGAGCGCGGAACGACGCGACGAACGGCGCGTCGCCGCCTCAGGGTCACGGCCGGAGCGCCCTCCCCGCCGCCGAGGGGTCGGGTCGGCGGGCGCACGGCTCCCGCCTGGGCCGCCGCGCCGCACTCCGGGCCACTCAGCGGCGGTTGCCGCCGCCGGCGCGCTCGCGGCGCGCCTCGGCGAGCAGCGCCTGGCGCAGCAGCACGGCCGAGCGCTCGCGCTCGAGGCGCTCGCGCGCGCCCGGCTCCTCGCAGGCCGCGAGCAGGTGGCCGAGCCGCAGCGCCTCCTTCTGGAGCGCCATCTCCTCGGGCAGGAAGCCCGCCCCGCGCAGGAGCAGGTAGCCCGCGCGCAGCTCGGGGTCGAGGCCGGAGAGGTCCTCGAGCGCGAGCGGCTCGCCGCGCGCGCGCAGGTCGTCGAAGTCGCCGCGCCCGATCGCCTCGCGCAGGCGCTCCTCCGCCAGCCACTCGAAGGCGCTCATGACGCCGCATCGTAGCCCGGACCGCATGGTGCGCTGGCGCAGAGCCCACCGACGGCCAGCGACCGCGACGGATCGCGAACGAGCGCCCCGCTACCAGCCCACCGGCTGGCTCGCGCCCAGGCCGGGGCCCAGCACGACGGCGTTCGCGAACAGGCGCGCGCTGGCGCGGTGGTAGCCGCGGAAAGCCGGCTGGGCGGCGAAGAGCACGATCTGGCCGTTGCCGACGCTCTCCACGGTCAGCCAGGCGCTGTCGGCCAGCCGCTCGCGCGCCTCCGGCCACAGGAGGCCGCCGAGCCGCAGACGCGCGGCCTCGGCCAGCCGCACGGCGGTATGCACCGGCGCCTTCGCCAGGAGCACGTTCGGCCCGGAGCACAGGACGGGCAGCTCGCCCTCGGCGCCGGCGGTGATCCAGAGGACGTCGTCCACGAGGCCGCGCGCGGTCGCGCCCTGCGGCGCGAAGCGGCGCAGCCACGCGTCGCGCTCCTTGCGCGCCGCCTCGTCCTCCTCCGCGTGCTCCTCCGCGTCCGCGGCGCCCGCCTCCTCCTCCTCCTCGGCCGCGTCCTCGCCCGCCGGGTCGCCCCACACCGCGGCCTCGTCGATCTCGATCGCGCGCGCGGCGCGCTCGCGCTCGGCCTGGCGCGCGTAGCCCGCGAGCTCCTCGAGCGCGTCCCGGCGCAGCGTGACCGAGGAGAGGCCGAGCCGCCCGCTCGTCAGCGCGGCCGCCGTCTCGCCGCAGGCGACCAGCGTGCCGCCGCCCTCGACCCACGCCTCGAGCGCGTCCTTCACCGGCTCGAGCGCAGCCTCCATCCCGCCCCAGCTCTCGGGCAGCACCAGCACGTTGTAGCGGCGCAGGTCGTAGCTCCCGAGCGCCTGCACGTCGAGGATCGCGAGCGGCGCGCCGAGCACGGTGTCGAGGTGGTGCCACAGGTGCCCGAAGGTGTCGGGCGCGATCGGCGCGTTCGACACGAGCGCGATGCGCGGGCGCGCCAGCAGGTGGAAGTGCTGGCCGCCGAGGTCGGGGCCGTCGTCGGGCGAGCGCCCCGAGACCGTGGCGACGGGCGCGGCGCCGCTCGCCTGCGCGGCGCGCCGCACGAGCGCGTCCACCGCCGCCGCGTCGCCGGCGTTCTCGTGGCGGCGCACGAGCACGCTGCCGCGCGCGAAGGAGCGCCCGGCGCTCGCGAACGGGACGTCGCTCGCGTGCACGGAGAGGCCGAGCTCGAGCGCCGCCAGCGCGAACGCGACCGAGGCGTCGTCGGCGCCGTCCACGATCCAGGCCACCGGCGCCCGCGCCGCGTCGAAGGGCGGCAGCGGGGCCGCCGCCGCGGGCGCGAGCAGGCGCTCGCTCGCGACCGCGGGCGCGTCGATCCAGACGGCGTCGAGGTCGAAGGCGAGCGGCAAGGACCAGGAGGTCAGGTCGTACACGCGCGAGCGCTCCTTGCGCTCGAGCTCGACGCGCTCGGCCAGCAGCGCGTCCTTGCCCATGCGCACGTCGAAGTCGAGGAACGCGCGCACGAGCGCGCGCAGCGGCTGGCGCGCGGGCACGATCCAGGTGCCGGCCGGCAGCTCGCGCTCGTCCTGCGTCCCGCCCAGGCGGTCGGCCACGGCGGCGGCGCGGAAGGGCTCGCCGGCGCGGAACACCTCGACGTCCTGCTCGGTCAGGATGCGCAGGAGCTCCGCCTCGCGGCTCGTGTTCTTGCCGGGCACGAGCGCGAAGGCGCGCTCGTTCCCGGGCGTGTCGGGCGCCACCGCGCGGCGCGCGTCCTCCAGATAGTCGCGCAGCACCGCCTCGCGCTGGGCCGCCAGCGTCTCGAGGCTCGCCAGGCTCGCCACCGCCTGGTGGTGCACCGACTCGCGGTAGGTCAGGACGCGCCCCGACGCGCGCCGCAGCGGCGTCCCCAGCGTGCGCGCCTGCTCGTAGAGCATGCCCGTCGCGCCGAGCAGCGAGCCCCACGCGTCGGAGTAGAACGGCCCCCAGCCGTCGGCCCACTCGCGCGTGTAGTAGCCCCAGCCGTGCGCGTCGAAGGCCTGCGCGATGCCCGCGCCGTAGACCGCCAGCCAGCGGTCGTGCCCCTGCGGCAGGAAGGGGTTGATCGGCGGCTCCTGCGGGTAGAAGAGGAACGTGTCGAGGCTGTCCATCTCGTGCGCGTCCACGAGCAGCTGCGGGTGGAAGGAGAGGATCGCCCGCCAGCGCGCGCGCGTCTCGGGCTGCGTGCCCGCGATCCAGTCGCGGTTCATGTCGAACAGGTAGTGGTTGCCGCGCCCCCA
>CADEGS010000086.1 GCA_902826945.1 uncultured bacterium | reverse complement strand
CGAGCCCTACGACCTGGTCCTCCTGGACCTGATGCTGCCCGACCGCGACGGGCTCGAGGTCTGCCGCAACCTGCGCCGGCGCGGGCTCGCCACGCCGGTCCTGATGCTCACCGCGCTGTCGGGCGTGCAGCACAAGGTGCGCGGGCTGGACGTCGGCGCGGACGACTACGTCACGAAGCCCTTCGATCTGGAGGAGCTGCACGCGCGCGTGCGCGCCCTCCTGCGCCGCGGCCAGGCCGGCGAGTCGGCGCGCCTCTCCTACGGCGACCTCACCGTGGACCTGATCGGGCGCCGGGTGGAGCGCGCCGGCGAGGCGATCAAGCTCTCCCCCAAGGAGTTCGCCCTGCTCGAGTACCTGGTGCGCAACCCCGACCGTCCGCTCTCGCGCAGCGCCATCGCGCGCAAGGTGTGGGACATCGACCACGACGCCTCGAGCAACCTGATCGACGTCTACATCTCGACCCTGCGCAAGAAGGTGGACAAGGGCTTCGAGGCGCCGCTCATCCACACCGTGATCGGCGTGGGCTACCGCTTCGGCGCGCCCGGGACATGAAGCCCGCCACGCGGCGTGGGACCGCGCGCTCGCTGCGCCTGAAGCTCACGCTGTGGTTCCTGGCCTTCTTCTCGATCCTGCACGCGCTCCTGCTCGTCGCGGTCGTGCTGCTGCGCCGCGACGTCGTCCTGGCCTCGAACCGGCGCCGGATCGAGGAGGCGGCGAGCACCACGGTGGACAACCTGCTGGTCGCGAGGGCGGAGCTGCGCCCCGAGACGATCCGGGACCTCCTGCCCTACGAGGCGCGCTTCGAGTGCCTCGTCTTGCGCAACGAGCGCGGCGAGCCGCTGGTCGAGCTGCCGCCCGGCGCCGCCGCCAGCCTGCCGTGGACCGGCAGCGAGGCCACCCAGGCCGGGCCGCTGGGCGCGGACCTGACCTCGATCGTCGGCGAGCGCGCGCGCGCCATCGTGCCCGGCGCGGCGCGCGTGTACGTGCTCACGCTGCCCTTTCGCGGCACCCCCGCCCTGCAGGGCGCCGCGCGGGCGCAGGAGGCCGACGGCGCCCCGCGCCCCGTCCTGCAGGCGGGCACGTCCTACCTGCAGGCGGCCGTCCGGGCGCAGGAGATCGAGGGCGCGCTGCGGCCCTTCCTGGACCTGTTCGTGCTGGGCGTGCCGCTCGCCTCGCTGGCCGCGCTGCTCGCGGCCTGGACGATCTCCGGGCGCGCGGTGCAGCCGCTCCTGCGCCTCTCGCACGCGGCGCGCGACGTGTCGCCCTCGCGCCTCAGCGAGCGCATCGTGCTCGGCTCGACCGACGAGGAGGTCTCCGCCCTGCAGCGCGAGCTCAACCTCGCGCTGGGCCGGCTGGAGACGGGCTACCGGGCCCAGGAGCAGTTCATCAGCAACGTCTCCCACGAGCTGCGCACGCCGATCGCCGTCCTGCGCTCGCAGTCGCAGCTCCTGCTCGACGGCCCGGCCGAGCGCGAGGCGCTGCAGGCCTTCGCCGCCAGCGTCGAGGAGGAGACGCAGCGCCTCGGCCGGCTGGTCGAGACCTTCCTGGCGCTGGCCGACCAGTCGCGCGCGCAGCGCCTGGAAGCGGCGGACGAGCTCGACGCGATCGACGTCCTGCTCGACGCGGTGCGCCACACGAGCGCCCTGGCGGCGTCGCACGGCGTGCACCTCGCCCCGCAGGTCAGCGGCGAGGCGCCCGACGCCGACCCGCCGCGGCTGTGGGGCGACGCCGCGCTGCTCGTGACGATGCTCGAGAACCTCGTGCGCAACGCGATCCGCTTCTCCCCCGCCGGCTCGACCGTGCGCGTGCAGGCAGCCGCGCAGGACGAGCGCGTCGTCTTCCGCGTGCGGGACGAGGGACCGGGCATCCCGTCCGAGCTCCTGGAGCGTGTCTTCGACCGCTTCGTCGGCTGGGCCGATCCGCGCGGCAAGCGCGGCACGGGGATCGGGCTCTCGATCGCGCGCGAGGTCGCCGAGCTGCACGGCGGTCGCGTCGCGGCCGCCAACCTGCCCGGCGGGGGCGCCGAGTTCACCGTCGACCTGCCCCGCTCGCGCGGGGCCGACGCGGGGAACGGCGCCACATGAGGGCGATTTCACCCCGCCTTCAGCGCCCTCTCACGGCGCGAGCCTACATGTAGGCAGGTCTGGCGGACGAGCCGCCGGAAAGGCTCAGGAGACGAACCATGCGCAGCATCGTGATCACCGCCCTCGCTTGCACGCTCTCGGCGTCGGCCGCTCTCGCGGCCCCCAAGGTCGAGGTCGGCGGAGCCTCTCAGGCACTCGAGCAACCGTCGGCCGAGCGCGTCAGCGGCACCGTCCGCTCCGCGGACGTCGAAGGGAAGTCGTTCCGCCTGGCGGACGCCGACGGCAAGGAGACGACGCTCTCCTTCGACGCGAAGACCAAGTTCGTTCTCGACGGCCAGGAGGTGGACGCGACGCGTCTGCTCGCGGCCGGGACCAAGGTCACGGTGTCGCACGAGGACCACGTGGCCTTGAAGGTCGAGGCCAGCACCAAGGGCTAGCACCAAGGCCTTCTCTGCACCTGCCGGACTGCCGGCGGCTTGGCCCCCCCTGGCCGCCGCGGATCGTTGGGTGACTTCAGCGAGGGGCGTCGTCCTGCGGGGCGGCGTCCCTCGCGCCTTTCTCGGCGGCGCGCCAGGAGGCGGGATCGACCTCGAGCGACGCGGGGCCGACGCGCAGGGCGCTCCAGGGCACGCGCAGCAGCCGGTCGCCGCCGAGCGCGACGTCGGCGGCCTCGAGCGCGCCGGCGCGCAGCTCGATCCCGGCCAGGACCCCGACCGCAACGCCCTCGACGAGCACCTCGCGGCCCGCGAGACGGCTCGCCGGGATCAGCTCGCGCGCCTCGCTCTCGCGAGCCCACGTCGGCCGTCCGGCGGCGTCGCGCAGCTCCTTGACGAAACCGCCGACGGTGAGGCGCGCGGCGACCTCGAAGGGCCCCTGGTCGTCGCGCATCGAGAGGCCCTCGACCCGCACGCGCGCCTTGCCGGCGAGCGGCGCGCCGGCGATCACCTCGGACGGCGCCAGCACCACCCGGTGGCGGTGGTTGTTGCCGTCCACGAGCGTGATCGAGGCCAGCGGGTCGCCGGGCGGCGCCTCCGGCCCGCTGACGAGCTCGCCCTCGAACGTCTCGAGCTCCTGCGCGCCGAAGAGCTCCAGGGCGGCGGCCTCGCGCAGCGCGCTCGCCAGCGCCCCGGCCGCGGGGGCGGACAGGAGCACGCGCTCCGCCGACCACTCGAGCACGCCGTCGGCCGCGATCGTCGCGCGCGGCCCGGCCTCGGCCCCCTCGCGCACCGCCTGCAGCCGCACGCACGGGTCGCCCGCCGCGTCGATCACCACGTCGGCGATGCGCGCCACGGGCCGCTCCGCGGCCGCGCCGTCCGGCGCGACGGCGAAGAGCGGCACGCCGACGAGGTCGTGCGCGCGCAGGGGCGGCGGAGCAGCGGGCGAGGCCGGTGCGACGGGCTCGGAAGGCGAGTCGACCGGCCGCGGGAGGTCGAGCGCGCCGCGCGCCGCGCGGTCGTCGCGCGGCGCATCCGCCTCCTCGGGCCGCGCCGTGACCGGAGCGTCGGGCTCCGGCGCCGACGCGGCGGGGACGGGCTCGCCCAGGACCTGCTCGGGCGGCGCGGAGGCGCTCGCTCCCGGAGCGTCCGGATCGGGCAGCGCCAGCGAGCGCTCGTCCGCGTCCCCTTCCGGATCCGCGCTCCGACCCGCCTCGAGCCCGAGGCCGAGCTGCGGCGGCAGCAGCCCCTCGAGGCGCGTCGAGCAGGCCGCGAGGCAGAGCAGCGAGGCGAGCCCCGGGACGCGAAGCGGTCGTTGGCCACCCATGGGCGAGGGTCGATTGTCCGCCCGGCGAGCGCGGGCGACAACCGCGCCGGGCCAGGAGGCAGGGGACGGCCCGCAGGCGCGACTTGTTCCCCCCGCCGGCCGGGCGGCCCGCGGATCGGCAGGCGGCCTCCTAGTCCGGACGCGGGTGCCCGAGCGCCCGGACCCTCGCGCTCCAGGCCTCGAACGCGTCCCGCACGTGCTCCAGGGCGTCGCCGCCGAACTTCTCCCGGAACGCGGACGCGAGCTCGAGGGCGAGGACCGCCTCCCCCACCACGCTCGCCGCCGGCACCGAGGTGACGTCCGAGCGCTGGTAGGTGGCCGTGAGCGGCGCTCCGGTCGTGAGGTCCACGCTCGGCATCCCGCGGCGCAGCGTGGGGATCGGCTTCATCGCCACGCGCGCGACGAGCGGCTCCCCCGTCGTCAGGCCGCCCTCGAGCCCGCCGGCGCGATTCGTCTCGCGCCGGAACCCGCCCCACGGCCCGGGCGCGCCGTCCAGGGGCAGGATCGCGTCGTGCACGCGCGAGCCCGGCCGGCGCGCGGCCTCGAAGCCCAGCCCGAACTCGACGCCCTTCATGCCGGGGATCGAGAGGAGCGCGCCGCCCAGCCGCGCGCCCAGCCGCTGGCGGGGATCGGCATAGCTGCCGAGCCCTGGCGGCAGGCCCAGCGCGCGCACCTCGAACACGCCGCCGAGCGAGTCCCCATCGGCGCGCGCGCGGTCGACCGCCGCGCGGAAGCGCGCGTCGGCCTCGGGGTCGAGGCAGTGGAAGTCGCTCGCGGCGCGCAGCGTCTCGCGCGCATCGCCGGCCTCGTCGAAGGCCTCCGCCCGGGCGCGCTCGCCGCCGAGCTCGACCACGTGCGCGAAGATCGACACGCCGAAGGCCTCGAGCAGCTGGCGCGCGAGCCCGCCCAGCGCGACGCGCGCGGCGGTCTCGCGCGCGCTGGCGCGCTCCATCACGGCGCGCGGGTCGGCCTTCGTGTACTTCTGGCAGCCGGCCAGGTCGGCGTGCCCGGGCCGCGGGTTGGAGGGCACGCCCAGGCGCTCGATCACGTGGTCCTTGTTCTGGATCGTGAAGGCGAGCGGCGAGCCCAGCGTGCGGCCGGCGCGCACGCCGGAGAGGAGCTGCATCGCGTCGCGCTCGATCTTCATGCGCCCGCCGCGTCCGTAGCCCTGCTGGCGCCGCACGAGCTCGGCGTCGACGCGCTCGAGCGAGAGCTCCAGCCCGGCCGGCATGCCCTCGAGCGTCCCGACCAGGGCCGGGCCGTGCGACTCGCCCGCGGTGGACCAGGTGAGCCCCGCCATTCGCCGCCAGGATAGCCGGCAGCCGGCGCGTGGCGAGCGGGCTACAGGCTCTCGTAGAAGGTGACGTCGTCGAACGAGACGGTGATCTCGCGCTTGCCGAGGCGCACGTTCAGCTCGCCCTTCTCCTTGAAGAGGCGCGTCACCTGGCAGCGCTTCTTGAAGCGCGGCAGCCAGACGAAGTCGCCCTTCTTCAGGCCGCCGACGAAGGCGCGCCGCCGGTCGGTCAGGAGCGCGTCGCCGAGCGCCTCCTCCAGGCCGTCCACGACCTCCGCCAGGGCCGGGCGCTGCGCCGGCGCGAGCTGCTCCAGCACGGCGCGCGCGCGCTCCAGCCAGGCGCGCGCGCGCACGAAGCGCTCCTCCAGGCCGCGCTGCGCCTCGGCCTCGAGCTGCCCGGAGCGCCGGGCCAGCTCGTCGCCGCGGCCCGCGAGCTCGCGCTCGCGCGCCTCGAGCTCGGCCAGGCGCCGGGCGGCCTCGCCGCGCAGGCGCTCGGCCTCGAGGCGCACGGCGCGCATCTCCTCCATCAGCTGCTCGACGTCGCCGTCGCCGCGCTCCAGGCGCTCGCCCGCCGCGCGCACGAGCGCCTCGGAGAGCCCCAGGCGGCGCGCGATCGCGAGCGCGCGCGACTCGCCCGGCGCGCCGATCACGAGCGTGTAGAGCGGCGCCAGCGTGACCAGGTCGAACTCGACGTGCGCGTTCTCGACGCGCGCGTTCCGGAAGGCGAACTGCTTGAGCTTGCCGAGGTGCGTGCTGGCGAGCGTCGGCACGCCGCGCGCGAGCAGCTCGGCCAGGATCGCCTCGCCCAGCGCCGCGCCCTCGGCCGGGTCGGTCCCGCCGCCGAGCTCGTCCAGGAGCACGAGCGTGCGCGCGCTCGCGCGCTCGAGCCCGGCGCGGATGCGGCGCAGGTGCGAGGAGAAGGTCGAGAGGCTCTGCTGGATCTCCTGCTCGTCGCCGATGTCGGCCACGATGCCCTCGTAGAGCGGCACCGTCGTGCCCTCCTCGCACGGCAGCGCGAGGCCCAGGCGCGCCATCAGCGCGGCCAGGCCCGCGCCCTTGAGCGCCAGCGTCTTGCCGCCGGTGTTCGGTCCGGTCACCACCAGGAGGTCGAACGCGCCGCCCAGGCGCACGTCGACCGGCACGACGCGCGCGAGCGCGCCCTCGCGCTCCTGCGCGACGAGCAGCGGGTGCCGCCAGCCGCGCAGGAACAGGCCCGCGGCCGCGCCCGGCTCGCCCGGCAGGCGCGGCGCGCGGCCGCCGTAGGCGCGCGCGAAGCGCGCGCTGGCGAAGGCCAGCTCGACCTCGGCCACGCGGCCGCGCAGCTCGAGCAGCGGCTCGCGGCGGCGCAGCGCGCCGTGCGTCAGCTCGCTCAGGATGCGGCTCGTCTCGCGCTCGATGTCCGCCTCCAGCGCCGCCAGGCGGTTCTGCACGGCCACCACCTCCTGCGGCTCGACGAACACGGTCTCGCCCGACTGCGAGCGATCGTGCACGATGCCGTTCAGGCGCGCGGCGTGGCGGCTCTTCAGCGCCAGCACGAGCCGGCCGCCGCGGCGCTGCGGCCGCGCGCCGAGCCCCTCGGCGAAGGCGCCGCGCAGCGCGCTCTGCTGCGCGATCTCGCGCAGCGCGCGCTCGCAGCGCGCGGCGAGCTCGGCCTGCTCGCGCAGCATGGCCGCCATCGCCGGCGAGGCGTCGGGGAGCACGCCCCCGCGCTCGTCGAGGGCGGCCTCGAGCTCGGCGCGGAGCGGCGTGAGGTCGGGCGCGCCGACCAGGCACAGGGACGCCTCGGGCAGGCGCGCGCGGCGCGCGGCCAGCCACAGCCCGACCTCCTCGGAGACGTGCAGGAAGCGGGCCAGGGCGGCCAGCTCCTCGCCCGCGAGCGTGGCCCGGTAGCGCTCGGCGCGCTCGAGGGCGGGTGCGGGGTCGGGCACGCCGCCGAGCGGCGGCTCCTCGCCCGGCTCGAGCGCGAGGGCCTCGCCCGCGCGGCGCAGGGCGGCGCGCGCGCCGGCGTCGTCGCGCGGCGCCAGCTCCTCCAGCGCCCGCCTGCCGATCGCCGATGGGGCGAACGGTAAGATGAGGCCCAGCACGGCGGGCCAGTCGAGCGCCCGCGCGGCGAAGCGTTCGAGCGCCGCGGCGCCGTCCGTCGTCATGCGGCGGGATTGTAGCCGCGCCCCCGCCGGCCGACCCCGCGACCAAGCCGAGAGCCCCCATGAACCAGGACTCCACGAGCGAGCAGCGCTTCGAGACGCGCGCCATCCACGCCGGCCAGCGCTCCGACCCGACCAACGGCGCGGTGATGACCCCGGTCTACTTCACGACGACGTTCGAGCAGGACGCGCCGGCCGTGCCGCGCAACGGGTGGGAGTACTCGCGCTCGGGCAACCCGACGCGCAAGGCGCTCGAGGACAACCTGGCGAGCCTCGAGGGCGGGCGCTTCGGCCTGGCCTTCGCCTCGGGCCTGGCGGCGACGAACGCGCTGTGCGACCTCCTGCGGCCGGGCGACCACGTCGTCGCCGGCGACGACCTCTACGGCGGCACCTACCGGCTGTTCACCAAGCTCTTCCAGCACTACGGGATCGAGTTCAGCTTCGTGCGCGCCTCGGACACGCGCGCGGTGCGCGCGGCGCTGCGGCCCAGCACGCGCTTCGTCTACCTCGAGACGCCCTCGAACCCGCTGCTCTCGATCTGCGACATCGCCGCCTGCGCCGAGCTCGCGCGCGGCGTCGGCGCGCGCACCGTGGTGGACAACACCTTCGCCACCCCCTACCTCCAGCAGCCGCTGGCGCTCGGCGCCGACGTCGTGCTGCACTCGCTCTCCAAGTACCTGGGCGGGCACTCCGACGTGATCGGCGGCGCGCTGGTCACGAGCGACGAGGAGCTGCGCGAGCGGCTGGCCTTCTACCAGAACGCGGTCGGCGGCCAGCTCGGCCCGATGGACTCCTTCCTGTTCCTGCGCGGCACGAAGACGCTCGCGGTGCGCATGGACCGCCACTGCGCCAACGCGCGCGTGCTGGCCGAGCGGCTGGCCGCGCACCCCGAGGTCGAGCGCGTCTTCTACCCGGGCTTGCGCGCGCACCCGGGGCACGCCCTGGCCGCGCGCCAGATGAAGGACTTCGGCGGCATGATCTCGTTCGAGCTGCGCGGCGGCCTCGAGGCGGCCAAGGCCTTCTCGACGGCCACGCGGCTGTTCACGCTGGCGGAGTCCCTGGGCGGCGTCGAGTCGCTGGTCGAGGTGCCGCCGCTGATGACGCACGCGAGCATCCCCGCCGAGGAGCGCCGCAAGGCCGGCCTGAACGACGGCCTGGTGCGGCTCTCGGTCGGGATCGAGCACGTCGACGACCTGCTCCAGGACCTGGAGCAGGCGCTCGCGCGCGCCGCCCGGCCCGCCCGCGCCGGAGTGCGCTGAGGTCAGTAGCCGACCGTCGCGTCCCAGGCGTTGCAGAGCTCGAACGGCGGGCCCATCCGCAGCCCCTGCGAGTACACGACCACGCCGACCAGCGCCGTCAGGTTCGGCACCGGGATCAGGTGCGTGACGATCGGCGAGGCGTGCACGTACAGGGTCTCGGCGAACGGGTCGAGCGCCAGGTCGCCGATCGCCAGCCGGATCGGCAGGTCGAGCGGCGCCGCCTGCCCGATCAGCACCGTCTCGCCGCCGCCGGGGCCGGCGTTCGCCAGGATCGTCCAGACCTGGCCCAGGCGCGGCGGGCTCACCACCGTGATGCACGCGGGGTTGACCGCGTCGGGCGGCAGGTCGCGGTCGGCGAAAGCAGCCAGGAAGCGACCCTCGAGGAGCAGCGTGTACAGCGCGCCCCGGTCCGTCCCCCCGTCGTCGTCCTGCGGCGCGCCGACCGCGAGGTCGGGCGCGCCGTCGCCGTCGAGGTCGCCCACCGCGCCCAGCCCCGAGCCGAAGTGATCGAAGTCGTCCAGGCCGCCGGCGAAGCCGCCGCTCGTGTCGCTGATCTTGACCTGGCCGCGCGCCTCGCCGTCGGCCTCGAGGTAGACGATCCAGACCGCGCCGCGCTGCGGCCCGCCGTCGGCGTCGCGCAGCACGCCCACGGCCAGGTCCCGCACGAGGTTGCCATCGACGTCGGCGAGCGCGGCCAGGCCCACGCCGAACGCGTCGCCGTTCTCGATCGCGCCGCCGAAGCCGCCCTGCGTGTCGCTGATCTTCTGGTAGCCCTCGACCGTGCCGTCGGTGGCCAGGAAGAGGATCCACACCGCTCCGTGCGACGGCCCGCCGTCGTCGTCGCCGAAGGCGCCCACGGCGAGGTCCGCGCCGCCGCTCGCGTCGAGCGGCCCGAGCGCCGCCAGCGCGTTCCCGAACTGGTCGAAGTCGTCCAGGAGCTCCTCGAACAGGCTCCCGGTCGCGGCGCTCGCCTTGCGGTGCCCGACGACCTGTCCATCGAAGCCGAGGAAGAGGATCCACACCGCGCCCCGCGAGGGGCCGCCGTCGTCGTCGCCGGGAGCGCCCACGGCGAGCTCGGTCACGCCGTTGCCCTCGAGGTCGCCGATCGCGGCCACGGCGCTGCCGAACTCGTCGCCGTCCTGGAGGCCCCCCGTGAACCCGTTGCTGCCTGCCGCGATCCGCGCGAAGGCGGAGACCGTGCCATTCGGGCGCAAGCTGATCAGGTAGACCGCGCCGCGGTTCGCGCCGGAGCCGTCGTCGCCGGGCGCCCCCACCGCGATCTCCCGGAAGCCGTCGAGGTCGATGTCGCCGAGGTAGGTCAGCGACGAGCCGAACGCGTCCTGGTCCTGCAGCTCGGCCTCGAAGAACCCGTTCGCCTCGTTGATCTTCTGCACGCCCAGGGTGGACCCGTCGCCGTCGCGGAACACGATCCACAGCGCGCCGCGATTCGTGCCGGTCTCGTCGTCCCCCGGCGCGCCGACGACGAGGTCCTCCGCTCCGTTCCCGTCCAGGTCGCCGATGCTCGCGACCGCGCTGCCGAAGGCGTCACCGTCCTCGAGGGCCAGCGGCAGCCCGGCGGAGGCGCTCTGCTTCGAGAAGGCCACGACCTCGCCGGGAGCTCCCTGCGGGGCGGCGAGCGCGAGGGACGGGACGAGGGCGACCGCGAGCGAACGGCGGGCGAGGACGAGCATGGTGGAGTTCGAGACGGCCCGGGGCCGGCGGTCCGCCGGCTCCGATCGGAAGCGAGGCACGGCAGCCCGAGGCGGACCTCCGCGCCAGCAGGGCGGCGGCGGCAGCTCCTCCCGGGGTCCGCGGTCCCTCCTGGGCCCCGCGGTTCGGACAAGGATAGGAGGGCCACGCCCGGCCGTTGCCGGCCTCCCCTCCGATTCCGCGGCGCCGGCGGCTGCGGTCCCGTCCCCGGTGCCGCCGAGGCGGCTCCACCATCCGCTTCTTACACGGCCGCGACCCGTGCGGTCAGAAGGGCGAGTGGCTGGAGGGACGCCCCGGGCGCCCTTCGGCCTCCACCGGGCCGCTCGGGGAGCGTGCGCCGCGCCCCTCGGCCTCGGCCGGCGGCGCGGGCGGGTCGTCGCACACGCGCTGGCGCATCATGCGCCCCACCTTGAACTTGACCACGCGCTTGGCCGGCACCTCGACCTTCTCGAGCGTGCGCGGGTTCTGGGCGCGGCGCGCCCTGCGCTCCTTCACCTCGAACACGCCGAACTCGCGGAACTCGAGGCGGTTGCCGATCGCCAGCTCGCGGATCATCTCGTCCAGGAAGGCCTGCAGGATCTCCTTGACGACGACCTTCGTGTGGCTGGTGCGGTCCGCGATGCGGTTGACGAGCTCCTTCTTGGTCGTGGTGCGAGAACCGTTCGAGGTCATGCCGGGGACGGCGGTTGGAGCACGCGGGCTCGCAGGGGGCGCGGGAGCGCGGCGCCGTGGCACGGGCGCCGGGGCGCTCAGTCTCGACCACCTTTATCTTCCTGTCAAGCAAGAGCTTGTGACGATCGGACGTCGAGCGAGAAGGTCACCGGGCCCTCGTTCGTGAGGCGCACCCGCATCGCGGCGCCGAAGCTCCCCGTGCGGGTCGGCACCCCCTGGGCGCCGAGCGCGGCGACGAAGGCCTCGTAGAGCGCGCGCCCGCGCTCGGGGGGCGCCGCCCCGTCCAGCGAGGGACGCCGCCCCTTGCGGCCGTCCGCCGCCAGGGTCACCTGGCTCACGACCAGGGCCTCCCCGCCGGTCTCGAGCAGCGAGCGACCCATGCGGCCGCGCTCGTCCGGGAAGCAGCGCAGCTCGGCCAGCTTGCGCGCGAGCGCCTGCGCCTCGGCCGGGCCGTCCTCGGCCATCACGCCGAGCAGGATCAGGAGGCCCGCGCCGATGCGCGCGATGACGCGGCCCTCGACCTCGACCTCCGCCTCGCTGACGCGCTGCACGACCGCCTTCACGGCGCCACCGCTCCCAGCCGGCCCAGGCGCGCGAGCGCCTGCAGGCGCACCAGGATCGAGCGGAAGTCGGCCGGCCCGTGGGCAGCGGACGCGTGCTCCGCCTCCTCGCCCTCCGCGACGGCCAGCGCGCGCGTCCAGGCCTCGCGCTCGCCGTCGGGATCGCCGCGCGCCCCCGCGAGCAGCGCCTCGTCGATCGCGACGAGCAGCTCCTCGCCCGCGGCCTCGCCCGCGTTGCGCACGGCGCGGCGCGCCTCCTCCGTCGCGCCCAGCGCCTGGAAGGCGGCCGCGCGCACGAGCTCGACGCGCGCTTCGCGCTCGGGCGCCCCGACCTCGACCGCCTCGAGCAGCGCCAGCGCCTCGGACGGCTCGTCCTCGAGCACGTACAGGATCGAGAGGTCCAGGCGCACGCTCGCCCGCTCGCGCGGGTCCACCGTCGGGTCGAGGATCGAGCGCGCCAGCCAGCCCTCGAAGGCCAGCGCCGCGCGCCCGGCCTCGCCCGCGCGCGCGAGCAGCGCGCCGTCGAGCCGGATCGAGGGCAGGTGGCCGGGGTCCACGGCGAAGGCGCGCTCGAGCGCCTTGCGCGCCTGGGAGTAGCGCCCGCGCGACGCGTGCGCCCAGGCCGTGCCGTAGTGCGCCCACGGGTTCGCGCCGTCGAGCGCGAGCGCCTGCTCGAGCAGCTCGATCGAGCGGTCGGGGTCCCCGGCCAGCCGCGCCGCCAGCACCCAGGCCTCGGAGGTCGGGACCTCCTGCGCGCGGCGCAGGTAGGCCCGGAAGAGCTCCGCGCGCGCGTCGCCGCCGGGCTCGAGGCGCAGGCCGCGCGCGCTCCCACCCGCGCGCAGCAGCGCGACCTCGAGCTCCTGCAGGAAGGCCGCGATGCGCAGGTTGCGCGGCGCCGCGCGCGCCAGGGGCACGAGCGCCTCGTGCGCCTCGGCCAGCCGGCCGGAGTCCGCGAGCACGCGCGGCGTGCGCAGGCGGTCGAGCTCCTCGTCCTCGAGCCGGTCGTAGGCGCCCGGCTGCGCCAGGTAGGTCCGGCTGGTGCGGCACGAGGCGCCCAGCGCGAGGAGGAGCGCCGCGAGGAGCCCGCGGCCGCGGCTCACCCGCCGGGCTCCCCGCCGAACGAGAGCGCGGCGGCGCGGCGCTCGCCCCGTCCGTCGGCGGCGACCCAGTAGGCGTTGCCGCTGGCGCGCAGCGTGACGGGCGCGTCGTCGAAGCGTTGCAGCACGACCAGGCGGCGCAGCGCGTGCAGCTCCCAGGCGTCGAGCTGGGCGGTGATCTCGGCGCCGCCGGCGCCCGCACGCACGGTCGTCTCCTGCCGCAGGCCCTCGGCGGTCGTGCGCGACGAGTAGCTCGTCGTGGTCGGGTCTTGCCGGCTGGCGAAGTGCGCCAGGAGGTCGCCCGACCCCTCGACCACGATCTCGTCGGCGATCAGGACCGCGGGCGAGGAGAAGGCGCGCGTCCAGGGGCGCGGCGCCGCCTGCGCGCGGCGCGCGGGCTCGGGCGCCGGCGTCGCGCCGCAGGCGACGGACAGGAGGACGAGGAGGGTCGCGAGCGTCTTCTGGCTCATCGGATGCCGCAGGCTCCGTAGGCGCGCTCGAGGACCGCCTGCGCGCGCGGGCGGGCGCGCGCGGCGCCCGCGGCGAGCACGCGGTCCACGGCCGAAGGATCGGCCAGGAGCGCCTCGCGCCGCGCGCGCGCCGGGCCCAGGCTCGCGTCCATGGCCTCGATCAGGCGCTCCTTCAGGTGACCGTAGCCCGGCGCGCCCGGGCCGCCGCGCCCCACGCGCTCCCGCCAGTCCGCCGTCTCGGCAGGGTCGAGGAACAGCTCGAGGAAGCGCAGGAGCAGCACGCCGTCGGGGTCCTTGGGCTCCTCGGGCGGGCGGCTGTCGGTCTGGATGCGGCCGACGGCGCGGCGCAGGGCCTTGCCGGACTCGAAGATCCAGATCGCGTTGCCGTAGCTCTTGCTCATCTTCTCGCCGTCCACGCCGGGCACGCGCGCGCGCACGTCCTCGGCGCACAGGCGCGCCTCGGGGCGCACGAAGACGTCGGCGCCGAAGGCGGCGTTGAAGCTCTGCGCCATGTCCTGCGCCATCTCCAGGTGCTGGAGCTGGTCGCGGCCGACCGGCACGACGTTCGAGTCGTAGGCCAGGATGTCGGCCGCCATCAGGATCGGGTAGGTGAACAGGCCGACGCTGGGCTTGATGCCGCGCGCGATCTTGTCCTTGTACGAGTGCGCGCGCTCGAGCAGGCCCGTGCCGGTGACGCAGGCCAGCAGCCAGGCCAGCTCGCACACCTCCGGCACGTCGCTCTGGCGGAAGAGCGCACAGCGCTCGGGGTCCAGGCCCAGGGCGAGGTAGGTGACGGCGATCTCGCGCACGTTCGTGCGCAGCGCCGGCGCGTCGCGCACGGTGGTCAGCGCGTGCAGGTCGGCGATGAAGAAGAGGTGCTCGCCCTCCTCCTCCTGCGAGGCGACGTGCTGCGCGATCGCGCCGAACCAGTTGCCCAGGTGCTGCAGCCCCGACGGCTGGATGCCGGAGAGGAACGTCGTCATGGCGCTCGCGGCGGACCCTACCAGGGGTGCGGACGGGGGACAAGCGGCGCGCGCTCGCTTGCCTCGCTCCCCGGCGCCGCCTACACCATCCCCATGACGCGGGCGGCGGTCGGTGCGTCGGTTCGGGCGGCCGCGCTGGCCCTGCTCGTCGCGGGCTGCGTGACGGGTGGCGGCGACGTGCACCTCGAGCCGCTCTTCGCGCGCTTCGTCGCCGCCGACGGAGCGCGCGAGACCGAGGCCCTGTTCGGCCTCTACCACCGCCGCGTCGGCGGGACGAGCCGGCGGCACGCCGGCGATCGGCCCGCGGCCTCGCGCACGACGGTCGGGCCGCTGCTCGGCCTCGACCGCGACGAGGAGGGCGGCGTGCGCTCGCGCTGGCGCTTCCTGGTGCCCTTCGGCTACGGCCTCGACCGCGGCGACGAGCGCCAGGCGGGCCTGATCCCGGTCTTCTACTGGCGCTCCGGGCCGAAGCCCGACGGCTCGCGCGAGTCGTTCCTGTTCAGCCTGCCCGGCTGGATCGTGCGCAAGAACGACCGCGAGGGGACCGACTTCGGCTGGTTCCCCTTCTGGGGCGACGTGCGCAGCCTCTCGGTCTTCGACCGCTTCCAGTTCTTCCTGTGGCCGCTCTGGATGCGGCTCGACGGCGGCGGCTCGGTCGGGCGCCACGTGCTCTTCCCGTTCTTCGGCTGGACGCGCGGCACGGGCAAGAACGGCTGGCACGCGTGGCCGCTCGTGTCGCACGCCTGGCACGAGGGCGCCTACGACCGCTGGTCGTTCCTGTGGCCCGTCCTCCACTTCCAGCGCAACCGTCTGTGGGACCGCACGCCCGAGAGGAAGTGGCTGGTGCTGCCGCTCCTCGGCCGCGCGCGCGCGGGGAGCTACACGGCGACCAGCGTGCTGTGGCCGTTCTTCGGCTGGGCCCAGGACCCGGTCACCGGCTTCTGGGCGCTCGACGCGCCGTGGCCGCTCGTGCGCCTGCAGACCGGCCCCGACGACACGAAGCGGCGGCGCTTCTGGCCGTTCTTCTCGTACCTGCACGCGGGCTCGCTGACGGCCTGGGACTTCGCCTGGCCGATCGTGCGCCGCCAGCGCGAGCGCTACGCGCAGGTGGACCGCACGTCCACGCTCGTGTTGCCCTTCTGGCAGAGCTTCCACGAGCACGACCGGCAGCGAGAGCTCGACTCGAGCTGGCACAAGCTGTGGCCGCTCTTCCAGCACGAGGCCAGCGGGGACTGGCGGCGGGGATCGTTCCCGACGCTCGACCCCTTCCACCGCAACGAGCTCGTGGACCGCTACTACGCCTGGATCTGGAAGCTCTGGGAATGGGAGGCGCAGGGCGAGCGCCGTCACGAGCGCTCCTGGGCGGGGATCGTGCGCCGCGAGCGCGACGCCCACGAGACGCGCACCTCGGTCAGCGGCCTGTGGGCGAGCCGCGCGCGCGACGAGCCGGGGGGGCGCGTGCGCGAGCACTCGCTCCTGTTCGGCCTCCTGCGCTGGCGCGTGACCGAGGGGCGCGGATTCGACATGCTGGCGCCCGCCTTCCCCGGACCCGGATGGTCTCCCGCTTGGCCGCAGGACGACCCGCCGGGCGCTCCCGGGGCACCCTGACCCGATGGGCGTCCTGTCCTCCCTGTCGCGCGGCGTGGCCGCCGCCGGCTTCCGCGTGGACCTGTTCCTGCAGGTGCTCGCGCGCCTGCACCAGGTCTGGCGCCGGCGCGAGCTCGTCGGGCAGCAGCTCTACGTCGGCGGCATCAAGGTCCTGCACGTCGTGCTGCTGGTCGGCCTCTCGATGGGGATGGTGGTCTCGCTGCAGACGGGCCTCGAGCTCTCGCGCATCGGGCAGCAGAACCAGATCGGGACGCTCGTGGCGCTCTCGATGGCGCGCGAGATGGGACCGTTCATCACCGGCACGATCCTGGCCGCCGCGGTCGGCAGCGCCGTCGCGGCCGAGCTGGGCACGATGGCGGTCAGCGAGGAGCTGGCGGCGCTCGAGGTGCTCTCGATCGACCGCGTCAGCTTCCTGGTCCTGCCGCGCGTCGTGGCGCTGGCGATCCTGTGCCCGACGCTGACGATCCTGTGCAACGCCGTCGGCATCCTGGGCGGCGGCTTCGTCGCGCGCTCGCAGCTCGGCGTCGGGTTCACGCTCTACTACGACACGGTGATCGACGCGCTGCGGGTGCAGGCGAAGCTCCTGCCGGTGCCGAAGGACCTCTACGCCGGCCTGTTCAAGTCGTTCGTGTTCGGCACGCTGATCGCCGTGGTCTCGAGCGCCGCGGGCATCCTGGCGCGCGGCGGCGCGCTGGCCGTCGGCGCCGCGACGCGCGCCGCCGTGCGCGACTCGATCATCCTGATCATCATCCTGAACTACTTCATGACCTGGTTCTTCTACCAG
>CADEGS010000085.1 GCA_902826945.1 uncultured bacterium | reverse complement strand
TCGCCGGCCATGAACAGCGTGACCATCCCGAGCTCGGGGCGGCGCAGCCAGGCCTCGACGTTCTTGCGCACGTAGCGGCGCTTGGCCGTGATGTCGGCCGAGCGCAGGATGTGCTCGACGCCCAGCCGGCCGCAGATGCGCGCCTGGTTGCGCCGCGCCAGGTCGGTGACCATGCCCCAGTCGTAGGTGAAGGCGACCGGGTTCATGCCCAGCACCTTCTTGACGTAGTGCAGGCCGTACGAGGAGTCGCGCCCGCCCGAGAAGGCCACGATCACGTCCGGGCTGCCGTCGTGGTGGCGGTAGGGCTCGACCGCGTCGCGCAGCGCCTGCTCGCCCTTGACCGTGATCTGCTTCCAGCTGCGGCAGTAGAAGCACACGCCGTCGGCGTCGAAGTCCACGAACGGGTAGGTCTCGGGCAGGATGCAGCGCGAGCAGCGCGCCAGGCGCTCGATGCGCGAGGACTGGTCGACGATCGCGACGCGCTTGCCGTTGGGCACGAGCCCCGCCACCGGGCCCTCGCTCGTGCCCGACAGCGGGAACGAGTAGCGGCTCAGGTCGGTCAGCCGGATCGCGAGCCCGTTCCCGGCGCGGATCTGCTCGATGCGGACCTCGCCCAGCGCCAGGCGCAGGTCGCGATCCTCCATCACGCGCTGCAGGATGAAGCGCTCCGACGCGAAGGCCGTGATGCCCGCGCTGTCGCTCGAGAGCTCGAACAGGGAGCCCGTGTTCGTCGCCAGCAGCATCGCGTCGAGGTTCTCGAACAGCATCGCGATCGACGCCGAGCCCTCGATCTCCGCGAACGTCTCGCGCGTCGCCGCGACCAGGTCGGGCCGCTCCTTCAGCTTCTTCACGAGCAGCGCCGCCAGCACCTCGCTGTCGAGCTCGCCCACCAGCCCCATCCCGGGGTTGCGCGCGGCCAGCGCGCGGTCGTTCACGACGATGCCGTTGTGCAGCGCGACCGAGCCGCCGGTGATGACCGGCTGGTTGTTGTCGACGTTGCTCTGCGCGCCGTTGGTGGCCAGGCGCGAGTGGCCGACGATCGCGAGCGCGCTCCGCTCCGGGCGCCAGCGCTCGAGGCCGCCGTCGATCAGCGCGTGGACCTTGGGGTTGGCCAGGAACTGGGCCACCGAGCCGCCCTGCTTGAGCACGCCGATGCGCTCCCCGTCGTGCACGGCGAGGCCGGCGGCCTCCTTGCCGCGCGTCTCGGAGTGCCGCAGGAGCGACAGGACGACCGAGCGGGCCAGCGCGCGCGGAACGCCCGCGGGGGTGCCGGCTCGATCACCTGCGCAGACGACGCCGAAGATCCCGCACATGGGTTGCGCCGCGCGCGCCTAGTCCTCCGGCGCGGGGCGAAGAAGTCTATCCGCTGTTCTCATGCTGTCCGAGCCGGCGTCACGATCTCGAGCGGTCCGGGAATCCGGCGCTCCTCCCGATCGGCAAACCTTTCTTCACGAGTCTCTCGTCGCGGGCCTCTACGAGCGCGCCCGGCGGGCGGATCTCGGCTGCCGGCAACTCGGCAGCGAATTCCGGGCCGCCCGCGCTCCGGCAAGGGAATGGAATCCTAGCCGGCCGCGCGAAATGCGGGGCGAGGGCCGTCCCGGCGGCCCGCCGCGGGTCGCGGGAAGCGTTGTCGGAGCCGGGGCGGGGTTGACACCGCCCGCGCGCGGGCCGAGCCTGGTCGCGCGCGACCCCACGCGCGCGAGGCGTTTTCGGGAGGACGAGCGATGATCGCTTCGGTCGGGTGGGCGCTCCTCGCCGCGCTGGCGGGCGAGGGCGGGGCGACGGCCTTCGTGGACGTGCGGCTCGTGGATCCCGGGCGCGGGGTGGCGCTGGCGGGCGCCACGCTGGTGGTCGAAGGCGAGCGCATCGTCGCCGCGGGGCCCGCCGCGGAGGTCGCCGTGCCGCCGGGCGCCACGGTCGTGCAGGGGCACGGCGGCGCGCTCCTGCCCGGGCTGATCGACCTGCACACCCACCCGCAGACGCCGAACGACCTCGTCGTCTACCTCGCGCACGGCGTCACGACGATCCGCGTCCTCAACGGGGCGACCTTCCACCTCGACTGGCGCGCGCGCCAGCGGGCGGGCGCGCTCGAGGGGGCGGCGCTCTTCGTGTCGATGGGGCCGGTGAACGACGTGCAGGACGCCGAAGGGGCGCGCGCGGTCGCCCTCGAGGCGGCGCGCGACGGCTTCGACGGGATCAAGATCTACGACCGCGTCTCGGCCGAGGCCTACGCCGCGCTCGTCGGCGAGGCGCGCGCGCGCGGGCTGATGGTCAGCGGCCACGTGCCGCGCAACCTGCACCTGGACCTGGTGCTGCTCGCCCCGCCCGACGCGCTCGACCACCTCGAGGAGCTGATCTACGGCTGGCCGGAGCTCGACGGCGAGCCCTGGAGCAGCGAGCAGGTCGTCGGCGCGCTGGTCGAGGCGCGCGTGGCGATCGTCTCGACGCTGGTGAAGTACGCCTCGATCCTCGAGCAGGCGAGCGACCTCGAGGCGGCGCTCGCCGCGCGCCCGATCCGCACCGTGCGCTGGGTCGACCGGCGCCTGTGGCTGCCCGGGAAGAGCTCGTACGCGCGCCGCTTCGGCGCGGAGGACGTGCCCATGCTGCGCGAGCGCCTGGCGCTGCAGCAGCGCATCGCGCGCGAGCTGGTGCACGCGGGCGGCACGCTGCTCGTGGGCACCGACTCCCCCACCGCGGTCGTCACGGCCGGGAGCTCGCTCGTGGACGAGCTGCGCTTGCTCGTCGCGGGCGGGCTGACGCCGGCGGAGGCGCTGCGCGCGGCCACGAGCGATGCGGCGGCCTTCCTCGGGCTCGCCGGCGAGCGCGGCACGCTGGCGCCGGGCGCGCGCGCCGACCTGGTGCTGGTCGCGGGCGACCCGCTCGCCGACCTCGCCTGCCTGGAGCGCCCGGCCGGCGTGATGCAGGCGGGGCGCTGGCACGCGGGCGAGGCGCTCGCGCGCCGGCTGGAGGCGATCGCGAGCGCCTACGACGCCGAGCGCCCGATCGTCGAGTACGCGCTCGCCGCCGACCCGATCGACGCCGAGCGCCTGCGCGCGCTGCTCGCCGCCGCGCCGCCCGAGCTCGACGCGCAGGGCTCGCTGAACGAGCTCGGCTACCAGCTCCTCTTCCTCGAGCGCGACGCGCCGGGAGCCGTGCGCGTCTTCCGCGCGAATGCGGAGCAGCACCCCGCGTCCGCGGGCGCGTGGGCCTCGCTCGGCGAGGGGCTCGCCGCCGCGGGGAGCGAGGACGAGGCCGGTGACGCGTACCGCCGCTCGCTCGCGCTGCAGGAAGACGCCGAGGTGCGCCGCGCGCTCGAGGCGCTGGCGGGCGAAGCGGTCCGCTAGCGGCTACTCGATCGAGGCCAGGGTCGCGCGCCAGCGCGCGGCCTCGGCCGCGTCCCCCGCCGACGCGCACGCCTCGGCCAGCCGGCGCGCGATGCGGCGGCGCTCGGGGGCGGCGAGCGCCCGCGCGTCCTCCCAGGCGGCGCGCAGGAGCTCGAGGCCCTCGTCCGGGCGGCCGAGCGCGGCGAGCGCGGCGCCGTACGCGGCCAGCGCGCGCGGCGGCGGCGCGGCGCCGGCCCGCGACCACAGCTCGAGCGCGCGCTCGAGCGGCTCGAGCGCCTCCTGCGCTCGCCCGAGCTCCGTCAGCGCCTCGGCCAGGAGCGAGAGGTCCTGCGCCACGTCCGTCGAAGGGTCGGGACGCACGCGCTCGTCGTACGCCAAGAGCGCGCGCACGGCGCCCTCGTGCGGCCCGAGCGCCTCGACCGAGGCCAGGTCCCCGGCCAGGTCGTTTGCCGCGCGCACGCTGTGCTCGTCCGCGTCGCCGTAGATCCCCGACCAGGCGGCGAGGAACTCGACCAGGAGCGGCACGGACTCGTCGCGGCGGCCCTGGAGCTGCCGCAGCCTGGCCAGCGTGAGCACGCGCTTCAGCGTCTCGATCGCGCCGTCGCCGAGCACGCGCCGCGAGATCGCGAGCGCCCTGGGCACCAGCGCCTCGGCCTCCTCGAGCCGCCCGAGGTCCATGCACTGGATCCCGAGGTCGTTCATGATGACCAGCGTGTCGGTGTCCTCCTCGCCGTCCAGCCGGCGCGAGGTGTCGAGCAGCCGGCGCTGGATCGCGAGCGCCTCCTCGTCGCGGCCGGCGGTCTTCAGGAGCTTGGCGACGATGGCCGCCGCGCTGGACACGTCCCCGTCGTCCTCGCCGCGGGCGGCGCGCAGCCCCTCCCAGGCGTGGTGCGCGTGCTCGAGCGCCGCGTCGATCCTCCCGGTGTCGCGCTCGACGGTCGCGAGCCGGCTCTCGCTCCGCAGCGTGCGCGGGTCCTCGGCGCCGAACTTGGCGCGCAGGAGCTCGTACAGCTCGCGGCGCAGCGCCAGCGCCTCGTCGAACCGGCGCCAGGTGCGCAGGAGACCGGCCAGGTTCTCCTTGGCGCCGAGCGTCACGTCGTGCTCGGGACCGAGGAGCGTCACGTCGCGCGCCAGCGCCTCGCGGTAGAGCGCCTCGGCCTCGGCCAGCCGCCCGGTCGTGGAGTACAGGCCGCCCATGTTGTGCACGGCCTTGACCGTCTCGGGGTGCGTCTCGCCGAAGGTCGCCCGGCGGCGCTCGAGCACCTCGGAGAGGAGCGCCTCCGCCTCGTCGAAGCGGCTCTGCTCGAGGCGCGTCAGCCCGAGCGCGTTCATCGGGACCAGGACCCGCGCGTCGTCCGGCGGCAGCGTGGCGCGGCGCCGGGCGAGCACCGGCTCGAGCAGCGCGGCCGCCTCGTCCTCGCGGCGCGTGTCCAGGTACAGGATGCCGAGCTCCGCGCGCGCGACGAGCGTCACGTCGCCGTCGGCGCCGAGAGCGGCGGTCGCGCGCGCGACGACGCGCTTCAGGACCTCCTCCGCCTCGGTCGTCCGCTGCAGCTTGCCGAGCATGTTGCCCCGCCAGCGCTCCGCGTCGATCGCCTCGGCGCTCTCGGGGCCGCTCGTGCGCTCGAACAGGGCCTGCGCCGCCTGCGCCTGCCGCAGGGCCGCCTCGAACTCGCCGATCGCGTGGTACGCGGTGACCATCACGCCGCGGATCGAGGCCTCGACGTCCGGGCGCCCGGCGAACTCGGTGTCGATGCGCTCGGCGGTGTCGTCGAGGATCGCCCGCAGGAGCGTCGTGTCCGAGCCCTGCGCCACGGCCGGATCCACGCCCGAGAGCACGCGCTCGAAGAAGCGCGAGGTGCGCTGGGCGCGCTCCGCCTCCGCGCGCGCCGCGAAGTAGCCGCGCGCGGTCCCGACCAGCCCGATCGCGAGCGCGGCGAAGACCGCCGCCACGCCGCCCACCAGCGCCTTGTTGCGCCGCGCGAACTTGCGCAGCTGGTAGAGCGCGCTCGGCCGGCGCGCCTCGATCGGCTGGTGGGCCAGCCAGCGCCGGATGTCCGCGGCCAGCGCCGCGGGCGAGGGATAGCGGCGCGCCGGCTCCTTCGCCAGCGCCTTGCCCAGGATCGTCTCGACGTCGCCGCGCAGCGAGCGGTCGATCGAGCTCAGCGGCCGCGCCTCCTCCTCGCGCACGACGCGCAGCGCCTCGAGCACCATCGGGTCGCTCGCGTCGTAGGGCATCGAGCCGGACACGAGCTCGTAGCCGACCACGCCCAGCGAGTAGACGTCGGTGCGCGCGTCCAGCGCCGCGGGGTCGCCGGCGGCCTGCTCGGGGCTCATGTAGGGGATCGTCCCCATGATCTGCCCGACGTCGGTGTGCAGCGTCGCGGCCTGCAGGTCCGCGTCGGTCGCGCGCGCCAGGCCGAAGTCGAGCACGCGCGGCGCGCCGGCCTCGTCGACGAGCACGTTGCCCGGCTTCAGGTCGCGGTGGATCACGCCGCGCTGGTGCGCGTGCTGCACGGCGTCGCAGACGCGCGCCAGGAGCTCGAGCCGCGCGCGCGTGTCGAGGCCGCGCTCGCGCGCGAAGCGGTCGAGCGGCACGCCGCGCACGAGCTCCATGGCGAACCAGGGCTGCAGCGCCCCCGCGCTCGCGTGCACGCCCGCCTCGTACACCTGCGCGATCCCGGGGTGCTGGAGGTGGCCGAGGACCAGCGCCTCGCGCTCGAAGCGCCGTCGCTGCTCCTCGCTCGGCAGCGCGGACGTGACGACCTTGAGCGCGACCCGCCGCCGCGGCGACTCCTGCTCGGCCTCGAACACGATCCCCATCCCGCCGCGGCCGAGCACGCGCAGCACGCGGTAGCTGCCGATGCGCTCGGGGAGGCCGGGATCCGGCGGCGCTTCGTCGGTGTGGCTCAAGCGGCGTTCGCGGCGCGCCGCGACGCGGCAACGATAGCGTGGCGCGCGGCGCATGGCGCGCGAACGGAAGGTTCTACAAGCGGCCGCGCGGCTACCGGCTCGCACGCCTTCCTGTCACACTGGTCGGCCTGATGCTGGCTGGGTTCCTGCGCAACCACAAGGAGGAGGTCGTGGGCCGGTGGGCGCAGATGGTCGTCGAGCGGCTCGGGCTCGACTCGGACACGGCGCCCCAGCTCCTGAACGACCTGCCGGACTTCATCGACGAGCTGGCGCTGTGCCTGCGCACCGCGCCCGACGAGTGGCCGGCCACCGAGAGCGCGCGCGCGCACGGCGAGCAGCGCATGGAGATCGGCGTGGACATCGGCGGCCTGGCCGAGGAGTTCGCGCTGGTCGCCGAGGCGATCCTCGAGGTCGCGCGCGAGCGCGGGAGCGCCGTCGGCGCGAGCGACGCCGCGCGCCTGATGCGCCTGGTCGGCCGCGGGGCGGCCGCCTCGGTGCGGGAGTACGCGCGCCTGTGGGACCGCCAGCTCGCCGAGGCCACCGCGCGCCACTTCTCGTTCGTCGCGCACGAGCTGCGCACGCCCCTGCAGACCGCGCGGCTGGGGCTGACGCTGCTGGCCGACGAGCTCGGCGAGAGCGAGGACCTCGAGCGCGTGCGCCGCGCGCACGAGGAGCTCGGCGACCTGGTGGACAACACCCTCGTGCAAGCGCGCCTCTCCGGCGAGCCCGTCCTGCAGGTCGGGCGCCACGACGCGGGGGAGGCCGTCGCCGAGGCCCTGGAGCGCGTCGTCCTGGCGGCCCGGCGGCGCGGGATCCGCCTCGAGAGCGACTGCCCCGCGCTCGCGCTGGACGTCGACCGCAAGCTGCTCGTGTCGGCGTTGACCAACCTGCTGACGAACGCGGTCAAGTTCAGCCGCGAGGGCTCCTGCGTGCGCGTGGACGTGCACGAGGCCGACGAGCGCGTCCTGGTCGAGGTGCGCGACGCTTGCGGCGGCCTGCCCGAGGAGCTGCCGGCGCGCCTGTTCCAGCCCTTCGTGCAGGCCTCGGCCAACCGCAGCGGCTTCGGCCTGGGGCTCATGATCGTGAAGCAGGCGGTCGAGGCGCACGGCGGCGCGGTGCGCGTGGTCAACCATCCCGGCGACGGCTGCTCGTTCGTGCTGGAGCTCCCGCGGCGCGCGAGCGCGGAGCACCGGGCGTGACGAGCGGGCGCGAGCCCGAGGCGACCGAGACCGACCCGCCGGCGGGAGAGGAGCGCGCCGCCTTCCCGGTCGTCGGCGTGGGCGCCTCCGCGGGCGGCCTGGAGTCGCTCGAGCGCCTGTTCGACGCCCTGCCGGCCGACACCGGCATGGCCTTCGTCGTGCTCCAGCACCTCTCGCCCGACTTCAAGAGCCTGATGGACGAGCTGCTCGCGCGCCACAGCGACATGCCGGTGCGCGTCGTGGAGCACGGCACCGTCGTGCAGCCGAACCACGTCTACCTGCTGCCGCCGCGCAAGGAGATGGAGCTCGAGGGCGGACGCCTGCAGCTCACCGACAAGAACCAGGCCGGCGGGCTGACCATGCCGATCGACCGCTTCTTCCGCTCGCTGGCGCGCGAGGCCGGCGTGCGCGGCGTCGCGATCGTCCTGTCGGGCAGCGGCAGCGACGGCTCGCGCGGCATCCAGGAGGTCAAGCGCGCCGGCGGGCTGGTCCTGGTCGAGAGCCCCGAGACCGCGCAGTTCGACGGCATGCCGACGAGCGCGCTCGCCACCGGCGTCGTGGACGCCAGCGGGGCGCCCGAGCGCCTGGCGGCGCTGGTCCAGGACCGCGCCGCGATCGCGCGCGAGCACGAGTCGCGGCGCGCCCTCGTGCGCACGCCGATGGACGCCGTCCTGTGGCGCCTGCGCGAGCAGTACGGCATCGACTTCGCGCTCTACAAGGACACGACGATCGGGCGTCGCGTGCGGCGCCGCGTCTCGCTGGCCGCCGCGCGCGACCTGGCGGACTACGAGCGGCGCCTCGAGCGCGATCCCGAGGAGCTCTCCGCGCTCTACCACGACCTCCTGATCGGCGTGACCGAGCACTTCCGCGACCCCGAGGCCTTCGCCGCGCTCGAGGCGCTCGTGCTGCCGCGCATCCTCGAGCGCGTCCCGCCCGGCGAGGAGGTGCGCGTGTGGGTGCCGGGCTGCGCCACCGGCGAGGAGGCCTACTCGCTCGCCATCCTGCTGCACGAGCGGCTCACCGCCGCCGAGCGGCCGGTGCTGGCGAAGATCCTGGCCACCGACGCGCACCGCGCGGCGCTCGAGCGGGCCAGCGCGGGCCTGTACGCCGAGGAGGCGCTCGAGCACGTCACGGACCGCCGCCGCGAGCGCTACTTCACCCGCCGCCAGGGCGGCTGGCAGGCCTCGCAGGACCTGCGCCAGATGATCGTGTTCGCACCGCACGACGTGACGCGCGACGCGCCCTTCACGAAGCTGCACCTGATCTCCTGCCGCAACCTGCTGATCTACCTCGAGCCCGCCGCGCAGCGCACGGTGCTCTCGTTCTTCCACTTCGGGCTGGTCACGGGCGGCTTCCTGTTCCTGGGCTCGAGCGAGTCGCCCGGGCCGCTGGCCGGCGAGTTCGGCACGCTCGACGAGCACTCGAAGCTCTACGAGAAGCTGCGCGAGGTGCGGCTGCTCGAGCCGCTGCCGGCGGCGGCGACGCGCAGCCCGACCCTGGTGCGGCCGCGCAACGTCGAGGCGCCGCGCTCGGCGGCGGGCGCCAGCCAGCTGCTGCCGATCTACGACCAGCTGCTCGACCGCACCATGCCGCCCAGCATCCTGGTGGACGAGGACCGGCACCTGGTGGACAGCTTCGGCGGGGCCGAGCGCCTGCTGCGCGTCGTCCCGCGCCGGCCGACGACGAGCCTGCTCGACATGCTCGCGGGCGACCTGCGCACGATCGTCGCCAGCGCCGTGCAGCGCGCGCTGGTGCACGACGGCCCCGTGCGCGTGGACGGCGTGCCGTTCCCCGCCGCGCTGGGCGCCGGCGCGCTCGTCGCCGAGGCGCTGCGCGCCGCGCGCGGCGGCCCGGCGCACGTGCTCGTGACCTTCGAGCTGCCGGGCGAGCGGAGCGCGGACGGCGCGCACGCCGCGCCGACCGAGGTCGCTCCCGAGGCGCTGGCGCACCAGCGCATCGAGACGCTCGAGGGCGAGCTGGGCGTGGCGCGCGAGACGCTGCAGTCCACGATCGAGGAGCTCCAGACCAGCAACGAGGAGCTGCAGGCGGCCAACGAGGAGCTGATCGCCTCGAACGAGGAGCTGCAGAGCACCAACGAGGAGCTGCACTCCGTCAACGAGGAGCTGCACACGGTCAACGCCGAGCACCAGCGCAAGATCGCCGAGCTGCGCGAGCTGAACGACGACATGCGCCACCTGCTGGAGGCCAACGACGCCGGCACGCTCTTCCTGGACCGGCGGCTGCGCATCCGCCGCTTCACGCCGCGCATCGGCGGCATCTTCCACGTCCAGGCCCAGGACGTGGGGCGCGAGCTGGGCGACTTCTCGCACGAGCTGCGCCACGACGGGCTCGCGGACGACGTCCTGGCCGCCCTGCGCGAGGGGACGGTCGTCGAGCGCGAGGTGCGCGACCGCGAGGGCCGCGTCTACTTCCTGCGCGTCTTCCCCTACCGCCCGCAGCCCAGGCGCGGCGAGGAGGGGGCCGCGGGCGCGCCCGACGAGATCGGCGGCGTGGTCCTCTCGCTGACCGACATCAGCGCGCTCGAGCGGGCGCGCGAGCGCGTCGCGCGCCTGTCCGCCATCGTCGAGTCCTCCGACGACGCGATCCTCAGCAAGGACCTCGACGGCACGATCCTGACCTGGAACGGCGGCGCCGAGCGGCTCTACGGCTGGAGCGCCGAGGAGATCGTCGGGCGCAGCGTGCGCACGCTGGTGCCGCCGGGGCAGGAGGAGGAGATCACGGGCTACCTCGAGGCGATCCGGCGCGGCGAGTCCGTGGACCACCGCGAGACGGTGCGCGTGCGCAAGGACGGCTCGCCCATCGACGTCTCGGTCACGATCTCCCCGCTGTACGACGCCAAGGGCGAGATCGTCGGCGCCTCGGCCATCGCGCGCGACATCCGCGAGCTCAAGCGCTCGCAGCGCGAGACCGAGGCGCGCGAGGAGCGCATCCACCTGCTCCTGTCCTCGACCGCGGAGGCGATCCTCGGCCTCGACCCCGACGGGCGCTGCACCTTCGCCAACCCCGCCTGCGCGCGCATGCTGGGCCTCGCGGACGAGGCGGCGATCATCGGGCGCAACGTGCACCGGCTCGTGCACCACTCGCGTCCGGACGGGACGCCCTACCCGGAGGAGTCCTGCCCGATCTACTCCGTGCTGCGCACCGGGCGCGGGCAGCACGGCGACGACGAGCACTTCCTGCGCGCCGACGGCTCCGCCTTCCCGGTCGAGTACTGGAGCTACCCGATGCGCGCCGCGGGGGAGGCCGACGGCGGGCGCGTGATGGGCGCCGTCCTGACCTTCCTCGACGTCACCGAGCGCAAGCGCGCCGACGACGAGGTGCGCACCGCCGCGCGGCGCCGCGAGCAGTTCCTGGCGATGCTCTCGCACGAGCTGCGCAACCCGCTCGCGGCCGTCATGAACGCCGCCAGCATCCTGAAGCAGGCGCCGGGCGCGGCCGTGGGCGAGCAGCTGCGCGACGTGATCGAGCGCCAGGCCGGGCACATGACGCGCCTGCTCGACGACCTGCTCGACGTCTCGCGCATCACGCGCGGCGGCATCGCGCTGCGCCGCGGCGTGGTGGACCTGCGCGACGCGATCGGGATGGCGGTCGAGGCCGCCGGCGTCGCGCTCCTCGGGCGCAAGGACGACCTGACGGTCGAGCTGCCCTCGAAGCCGCTGCGCGTGCACGGCGACGCGACGCGCCTGCAGCAGGTCGTGGGCAACCTGCTCTCGAACGCGCTGCGCTACTCGAAGCCCGGGACGGCGATCGCGGTCCGCGGCGCGATCGACGGCGAGCGGGTCGAGCTGCGCGTCGCCGACCGCGGCGCCGGCATCCCGCCCGAGCTCCTGGACCAGGTGTTCGACCTGTTCGTGCAGACCGCGCAGGGCCTCGACCGCTCGCAGGGCGGCCTGGGCGTCGGCCTGACGCTGGTGCGCATGATCGTCGAGCTGCACGGCGGCACCGTCGAGGCGAGGAGCGAGGGGCTCGGCCACGGCAGCGAGTTCGTCGTGCGCCTGCCGCGCCTGATGCACCGCGGCCCGGGGCGCCGCGAGGACCCCGAGAGCCCGGCCGGCGCGCGGCGCCTGGTCGTGGTCGAGGACCACGAGGACGCGCGGCGCATGATGCAGATCCTGCTCGAGGCGCGCGGGCACACGGTCGTGACCGCGGCGGACGGCGAGGACGCGCTCGAGGCGATCGAGCGCGAGCGACCCGACGTGGCGCTGGTGGACATCGGCCTGCCGCGCGTCAGCGGCTACGAGGTCGCGCGGCGCGTGCGCGCGCGGCCCGAGCTCGACACGGTCGTGCTCGTCGCGCTGACCGGCTACGGCCGCGAGGAGGACGTCAAGGCCGCGCGCGACGCGGGCTTCGACGACCACCTGACCAAGCCCGCCGATCCCGCGCGCCTCGACCGCGTGCTGGCGGACCCGCGCCGGCGCCAGGCCGACGGCGGCGGCTGAGGAGGCGCGCCGCGCAGCCGCGGCGCCGCGGTAGGATCGAGCCGCCCGGCGCGACCGGGCGCCGGACAGGAGACCACCATGCGCTGGAGGGACGGGCGTCGCAGCCAGAACGTCGAGGACCGCCGCGGGAGCCGCCTGCCCGGCGGCGCGGTCGGTGGCGGCCTGGGCGGGATCCTGATCGTGGCCGTGCTCGCGCTGCTCCTGGGACGCGACCCGACGCAGCTCCTCGCCTCGCTCGACGGCGGCCAGGCGGCGGGGAGCGTCGCGACCTCGCCCGCGGAGGAGGCGCAGAAGGACTTCGTGTCGGTCGTGCTGGCCGACACCGAGGACGTGTGGGGCGAGCTCTTCGCCGCGCAGGGCCGGCGCTACGAGGCGCCGCGCCTGGTGCTCTTCCGCGGCGTCGTGCGCTCCGCTTGCGGCACGCAGGACGCGGCCGTCGGGCCCTTCTACTGCCCCGGCGACGCGAGGGTGTACCTCGACCTCGACTTCTTCGACGAGCTGGCGCGCCGGCTCGGCGCGCCCGGCGACTTCGCGCAGGCCTACGTGATCGCGCACGAGGTCGGCCACCACGTCCAGAGCCTGCTCGGGACCTCCGACGAGGTCCACGCGCGCCGGCGAGCGCTGGGCGAGGCGGAGGCGAACGAGCTCTCGGTGCGCCTCGAGCTGCAGGCGGACTTCTACGCCGGCGTGTGGGCCAGCCACGCCGAGCGCGCGCGCAGCGTGCTCGAGCCCGGCGACCTCGAGGAGGCGCTGCGCGCCGCCGGCCAGATCGGCGACGACACGCTGCAGCGCCGCGCCGGCGGCGCCGTCTCGCCCGACTCCTTCACGCACGGCACCTCCGCGCAGCGCGTGCGCTGGTTCCGCCGCGGCTTCGAGACCGGCGACCCGCGCCAGGGCGACACGTTCTCGGCGCGCGACCTGTAGCGCCCGCGCAGGCCCGCGAGCGCTCGCGGCCCGGCGCTCGCGGCCGCCCTTTCGGGCGACGCGGCCGGAGACTCGGCTGGGCGCGCGTGCGGCCCCGGCCGCGCCGCCTACAGCGCGCGGATCGCGCGCTCGACGAAGGTCGCCAGGCCCTCGACCCGCCGGCGGGCGATCGACTGCGCGTAGGCGCGCTCGAGCAGCGCCCGCTTCTGCGCGGACGGGACGTGCTGCTCGCGCGCCGCGCGCTCGAGCCCGTGCCGCCAGGCGGTCTCGATCGTGCCCAGGAGCCGCGTGATGTTCGCCGCCGTGGCGGAGAGCGAGGCCGAGAGCGCGCGCTGCACGATCGCCTCGCGGTCGCTGCCGACGTTGCGCGCGCACACGATCCAGCCCTCCAGGTCGCGGCGCATGTGCGCCTCGATGGCGGGCGAGCGCAGCTCGCCGGCCGAGACCGCCGAGGCGTTCAGCCCCGCGGCGCGGTGGCGGTGGACGAGCTCGTTCGCGCTCGCCGTCGCGATGCGGCGCACGATGTCCTCGAGCGCCTGCCGCGACAGCTCGCCCGCCTCGATCATGCTCGCCGCGTAGTCCACGATCGTCGTCACGATCCCGCCCAGCCCGGTCAGGATCTCGAGCGGGCCCTCGAGGCCGGCCTCGAAGAAGGAGAGCGCCGCGTCGGTGACGGTCGTCGTCCCGCTGGCGAGGTCGAACGTCTCGTCCGCGATGCCCTCGGGCGCGGCGCCGGCGTCCACGTCGGCGCTGCTGTCGCGCGGCGCGCCCGGCGCGCGCGCCGGCCGGACCTCCGCGACGGGGGCGCCGGGCGCGCGGCTCCCGGGCCGCTCCGCGCTGCCGGGGGCGTACTTGCGGACCATGCGGTCCATCCACTGGTCCAGTGCGGGATCGGACATGCCTGCCTCCGGCCGGGATCCCCGGCCGCCCTCCCCACGCGGACCGGCCCCGGACCCCGCCAGGAAAGCGCTCTCCCCGGGGCCGGCGCGCTTCCCGGCTTTTCCTGGCGGGGTCGCCCGGCGCTCCGCGTGGGAGCGTCGGCCCACACCCGGAGACATCCCGTGACGACCCTCCTCCAGTCCCTCGAAGAGCTGCAGAGCTGGGACACCTACCGCGCCTTCCTGAAGATCCAGCTGAAGCTGCTGGCGAGCGGCGACACGTTCTTCGTCAGCAAGAACAAGGTCGAGTTCGAGCTGCGCGGCAAGCCCTGGACGGGCTACGCCTTCCTGTTCGGCAAGAAGGGCGAGATGGCCGTGCTCAAGCTGCGCAAGGAGGGCGTGCTCTTCCGCGAGGGCACCTGCACGCTCGAGGGCAAGGAGATCGCGCTCGAGGGCCTGGCCGACACGCTCGTGCGCGGCGCCGGGAAGACGCTCAAGAAGCTCCTGCTCGGCTACAAGATCCGCGGCGGCGACGACGAGGAGGACGCCGAGGAGTCCGCGAGCGAGGCGAGCGCGAGCGCCGGCGGACCGGAAGAGGACGAGATGCCCGCCGCCGCGGGCGCGGAGCGCCGGGCCGCGGGAACGCCCGACGCCGGCGCCGAGGAGGACGAGGAGCCCGCCGGAGCGCTCGGCCGCGAGGCGGAGTGGCAGCGCCTGAAGCGCGCGCTGACGCCGCGCGTGCAGGAAGCCGCGCGGGCGGGCACGGTGGACGGCGGCCGGGTCTCGCAGCTCCTGCGCCGCTCGCTCGAGAGCGAGCGCGCGCGCGACTTCGACGGCGCGATCGAGGGCTTCGAGGCGCTGCGCGCGCTGCTCGACCGCGGCGAGCGCGCGGCCGGTGGGCGGGCCGGCGCCCAGGCCGCGGCGCAAGCCGGAGCGCAGGCCGGAGCCGCGGACGGCGCCGCGGGCCAGGAGCTCGCGCGCAAGGCGCGCCGCATCGACCAGGCCGTCGGCGTGTGGCGCGCGACGGAGGCGGCGGTCACGCGCCAGCTGCGCGAGCTGCAGCGCGCCGTGCTCGCGACCGGCCAGCCGGTGGCGCGCACGGTGGTCGGGGCGCTGGAGCAGATCCGCCAGCGCCTGGAGCGCATCGACGACGAGGCCGAGGCCGCCGCCGAGGCCGCGCGCAGCGGCGACGCGGCCGCCTTCGCGCGCGCCGAGGAGGCCTTCCGCCGCAAGCTGCGCACGATCCGCACGCAGGTCGAGTCGGACGAGCTGATCGCCGACGCCGACGCCAACCCGAAGGTCCAGGTGCGCCTGCGCGAGACGCTCACGCGCTCGCTCGACCGCCTCGGCGAGGCCGTCTGAGGCGCGCGATGTCCGACGAGGCCTTCCACGAGTGGCTGCACGCGCTCGCCCGCCGCCACGGCGGCGCGAGCGGCGCACGGGGAGCGCCGGCGCAGGACGCGGGCGCGAGCGGCGGCCCGCAGGCGGTGCGCGAGCACAACGCGCGTCTGCTGGCGCAGCTCGAGGAGCGGCGCGCGCGCGCGCAGCAGGAGGTGGCCAGCCTGCGCGAGCAGGGCTTCGATGCGCGCATGGAGGAGAACCCCGACGGCTCGGTGGTCGTGCTCGGCGAGCGCGACCGCATCCCGGCCAGCGCGACGGCGGACGCGAGCGCCGAGGCGCTCGAGGCGGAGTGCGACCGGCTCCTCGAGCGCGCGCGCCGCGCCGTGGACGAGCTCCAGACGGGCGTGCGGCGCGGCGAGCAGGTCGACCTCCAGGACCGCCTGGCGGCGCTCGAGGGCGAGCGCGCCGACGCGGCCGGGCGCGGCGACGCGGGCGAGACGCGGCGCGTGATCACCGACCTGCGCGAGCTCCTGGCCGACGCGCAGGCGCGCGCGCGCGAGATCGACCGCGACACCGACGACACGATCGGCGCGCTGGCGGAGGGCCGCTTCGAGGCCGGACCGGCGGCGGACGAGGGATCCTCCCGCCCGGGCGCGCGTCCGAGCGCGGGCGCCGAGGCCGGCTTCGAGGAGCTGCAAGGCGAGGCGCAGGAGCTCTTCGAGCGCGCGCAGGCGACGCTCGAGGGCCTGCGCGGACGGCTCACCGACGCCGAGTGGCGCGAGCACGCCTCGCGCCTGAACACGATCTCCGGGCGCGTGAACGCGCCGGCCAACCGCTCGAGCGCGCCGGAGATGCGGCGCGTCGCCGCCGACCTGTACGCCGCGCTCTCCGACCTCGAGCGGCGCGCGCGCGAGGTCGCGCGCTCGCCCGCGCCCGTCGCCGGCGGCGGCGCGGAGGGCGAGGGCGAGGACGCGCGCGGGCACGCGAGCGCGCGCGCCGACGCGGGCTTCGAGGCCCTCGACGGCGAGGCGCGCGGCCTGCACCGCCAGGCGGGCGAGCTCTTCGAGCGCCTGGCCGAGCGCGTCGACGACGCCGAGCGCCGCGACCTGCGCGAGCGCATCAACGCCTTCAACGGCCGCATCCGCACCCTGGCGAGCGGCGGCGACGCCGAGGAGATGCGGCGCGTGATCACCGACCTGCGCGCCCTGCTCGAGGACTTCCGCGCGCGCCTGCGCGAGCGAGCCTGAGCGACGAGGCCTGCTTCGCGCCGCGGCGCGAAGCAGGCCTTGTCGCTCAGGCCCGCGGCCGCATGGCCGCGGCCGGCGCGCCAGCGCCGCGGCGCCGCAGGCCTCGTCGCGCCGCAGGCGCGACCCCATCGTCGCGCAGCGACGGAAGCACGGGCCTCGAGCTCCGGCGAGACTCCGCTCGACCCCGAGCTGCTGCCGCTCCCTCCAGGTCCCGAGCAGCGCGCCTCCGCG
>CADEGS010000084.1 GCA_902826945.1 uncultured bacterium | reverse complement strand
CGAGATGAAGGAGAAGAAGGCGCGCGTCGAGGACGCCCTGCACGCCACCCGCGCCGCGGTGGAAGAGGGCATCGTCCCCGGCGGCGGCGTCGCCCTGCTCTCCAGCCAGGCCGCGATCGAGAAGCTGAAGCTGAACGGGGACGAGCTGGTCGGCGCGAACATCGTGCGCCGCGCCATCGAGGCTCCCATCCGCCAGATCGTCGACAACGCGGGCCAGGACGGCTCCGTCATCGTGCAGGACATCCGCGCCAACAAGACCGAGGGCTACGGCTACAACGCGGCCACCGGCAAGTTCGAGAACCTGCTCAAGGCGGGCGTCATCGACCCGACCAAGGTCACGCGCATGGCGCTGCAGAACGCCGCCTCGGTGGCGAGCCTGCTGCTCACCACCGACGCCCTGGTCAGCGAGCTGCCCGACAAGAGCGAGGAGAAGGCGGGCCACAAGCACTGAGCCCGCGAGCCCGCCGAGGGCTCGTCTCCGAGATCCGAGCGCGCGGGCCGCCGACCTCCGGGTCGGCGGCCCGCGGCGCTTTCGCGCCCCCCCTCCGCGCCGCGCGGCTCAGTGGCGCCGGAACGCGAAGTAGGCCGCGCCCAGGATGCACAGCGCCGACCAGAGATAGTCGAGCGTCACCTTCTCGCGCATGTACAGCACCGCGAACGGCACGAACACGCCGAGCGAGATGACCTCCTGCAGGATCTTGAGCTGCGCCAGGGAGCACTGCGCGTGGCCGATGCGGTTCGCCGGCACCTGCAGCAGGTACTCGAACAGCGCCACGCCCCAGCTCGCGAGCGCCGCCACGATCCACGGTCGCTCGCGCAGGTCGCGCAGGTGCGCGTACCAGGCGAAGGTCATGAAGACGTTCGAGGCGCACAGCAAGAGGACGGTCCTCAGGATCGCGGGCATGGCGCGGAGGGAGGGTGCGAGGAGGTGGAGCGGCGCTCGGCGCGCGGCGGCCAGTCAGGCCGACGCGAGCGCGCGGCGCGCCTCGCGCGCCGCGACCGGTCCGGCGACCGCCAGGCAGGCGGCGTCGGGGTGCAGGTGGCGGCGCGCCACGTCGCGCACCTCCTGCGCGCTCACCTGCTCGAAGCGGCGCAGGAGCTCGGCCAGGTGGCCGTCGGGGAGCCCGTTGCGCTGCGCCGCGACGAGATGGTTCGCGCGCCGGCTGGCGCGCTCGAAGCCGAGCGCGAAGGAGCCGGTCAGGTAGCGGCGCGCCAGCTCGAGCTCCTCGGGCAGGACGAGCTCGCGCTGGATGCGGCGGATCTCCTCGAGGAAGCCGCCGACCGCCGTCGAGAGGTGCGCGGGCGAGGTGCCGATGTACGCGGTGAACGTGCCCGGCAGCACGCCGGCCGAGGCGTGGATCGCCGCGTCCACCGAGTAGGCCAGGCCCTCTTCGTCGCGCAGCCGGCGCGAGATGCGGCTCGTGAAGCCCGGTCCCGTGCCCAGGATGTGGTCCATCACGACCAGCGCCGCGTAGTCGGGATCCTTGCGGCGGATCCCGAGGTGGCCGAGGAAGACGTGCACCTGCTGGCGCTTCGCGGGGAAGGCGCCCGAGCGGCGCGCGAGCGGCGGGAAGCGCTCGTCGGGCGGCGCCAGCTCCGTCCCCGGGCGCCAGCGCGCCAGCCGGCGGTTCAGCGTGCGCACGATCGTGCGCGCGGGCACGTCGCCGCAGAAGGCGAGCACCGCGCGCTGGCCGCACCAGTTCTTGCGGTGGAACGCGCGCAGCGCGGCGCCGTCCACGCGCACGACCGAGTCGGGCGTGCCGTGCTCCGAGCGCCCGAGCCAGTGCTCGCCGTACACCAGCCGGCGGAAGAGCCGCGCGCCCTGCACGCGCGGGTCCTCCTCCTCGACCAGCAGGCGGTCGCGCAGGCGCGTGCGCTGGCGCTCGACCTGCGCGCGCGGGTAGGTGGGCTCGGTCAGGCACTCGCAGAAGAGCTCGAGCAAGAGCTCCCACGCGCCCGCCGCCGCGGTGCCCGAGAGGCCGGTCGAGCCGCCGCTCAGGCTGCCGCCGACGCCCTCGAGCAGCTCGGCGATCTCCTCCTCGCCGCGCGCGCGCGTGCCCTGGTCCACCAGGCGCCCGGCCAGCGAGGCGACGCCCTCGAGCCCGGCCGGGTCGAGCGAGTGGCCACCGCGCACGTGCGCCTGCACGGCGCACACCGGCGCGCGCGGCCGGCGCGAGACGAGCAAGAGCGCGCCGCAGTCGAGCCGGAAGCGCTCCAGCGGGATGTCGGGCAGCGCGGCCGCGGCGCGCGCGCGCGGGCTCATCGCGCGCGCCTCCGCGCCGCCTTGCGCTTGCGCGCGCGCGGCGGCGCGGCGCGGCGCGTCTCCTCGAGCGGCAGCGACCAGCCGAGGACGCGCCGCCCGGGCGCGAGCAGCCGCGCGCAGGTCTCGCGCAGCGCGCCCGCGTCGATGCGCTCGTGCCGGCGCACCCCGTCGAAGGCCTCGCGCCAGTCGTGGTCGACGGCGTACTCGCCGAGCTCCTCCGCCACGTCGGTGACGGTCTCCTCGTCGTAGGCCTCGGAGGCGCGCAGGATCGCCAGCGCGCGCTCGCGCTCGGCGGCGCCGACCTTCTCGCGCGCCAGGCGCGCCAGCTCCTCGTCCACCGCCGCCTCGAGGCGCGCGGGCTCGACGCCCTGCGCGCACTCGGCCAGCACCCACAGGATCCCGCCCTCGACGCGCGTGTCGTTGCTGGCCGAGATCGTCGTCGCCAGGCCCTCCTCGAGCACCAGCCGCCGGTAGAGGCGCGAGAGCCGGCCCTCGGCGAGCAGCGTCACGACCAGGTCGAGCGCGTAGTCGTCGTCGCTGCCGACGGCGGCGGTCGGCCAGGCCATGCACAGCCGCCGGCCGGGGTCGTCCCAGCCGAGCTGCAGGCGCACCGCCGCGGCGGGCGACTCGAGCGGCGGGCGGTAGGGATCGGCCTCGGCGCGCGGCGGCCCGGCGGGCACGCGCCCGAAGCGCTTGCGCACCGCGCGCAGCGCGCGCTCGGGATCGACGTCGCCGCACACGACCAGCGTGGCGTTGCCCGGGTGGTAGAAGCGGCGGTAGTAGTCGCGCATCGCGCCCGGCGAGAGCGCGCGCAGCGTGTCGGGGTAGCCGATGATCGGGCGGCCGTAGGGATGGCGCGGGAAGACCGCCGCCTCGACGTGGCGCGTGAGAACGCGCCAGGGGTCGTCCTCGCCCATCGCGAGCTCCTCGAGCACGACCGCGCGCTCGGAGTCGAACTCGCCCGGATCGAGCAGCAGGCCGCGCATGCGGTCGGCCTCGATGTCGAGCGCTTGCTCCCAGCGGTCGGAGGCGAACTCGAACCAGTAGGCGGTGTGGTCGTAGCCCGTGAAGGCGTTGTTCTGGCCGCCGAGCTCGGCGGTGATGCGGTCCACCTCGCCCTTCCCGACGCGGGCGGTGCCCTTGAACATCATGTGCTCGAGGAAGTGCGAGACGCCCGCCTCGCGCTCGGCCTCGTCGCGCGCGCCCACGCCGTAGAAGAGCAAGACGGCGGCGACCGGGTCGCCGTGGCGCTCGGCCAGGAGCACGCGCATGCCGCTCTCGAGGCGGTGCTCGCGCACGAGCGCGCCGGCCTTGCGCACCGCGCGCGCGGAGGCGGCCGAACGCAGGTGCACGGAGAGGGGCGAGCTCATCGCGGGCGCGGATGATAGCGCCGGCGCGGGGCCGAATCCCGCGCCCCGGCGCCGCCGTGGCGACGCTCGGCGCCTGCGCCGCGCTCGTCGCTCGCGGGCTCGCGGACGCGCTCGGGACGGGAACGCCCGGGCGCCCCGGACGAGCGGGGGGGGCGGGCCGGCCGGGCGTCCGAGAGCGCCAGCAGCTCGTCGATCTCCGGCCGCGTCAGCGGGCGCCAGTGGCCGACCTTGAGCCCGCGCGCGTGCAGCGTTCCGATCGCGACGCGCCACAGCTTGCGCACGCGCAGCTCGAGCGCCGCGAACACGCGCCGGATCTCGCGGTTCTTGCCCTCGCGCAGCGTCACGAGCAGGGACGACGAGCGCTCGCCGCGCTTGAGCAGGCGCACGCGCTCGAAATCGGCCCGGAAGCCCGCCACGCGCACGCCGTCGCGCAGCGCCTCCACGTCCGCGTCCTTGACCCAGCCATCGACCTGCACGCGGTAGGTCTTCGGCACCTGGTAGCGCGGGTGCGCCAGGCGGTTCGCGAAGTCGCCGTCGTTGGTCAGGATCAGGAGCCCGACCGTCTCCTCGTCGAGCCGCCCGACGGGGAAGATGCGGCCCTTCTTGCGGTCGCCGATCAGGTCCACGGCGCGCGGACGCGCCTCGCGCGCGTCGTTCGTGCACACGACGCCGGCGGGCTTGTTCAGGAGGTAGTAGTTGTGGCGCTCGCCCTCGGGGCGCAGCACGACGCCGTCGATCTCGACCTTCTGCAGCGCCGGGTCCACCTTGGTCCCGAGCTCGGTCACGATCTCGCCGTCCACGGTGACCTGCCCGGCGGCGATCAGCCGGTCGGCGTGGCGGCGCGAGGCGACGCCGTTGTCCGCCAGCACCTTGTTCAGGCGCACGAGGCGCGGCTCGCCCCCGGCCTCCTCGGCCTGCGGCTCGGCCGGCGCGCGCGCGCGCTCGCCGGCGACGGCGCCTCTCTGCCGCGTCTTCCCGGCGCGGGCCGGGCGTCTCTCTTTCCTGGATGCCATGTCAGGCTCGGTGCAGGAGCTGGACGAGCAGGAGCCCCTCCGCGCCGGCCGCGGGCGCCACCCAGTGGTACCCGCACGCCGCGGGGACCAGCCACACGTCGCCGGGCGAGAGCATACGCGCCCCGCCCTCGCGCGCGCGCAGCGTTCCGCGTCCCTCGAGCACGGCGTAGATCTGGAACTGCCCGCCGGTCGCCAGGCGCGCCTCCTCCCGCACGCGCAGGGCGTTCATGCCGAAGAAGCGCGAGCGCGCCAGCGGGGCGCGCGCCAGGGCGCCCTTGTCCTCCCACACGGCCTGCACCGGGGGCCGGCGCGGCGCGCCGTAGCTCGCGGCCTCCAGCGCGGCCTCGAGGTGCGTCTCGCGCGGCCGGCCGTCGAGCCCGACGCGCCCCCAGTCCCACAGCCGGTAGGTCGTGTCCGAGTTCTGCTGCACCTCGAGGATCGTCACGCCGCGCCCGATCGCGTGCACGGTGCCGCCCGGCACGACCATGCAGTCGCCGGGCGCGACCTCGAAGCGCCACAGCGCCTCGACGACCTCCGGGGTCGAGCCGATGCGCGCCAGGTCGGCGCGCGTCACGCCGGGCTTGAGGCCGGCGTAGAGCGCGGCCCCCGGCGCCGCGTCCACGACGTACCAGGCCTCGGTCTTGGCCTCGGCGCTGCCGCCCAGCCGCGCCGCGCACAG
Organism: uncultured bacterium; assembly: GCA_902826945.1. The sequence goes on along the minus strand of CADEGS010000084.1, from coordinate 11,231 downwards.
GTCGTCGGGGTGCACCTGCACCGAGAGCTCCTCGGCCGCGTCGATGTACTTCACGAGCAGCGGGAAGCGTCCCCCTTTGCCCGCCGGCGCCTTGCCGAGCAGCGCGCGCGCGTCGGCCTCCATCAGCGCGCGCAGCGCGAGGCCCTCCGGCGCGCCCTCGGCGACGAGCGAGTTCTCCGCCTCGCGGTCCACGAGCTCCCACGTCTCCCCCACGCGCGCGCCCGCCGGCAGCGCGATCCCCGGGCGGCGCTCGAGCGCGCGCCCGCCCCAGGGCTTCTCGAGGAAGCGGCGCTGGAAGCGCAGCGGACCGAGCGGCCCGCTCACGGCGTCCCCAGCAGCCGGCGCGCCTCGGCGCGCGCGCTCGCGTGGCGCGCGCCGCCGGCGATCATGTCCGCCACCTCGGCCACGCGCGCCTCGCCCTCGAGCGCGACGATCGCGGTGCGCGTGCGGCCGTCCTGCGTCTCCTTCGCGACCTTCCAGTGCACCTGCGCCTGCGCCGCGATCGCCGGCAGGTGCGTCACGCACAGGACCTGGTGGTGGTCGGCCAGCCGCCGCAGGTGCGCGCCGACCTCGGGTCCGAGCCGCCCGCCGACGCCCGCGTCGATCTCGTCGAAGACGAGCGTGCGCCCGCGGTCGGCCGCGCTGAGCACCGTGCGCAAGGCCAGCATGATGCGCGCCGTCTCGCCGCCCGAGGCGACGTGGCGCAGCGCGCGCAGGTCCTCGCCGGGGTTCGCCGCCAGCCGGAACTCGGCCGTCTCGGCGCCGCGCGGGCCGAAACGCTCCTCGTCGTCGCCCGCCGCGTCGGTCGGCTCCAGCGCGGGCTCGAAGCGCGCCTTGGCGAGCCCGAGGTCGGCGAGCACGCCCTCGACCGTGCGCGCGAGCTTGCGCGCCGCGCCGCGCCGGCGCTCGGAGAGCTTCTGCGCCCCCGCCGCCACGCGCGCCAGCGCCTCGGCCTCGCGCGCCTCGAGCGCGTCCGCGCCCGCCTCCTCGCCCTCCAGCCGCTCGAGCTCGAGCCCCGCCGCGCGCGCGCGCTCGAGCAGCCCGTCCTCGTCCGCGCGGTACTTCGCCTGCAGGCGCTCGAGCTCGGCCAGGCGCTCCTCGACTCCCTCCAGCCGCGCGGGATCCTCGACGACCGCGTCGAGCCGCGAGCGCAGCGCCGCGCCGGCCTCCTCGACGTGCACGCGCGCCGCGCGCACGTCCTCGAGCACCGCCGCGAGCGTCCCCAGCACGCCCTCCCAGCGCTCGAGCTCGCCTTCCGCCTGCCCGAGCGTGTCGCGCAGCGCGCCCTCGCCCTCGTAGAGCGCGTCGCACCAGCGCCCGAGCACGCCGCGCAGCTCGCCCGCGCGGCGCAAGAGCGCGCGCTCGGCCGCGAGCTCGGCGTGCTCGCCCGCGCGCAGCCGCGCGCCCTCGAGCTCGGCCTGCTGGTGGCGCAAGAGGTCGATGCGCTCGCGGCGCAGGTCGGCCTCGGCGCGCACGCGCGCGCCCTCGCGCCGCAGCGCGAGCCAGCCCTCGCGCGCCTCGCGGTACGCGCCGAGCGCCGCCTCCGCCGCGGCGAAGCCGTCGTACAGGCGCAGCTGCTCGGCGGGCTCGAGCAGCGCCTGGTGCTCGTTCTGGCCGTGGATCTCGAGCAGGAGCGGCGCCAGCGCGCGCAGCGCGCGCAGCGGCACCGGGCGCTGGTCCACGTGCGCGCGCGAGCGCCCGTCGGCCGTCACGCGCCGGCCGAGGATCAGCTCGCCCTCGAGCTCCAGCTCGAGCTCCGGCAGCTCGCGCGCCACGCGCGCCGCGAGGCGCCGACGCCGCTCCGCGTCGCCGAGCTCGAAGCGCCCCTCGACGCGCGCCTCGGCCGCGCCCTTGCGCACGAGCGCCCCGAGCCCGCCGCGCGGCGCCAGCCCGAGCAGGAGCTCGAGCGAGGTGACGAGCAGCGTCTTGCCCGCGCCCGTCTCGCCGCTGACGACGTTCAGGCCCGGGCCGAAGGCGACCTGCGCCTCCTCGATCAGCGCCAGGTCCCGGATGACGAGCTCGGTGAGCATGCGCGGGGAGAGGATCGCTCCCGCCCGGGGGGGTTGCAATCGGAGGCGGTCCTTTCGGCCGGGGCCTCGCGGCAGCCGCGGAGGCGCCCTCCCCGGCGCCCGGAGAGCCCGCGGGATGCGCGCCCCGGCCGCCGCTCCAGCGCGGCGCTCGCCCCGGCCGATGGACCCGGGATGCCTTCGCTCGCGAACCTCTCCCCCGGCTGGGTGATCGCCTCGCTGCTCGTGGGCACGGTCGGCCTGGGCCTCTTCCTCTATGGGAAGAAGGAGACGCGCCTGCCGCAGCTCGGGACGGGCCTGGTGCTGATGCTCGCCTCGACCTTCGCGGCGAGCACCGCCTGGATGCTCGGCGTCGCGGGCGCGGCCCTCGGCGCGCTCTGGCTCGCGCTGCGCGCGGGGCTCTGAGCGCCTCCCCGGGGAGCCGCCCGCGGACCGTCAGCGCAGCGCGCGGCGCAGCGCTTCGGTGCGCTCGCGCGCGCGGTCGCACTCGTCGAGCAGGCGCTCGATCTCGGCGCGCGCGTGGGCGGGCAGCGGGGCCGACTGCGCGCGCTCGAGCTGCGAGCGCGCCAGCTCGAGCTGCCCGGCGTCGAGGAGCTCCAGGGCGCGGCCGACCGCGACCACCGTGCCCTCGCCGACCTCCTCGAAGAGCGGCTCGAGCAACTCGAGCTCGACCCACGGCTCGTCGCCGAAGACCTCGCGCACCACGCCGACGAGCGCGACGCGCTCGTAGGGCCGCGTCGCGAGCAGCCGGCGCGCGAGCGGCGTGCCGCGGCGCGCGAAGAGCCGCGCGGCGGGGTCGGCGAAGACCCGCTCCTCCCACACGAACGCCTCGTCCGGCCAGCCCTGCGCGGCGATCCACTCCTCGGGGCCGAAGCGCGAGAGGCACGGGCTCCAGTCCTGCGCGCAGGTCTGGAGCTGGAGCACGAAGCGCACGCGCTCGCCGAGGTGGCGCGAGGGGTGCGCGCGCACCTCCCCCAGCGCGACGGGCGCGGGAGCGGGCGCAGCGGGGTCGGCGCCGGGCGGCGCCGCGTCCGGCCCGCCGCCGATGCGCGGCAGGAGCCCGCGCGCGAGCGCGGGGACGTCGTCCGGCGCACCCGCGCCGCCGGGCGGCGGAGCGCCTGCCAGCGGCCGGGTCGAAGGCAGCGCGGCGGACGCGGCCGGCAGCTCGTCGCGCTCGGCGCGCGCCGAGGCCGGCTGCGCGGCGGGCCTGTGCGCGAGCTCCGGAGGGAGCGCGCTCGCCGGCGACGCCGCCGGCTGCGAGGACCGATCCTCCGCGGCGAGCGCGGCGCCGTCGCGGCCCGCGCTCGATGCCGCATCACGCTCGGCGCGCGCTGCACCGGCCTGGCCGGCGCGCTCGTCCGGAGCCTCCGCGCGGCGGAGCGCCGCGCAGCCGAGCGCCAGGAAGGCGCCGGCGCAGGCCGCGAGCGAGGCGGTTCGCATGCGGCCTGTATCGACCCCCCGGGAGCGTTCCTGGAGGGCCCGCGCCGCCCCGGCGCCGCGCCGCGCGCGGCCGGCCCGCTACAGGTGCTGGATGCCGGTCGTGAACGTGGCGCGCGCGCGCTCGTAGGCGGCCATCGCCTCGCGCGCCCGCTGCGCCTTGGCCTCGCCGGAGAGCCCCGCGACCTGCTGGCGCGCCGCCTCCGCCGCGGCCCAGTCCTGCCAGCCCTTCTGGAAGAAGGACTGCGCCGTCGCGTTGGGCGTCTTCTGCAGCCGGTTGTTCAGCACGTTGCCCTGGCCCTGCGCGCCCGGGCGCGCGGCCTCCATCGCCGCCACGGCGGCGCGCACGACCTCCTGGGCGCGGTCGTCGTCGGCCTTCTTCTGCGCCGCCTGCTGGGCCTTCGCCTGCGCCTGGCGCTGGCGCGCGACCTTCACGAGCTCCTCGACCATGCCGCGCCACTTGCCGGGCGCCGGCTTGCCCTTCACGAGCAGCTCGCCCTCGGCCTGCCACACGTCGATGATCGCGTTGTACTCGTCCGCCGAGCGGAAGGGGCGCAGCTCGCCCTTCAGGCCGCTCGCCCCCATCACGGCGTGCAGGTCCTCCTGCGTCGCGTTGAAGGTCTCGGCCTCCTTCTCGTAGCGGCGCGTCGCCTCGGCGGCGGTCTCGCCGTTCTCGTCGACGAGCGACTGCACGATCTCCTCGACCCCGCCGCCGACGTCCACGCCGGTGTCCTTCTTCACGTCCTGGAAGATCTTGTCCGCGGCGTCATAGATCTCCTTCGACGTCTCGTCCTCGGCCGCCCACTCCGCCGCGTCGACGGCGCCGTCCTTGACGAACTGCGGCGCGTACTGCTCGACCGCCGCCTCGATGCGCGGCCCGGCCTGCTCGAGCGCGGCGATCAGGCGCTCGAGGTCCTTGCCCGCGCGCACGTCGATCGCCTCGAACTGCCCCTTCGTGTAGCGGCCGACGCGGATCACGAACAGCTCCCAGTTCGCGACCTCCTGCGAGACGTCGAGCTTCGGGCCGTCCTCGACCTCGACCTTGACGCCGACCTTGCCGGTGCCGTTGACCGAGACGGTGAAGGGCTCGACGGTCCAGCCGTCGGGCGCCTCGCTCGAGCCCTCGCTGTACTTGACCGAGCTCGAGAGCCCGGCGGAGAGCTCGATCGAGCCGTACGGCCCGGCGGTCACGACCTCGCTCGTGCCGCCGACGCCGAGCTCCATCGAGCCCGCGCCCTTGACCGCGACCTGCACGCCGTCGGTCTTGCCGATCATGCCCGTGCCCTCGATCGAGGCCTTCAGGCCCCCCTTCGTGTAGCAGGGGATGACCCACACCTTGAAGTTCTTCGCGAAGAGCGGGAGCGACTTCTCGTGCTTGAAGCTGATCTCGATCCCGTCGCCGGTCTTCTTGACGCCGACGGAGTTGTCGCCCTTGCCGCCCTCGACGGTCACGCCGGCGGGGACGTCCTCGAGCGCGCTCGCCGCCGAGGAGGACCGCGCCGCCGGCGCGCTCGACGCGGCCGCCTGCCCGCCGGCGCGCTCGAGCACGGTGCTCATGCGCTTGGCGCGCTCCAGCGCCGTCATCGCGAAGGCGACCAGCGCCGCGTCGCCGCAGCCGCGCGCGCGCCGCCCGAGCTCGGTGCACAGGCCGACGTACTGCTGGATCGGGCGCGGGTCGCCGCCGCCCTGCACGACGCGCTGCAGCGCCGTCGCGATCGGCCCCTCGAGCTGCTGGATGCGCGCCTGGAGCGCGCGCAGCTCCTCGAGGTCCGTCTCGGGAGCGGTCGCGCTCGCGCTCGCCGCGGCCGCCGCCGCCCGCGGCGCCGTCGCCAGCGCGACCTCCTCCTCGTCCTCCTCGGCCAGGCGCTCGGCGTCCTCCGCCACCTCGACGCGCGTCTCGGTCAGCTTGCCGACCTTCTCCTTGCGCAGGAGCACCTTGACCATGCGGTCCATGTTCGGGATGTCGGGCCCCTCGACCGCGAGCACGAGCGTCTTGTCCTCCGCGCTCGCCATCCCGTGCGTGGCCTTGGTCACCTTGTGGACCTTCTTCAGCTCGTTGCGCAGCGCGTTCGCGCTCTTGTTCTTGGCCAGCAGGAGCACCGGCGTGCGCGGGTCCTTGAACCCGAACGCGAACTTCATCGGCCCCTTGGCGAGCTGCTTCGCCGCCGTGCGCAGGTCGCGCCCCTCGAGCAGCTCCGCCCCGTCCGCGTCGTCCTTGCCCATCGTCGCTCCTCCAGCCTCTCTCGATCCGCGGCCCGGCCGCGGCGTTCCGACGTTTCTCCCGCTTCGCCGGGGGGCCCCCCGCGCCTGGCCGCGGGCTGCCCTCCAGGAGGGACAACGGGAAGCGGCCGGACACCCCGCCAGATCGCGTCCGAGGGATCCGACGTGAGCACTCTCGATCCGCGGCGGCCGGTCGGACCGCCGCGTTACGAGATCGGAACGAGGCATTCCGCGCGACCGCGAGAGAGCGAGGGGGGAGACCCTGCCCTGCGCCCCGATCTCCTCCCTGCGCGTCCGGCACGGGACCTGCGACCGGGTCGTCTGGAGTCGAGTCCATCCCCGATCGAAGCGCGCCGACGGCGCCGCCGGTCCTTTCCCGAAAGAGGTGACCCATGCTCCTTCCTCCCTTCTCCGCGGCGCTCGCATCGCGCCAGCGCTGGCTCGCGTGCGCGCTCGGCGCGCTGCTCCCGCTCTCGCTCGGCCAGCCCCAGACGCTCGGGCAGCCCCACACGCTCGGACGAGCCGGCGGCGGCATCGAGAACGGCGGCTTCGACGAAGGCTTCCTGGGCTGGACCGTCATCCCGCTGAAGGGGGTCCAAGGCGCGGCGCGCGTCACGGCCGTGGCGCGGATCGAGGACGAGAGCCCGTTCGACCCGGACTCCGGGCCGCTCGCGCACCTCTTCGTGCGCCTGCGGGCGAGCGGGAGCGAGGCGCCGAGCCTGGCGCGGGGCGGTGTGCTGCTGCGCACGAAGGCGGTGGTGCAGGGCTCCCTGCTGACGTTCCGGGCCGACGGCGGCACGGGTACGACGCTGGGAGGCCGGATGCACGAGGAGGTCCGCATCGAGGCCGTCGTGCGCGGCGTCGGCGCGGCCGCCGGCCTGCAGGCGAGCCTCCCGCTCGCTCGCGACTCCTATGCGCAGGAGGGCCCCTGCACGCTCGTCGCGCTGGACGGCGTCACACCGCCCGGCCGGCACGCGATCGACCTCGCGGCGAGCGGCTTCGTGCACGGCGATCCGGTGGAGATCGAGTTGCGCGTGCTCGGCAGCGCCGGAGGCCTTCCGCCGTGCGGCGCCGCAGAGCTCTTGCTCAACCTCTATCTCGACGACGTGCGCTTCGAGTGAGGGCCCGGGCGGACGCGGCGCCGCTGCGGGGGTGAGATCCCCCGGGGCGCCGCTCCTCGACGCTCAGGGTCCCGCAACCCGACCGCCCACGAGCACCTCGCGCATCGCTGACGAGGGTCAGCCCTGGGCTTGCGGTCGGAAAGGGAGACCACCAAAAAACTGCGGCCTCCGCCCCCGAAACCTCGGAACGACCCTATCCTCGCCATCTCCTCGAGAACCCAACGAATTCAGCCCCACTTCCTTCCCGGAGGTACGATGGCCGCTCGCTCTATTGCGCTCTTCTGTCTCGCCATGGCTCCGTCCGCTAGCGCCCAAGAAATGTTTGGGCAGGCGTACCCATACCTGGATCTCATGCAAGGGGAGAGCGGGAACACCTTCTCGCCGCTGACGAACCCAGCCACGGGAGGAACGACCTTTCCGTACGCTCCCGCGCAAGACATCGCAAACCCTCTCTTGAACGCCGAGAGCAGGAGCGATGCCGTTCCGCATGACTATCAGGTTCTTTCGATCTACTGGCCTTATTCGCCTGCAATGGGGGAACGGTTCCCGACCCTCTTCTATTGCACTGCCGGTCCCTTTAGCGAGAGCACAGGGATACCGAACGTTGTCCCCACGTTCCTCGAGACGGCCCTCGGCGACGGCTGGTGTGTGGTAACCGTTGGAGGCGTCGGATCCAATTCACAGCCCACGAGCACACAGATCCAACGCTGCATAGAAGTCGGCGGGACGTCCACCAATCCCCCACCCTGCTGGGACTACAACCTTTGGTATCCGCCTGATGACGTGACGGAACCCTCGCCATCCCCATGGAACGACTTCAACTACTTCTACGGGGAGAAGGACATGGTCTGGGCACGGCAGTGGATCGCTGAACATGCCGCGACCTACCACATCGACAACGACCGGATCGTCGTCTCCGGCCTCTCCACAGGGGCGATCTACACATCGTTCTTGGCCTACCAGCCTAACCGCGCGTGGGTGGGCCAGAACTATTCCTCGCAGTCACAGAGGGACACCCGTGTCGCCGCATTCGTCTCCTGGGATCAACCTGTTTGGATGCCCGCCCTGTTGATTCCCCTCCATCCAGCGGCGTTCACTGGGCTCGCGACCTGAGTCCCGGATCACCGAACAACCTCTATCGACGAACGCATTCCAGGGCTACACAGCGGCATTCCGACTTCCGAACTGGCGTCACTTCGCACAAGCGGAGCCTCCAACTACGTTAGGCAATACACCCCACTTGTGCCAACTTTCATCGCGTCCGGCGACCCATCCCTGGCGCGGTTTGGCCGCGATGCAGCCGCTGTCGCGCTCTTGGATCCTCCGCAATATGACTATGCAAGGGACTCCGCCAGCGAACCGCCTGGAGACCCCACCTTCGCCTTTTATTCGTTTCCAACAACAACCCGACTTCACGACTTGTGGCACGCCCTGATACTCAAGCAAGATTTACTTGACGCCTCTAGCGACTTCCACAGCCGTCACAGCCGCCTCTACCTTCGAGATGATTCGAACTGGACCAACATCCCAGCCCAGCTTTCTATTACTGCAGCATCTGCCTTTCCGCAGCCGCCCGAGTCGGCCTTTGAGGTACCGCTTGTTGATGGGGCCTTTTCTGGCAATAGTGGATGTGCCGCGGTTGCCTTGCCAGGCTCGTGCGTAGCAGAAGAGAATCTCTCTGCATCTCAGAAAGCTGTCTTCTGGATGAACAGGGAGGTATGTCGCAGCTACGGAATCGCGGTGCAGTGCCGAAATGCAGGGATCAACTTTCCCAGCCTTGGCTTCACTGCCGCGTCGATCGGAGAGATGGCGACAGGCACCGTGATGCTCCCTGACGGCTACGAGTCGGCCTGGATTTTTGCCTTTGATGAACCCGACGAGCTTCCGCTTGCTACCGGCGACGTTCTGCTTTGCAGAGACGGCGGAAGTGGTGAGCTCCTCGGTCAGTCGCCGACGGAGAGAGCAACGGACGGAACTGTGACCTTCGAGATCGAGATTCCCAACAACCCCCTGCTTGTAGGAGCTGTCCTGCACACCCAAGCATGGGTATATGACAATGACAACATCCATGACAAGGCGCTGACAAACGCACAGGATCTCGAGATCCAACCATGAAGCACTACTTTTCATGGCGAAGCCTTGGGCATATTGCTGCCTGGGTGGCCATCAGCGCCGCAATGCCTGGGCAAACGATGCAGGCGCCGAATCTCGTCCGACCGGCCGGACTTGTCTGGGTGCTCCCATCAAGCGGTGGCCCACAAGTGCTCTACTCGAGCATTCAGGAGGCTGTTGACGCTGCAGTGACGGGCGACACGGTGCTTCTTGGTTCTGGCGAATTCAGGGGCAATGGCAATAGAAATGTCTTCGTCTCAGGAAAAGACCTTCGTATCGAACACAGAGGAGACCCGAAGGACTGCGTGATCGATGGCGAAGGCCTCGGGATCGGGTTTACATTCCGAGGAACCGGCGTGACGAACAAGACCATTCTTCACGGCGTGACCATCATGAATGGCCAAGGAGGCCTTGGCGGCGGGATCCGGTGCGACAATGGCGCAACGCCTACAATAGAAATGTGTTCGATTCTTGCATGCCGGGCCCTGGTGGGCGGAGGAATCTATTATCTTGTTGATCCTGCCGTTGCGATGCACCCGGGAGAGATTAGGGACTGCACTATTCAAGGGAATTTTGCGACAAGCGGCAGTGGCGGCCTGCACATGGCATATGTCAACGTCGATCGGTGCCGCATCGCGGACAACACCTCGAATTTCGACGGAGGAGGAATCGGTATAATCGGCGTGTTCGGCAGCATTCGCAACTCGGTCATTGTGGGTAACATGATCCCGGGTCCGGCCCCCAGCCCCGGAGGTGGAATCACGGTTCAGGCCTTCCAGTGCCGGATCGAGAGCTGCACCGTAGCGCACAACAGGGGAGGGATGGGTGGCGGCATCGCGTTCTTCAACGGAGACCCCTCGGCAACGATGACCAACACCATCGTCTGGGGGAATGAGTCGCCTTTTACGGCTCCGCAGATCTGGCACATGACCGCCTTCGGCACCTCCGTCGCCACGATCCGTCACTGCGACATCGAGGGCGGAGCGGGCGGCATCGTCGTCCTCGGCATGCCGCCGAACATCTCCACGATCTTCGATCTCGACCCGGAGTTCCTCGGCGGGTCCGCAGGCGACTTCCAGCTCTCGCCCGGGTCCCCGCTCGTCGACCTCGGCGATCCGCTGCTCGCGGACCACACCGACGAGGGAGACTTCCAGCTCGAGCCGCGGCGCTCCGGCCCGATCGACCTCGGCGCCGACGAGGTTCATTTGGGGCCGGCCCTGTCCCTGCCGAGCCCTGGCCGCGCCGGCGAGCTGAACACCTGGGTGGTGCGCAACGCACCCCCCGGCTCCTCCGTCCTCTTCCTCGCGGGTCGGCAGGCGAATCCCGGGCAGGTCCTCGAGCCTTGCTCGCTGACGTCCCCCGGGATCGCCGGGCGGAGGAGGCTCGGCCTGCGCCTGGCGACGGAGGAGGGAACGGCCACCCTGCGCGCCTTCGTCCCCTCGGGCTCTCCGAGACGCGGCTCGTCTGCCAGGGACTCGTGCTCGATCACGTCGCCGAGCAGTGCGTTGCGACGGAGCTGGTCCCGTTCGTGTTTCCGTGAGCATGTAGCGTCCCGGGAAGGCGATCCGCTCCCACCCGAAACACGGAGCTGAGCGGCCGCAGCGGGATGCGGCTCGCCCGCGCCGAGCTCAGATGGCGGCCGTCCGGCCGCCGACGAGCACCTCGCGCAGGCGCAGCTCCGGCCCTTCGAGCACGATCAGGTCCGCGCGCGCGCCGGCGGCGAGCGAGCCGAGCTCGGCCTCGAGCCCGAGCGCGCGCGCCGGGGTGGCCGAGGCCATCGCCAGCGCCTCGGGCAGCGCGACGACGCCCGCGCCGACCAGCCGGCGCACGGCCTCGAGCTGCGAGGCGGCGGCGCCGGCCAGGTGCTCGGCGCCCGCGGCGTCGGCGAACCAGACCGCGCGGCCGACGCGGTGCGCGCGGCCGTGCGCCTCGAAGCGCTCGCAGCCCGTCCCGGCCTGCGCCAGCGCGTCGCTGACGAGCGCGAGCCCGTGCGGCCCGCGCGCGCGCAGCGCGAGCGCGACCGCCTCGGGCCCGACGTGCTCGAGGTCGCCGATCAGCTCGGCCACCAGCGCGTCGTCGGAGAGCGCGAAGCCCGCCAGGCCCGCCTCGCGGTGGTGCAGCGGCGCCATCGCGTTGAAGAGGTGCGTCGCGCCGCACGCGCCGGCGCGCGCGGCGGCTCGCGCCTCGGCGGCGCGCGCGCGGCTGTGGCCGAGCGAGACGCGTACGCCCGCGCGCGCGAGCTCCGCCACGAGCTCGGAGGCGCCCGGGAGCTCGGGCGCGAGCGTCATCGTGCGCACGCCGCGCCCCTCGCCGC
>CADEGS010000083.1 GCA_902826945.1 uncultured bacterium | reverse complement strand
ACCAGCGGACGGCCGCTGCGCATCACTTCCTCGAGCAGCGGGATCATGTCCTTGATCGACGAGATCTTCTTCTCGTTGACCAGGATCAGGCAGTCCTCGAAGACCGCCTCCATGGTCTTGGGATTCGTGATGAAGTGCGGCGAGAGGTAGCCCTTGTCGAACTGCATCCCCTCGACCCACTCGACCTCGGTCTTGAAGCTCTTGCCTTCCTCGACCGTGATCACGCCGTCCTTGCCGACGCGCTTCATCGCCTCGGAGATCATCTCGCCGATCTCCTCGTCGTTGTTCGCGGCGATCGAGCCCACGCGGGCCACGTCCGAGTCGTCGACCGACTTGGAGATCTTCTGCAGGTGCGCCACGACGGCGCCGACGGCCTTGTCGATGCCGCGCTTCAGCGCGACGGGGTTGGCGCCGGCGGTGACGTTCTTGAGGCCCTCCTCGAAGATCGCCTCGGCCAGCACCGTGGCCGTCGTCGTGCCGTCGCCCGCGCCCTCGTTCGTGCGCGAGGCGACCTCCTTCACGAGCTGGGCCCCCATGTTCTCGTAGGGGTCCTCGAGCTCGACCTCCTTCGACACGGTCACGCCGTCCTTGGTGACGGTCGGGCTGCCGAAGGACTTCTCGATGATGACGTTGCGTCCGCGGGGACCGAGGGTGACCTTCACCGCCCGGGCGAGCTTTTTCACCCCGATGCGGATGTGCTCGCGCGCCTCGGAGTCGTAGCTGATCTGCTTGGCCATGGCTTCTCTCTGGAAAGGAGCGTGTCGGAGGCGTCGGTCAGTCCAGGACCGCGAGAACGTCGTTCTCGCTCATGATCAGGTACTCCTCGCCGGAGATCTTGACCTCCGTGCCGGCGTACGAGCTGAACAGGACCCGGTCGCCGACCTTGACGGTCATCTTCTGGCGCTCGCCGCTCTCGAGCGTCTTGCCCTCGCCCACGGCCAGGATCACGCCTTCCTTCGGCTTGTCCTTGGCGCTCTCGGGCAGGAGGATCCCGCCGGCGGTCTTCTCTTCGGCCTCGGCGCGCTGCACGAGGACCCGGTCACCGAGGGGGCGGAGGTTCACCTTCGACTTGGTCTTGGTAGCCATGGAGATGTCGTTCGTCTTCGTCTGGGTCTTGGGGTCGGAATCGGGTTGTCCAGGGACCGCCGCGTCGCGCGACGGTGCGTCTCAGTTGTGCTCCGGCGCGAGGCGCAGGATGCGCCGCACCTCGCTGCGGAGGAGGTCTGGGTCGACGGGCTTCTTGAGGCACGCGGCGGCCCCGAGGAGCAACGCCTCGCGCTCGAGCTCCGGGCTCCAGCGCCCGGAGTAGACGATGCAGGGCAGCTCGAGCACCTCGCGGCGCAGGATCGTGATCGCCTCGATGCCCGACACGCCCGGCATGTGGACGTCGAAGAGCGCGCCGTCGATGCGCTCGATGCGGCCGAGCTCGATCGCCTCGGTCCCGCTCTCCGCCTGGAGCACGTGCAGGCCGATCCCCGCGAGGAGGTCGGCCACGCCCTGACGGACCTCGTGGTCGTCGTCGGCGAGCAGGATGCGTCGGCTGGGCAGGAGCATGGTGAGGCCCGAGGGAATCCCCGTCGTGGCCCCGAAAAGAGCAAAGCCCGTGCCGCCCCCCGCGCCCGAGCGCGGGGGCCCGTCGCGCGCCCGCGCCCGGCCTCGGCCGCCACCGGCGTGCCCATTGTTGCTGTCACAATGGCAGGCATGCGGCCGCTGGGCGGGCCAGGCTGTCAGCTTGACAGCCGCCCGCGCCCGGACGCTGGCACGGCGTGAGGAGCTCGCGAGCCGCCCGCCGGCGACGGACCCGGCCGCGGGCGTTCGCTACCGTGGCCGCGTGCCGCCGCCCGAGCCGATCGCCGCCCCGCCGCTCTCGCCCGCCGCGCGGCGCCTGGTCGCGCGCGGGGCCGCCTTCGACGCCCACGTGGACGCCATCGGCCGCGCCGTGGACCTCGGCCTCGACCTCGGCCTGCGCTCCGAGGAGGGCCACTTCGACCTCGAGCGCGCGCGCGCCGGCGGGCTCGGCGCCTGGGTCGTCGTGTGCTGGGTGGATCCCGCGCGCTTCCCCGACGCGCCGGCGGCGCGCGCGGGCGCGATGATCGACGCCGCGCACGCGCTCGCGGCGCGCCGTCCGGAACGCTTCGCGCTCGCGCGCGACGCCGCCGAGCTGGAGCGCGCGCGCGCCTCGGGGCGCATCGCGGGCGTGCTCGGCATCGAGGGCGGCCACGCGCTCGAGGAGAGCCTCGCGACGCTCGAGCGCTTCGCCGCGCGCGGGCTGCGCGTCCTGACCCTGGTGTGGAACAACCACCTGTCGTGGATCCGCTCGTGCCAGCCGGGCGCCGGCGCGGGCGTGCCGAGCGGGCTCTCGGCCTTCGGCCGCGCGCTCGTGCGGCGCGCGCAGGAGCTCGGGATCATGGTGGACCTCTCGCACGCGGGCGAGCGCTCGTTCTTCGACGCGCTCGAGGTCTGCGAGCGGCCGCCGATCGCCAGCCACTCGGGCTGCCGCGCGCTGCACGACCACCCGCGCAACCTGACCGACGAGCAGCTGCGCGCGCTGGCCGCGCGCGGCGGCGTGGTCGGGATCGTGTTCCATCCCGGCTTCCTCGACGCGGACGCGCGGGCCGAGGAGGCGCGCGTGCGCGCCCTCGAGCGGTACACGGCGATTCCCGCCGGCGATCCGGGGCGCGCCTTCGTCCAGCAGCAGGCGCTGATGCGCGCCGAGGCGCGCCCGCTGCCCGCGGCGCGCCTCGTCGAGCACGTCCTGCACGCCGTCGAGGTGGCGGGCGCCGAGCACGTCGGGATCGGCTCGGACTACGACGGCATCGAGCGCGGGCCGCAGTGGCTGGAGGACGCCTCGTGCTACGGCGTGCTGGCGGAGCTGCTCCTGCGCGCGGGCCTCGCGGAGGAGCAGGTCGGCGGCATCCTGGGCGACAACCTGCGGCGCGTGTTCGCCGCGACGAGCGCCGCGGGCGCGTAGGCGGCCGGCGCGCGCCCGGGCGCGCCGCGCGTCACTCGACGACGAAGTCCTCGCCGGCCGTGCCCTTGCGCTCGCCGCGCACGTAGACGACCGCAGGGCCGCGGTTTCCCTGCCAGACGATCTTGCCGCTGTCGCGACCCGGCTTGCCCGGGGCGTCGATGTCGATGCGCCCCTCGGCGAAGGTGCACTCGCGCACGGTCAGGCTGCGGCAGCCCTTGATCTGCACGACGGGCCGGTTCGGGCTCTTGTGCAGCACGTGGACGCGCACGAGCTCGACGTCGCCTTGCGTGAAGGGCGTCTCGTACCCCTCGGGCAGCTCCTCGGGGCGCCACCACACCGGCCGCCCGCCCCACTCGCGGTAGGGCTCGGCCTCGATCACGAGCGCGCCGCCCGTCATCCCCTCGGGATACACCGTGCCGTCGTGCCCGGCGGCGATCACGACGTCCTGCATGCGCACGTCTTGCCCGGTGCCGAAGATCGAGACCTGGAAGCCGCCGCGGTCGGGGTTGAAGCCGTTCTCGAGGAAGAGCGTGTTGCGCACCGCGACGAACCCCAGCGCCGGCCCCGGCGGGAAGGTGGACTCCGCCGGCCGGTCGACGAGCTGCAGGCCCTGCCCGCCGTTGTGGTGGATGTCGCAGCCCTCGAGCGTGAGCGAGCCGCGCAGGTTCAGGTAGATCGCGTGCCCCTCGTCGTGCCTGGGCGTCACCTTGCCGAAGCCCGTGATCTCGACGCGCGAGAGCAGCATGTCGATCACGTCGTACCCGCGCAGCCCCCAGTACGACCGGTCGAGCGGGAGCGTCCCCGGCGCGACGCGCAGCACCGTGTCCTGCAGCACCACGTCCTCGAAGGGGCCGCGATGCTCGTAGAGGATCATCGCCGTGCGCGGCGAGGCCTGCACGATCGTGCCCTCGATGCGCAGGCCCTCGGTCGGCCGCTGCACCGAGATCGTGTCACCCCAGTCGGTGCGCTTCGGGCCGACGACCTTCCATTCGTCCGGGGGCTGCGGTCCGACCGGCTCGGGCAGGTAGGCCGAGGTGTCGAGCGAGCCCTCCGGCGCGGGATCGGGCGCGCCGGAGGCGCGCTCGACGCTCTCCTGCGCCGGCGCCGGGCGCGGCGCCTCCGGGCGCTCGTCCCACGCGTACGGGCCGATCGCCCGCTCGCCGCCCGAGGCGCAGGCGAGGGAGCCCAGCGGAGCGAGCAGGACGGCGCGGGCGAATCGGCCCGGTCGGGACGAGGGACGCGGAGCGGTCATGGTCCGTCCGAGGATACGCTCCCCCCGTCCGCGCGCGCCTCCGCCGCGTCCAGGTGGCGCGCGATGCGCTCCAGGAAGGGCGGCCCGAGGTCGGCCGCCTTCTTCTCGCCCACGCCCTTCAGCGAGCGGAAGGCCTCGATCGTGCGCGGCTTCTTGCCGGCCATCTGCGCCAGCGTGCGGTCGTTGAAGATCAGGTAAGGAGGCACGCCGCGCTCGCGCGCGAGCTCGCGGCGGAAGGCGCGCAGCGCCTCGAACAGCTCCGCGTCGGGCTCGGGCTCGCCCGGGTCCACGAGCGCCCCGCGCTGGCGGCGGGCGCTCTCCGCGCGCGCCTTGGGCAGCGCGAACAGCACGACCTCCTGCTGGCCCTTGAGCAGCGCCACCCCGCTCTGCGAGAGGAACAAGGTCGGGTAGCGGTCGCCCGCGACGCGCAGGTGCCCCAGCCCCACGAGCTGGTCGATCCACGCGCGCACCTCGGCGCTCGAGTGCTCCTTCAAGAGCCCGTAGGTCGAGAGGCGGTCGTGCCCCGCGCGCCGGATCCCGGCCGTGCTCGCGCCGCGCAGGACGTCGGCGACGTGCGCCGCGCCGTAGCGCTGCTCGCAGCGCACGACGCACGAGAGGATCTTCTGCGCCAGCACGAGCGGGTCGGGCACGCACGCGAGCTCGCCCAGGCACACGTCGCAGGCGCCGCAGCCCTCGGGCGGGAGCTCGATCTCCTGGCCGAAGTGCCGCGCGAGCTGGCTGTGCCGGCACACGAAGCGCGTCGTGAAGGACATCATCTGCCCCAGACGCTCGATCGAGCCGTCGAGCGCCTCCTGCGCGCCCGGCCCGCCCTCGCCGCTCGCCTGCGACTCCGCGTGCCCGCGCTCGAGCAGCGAGCGCCAGCCGTGGTAGTCGGCGCCCGAGTAGAAGAGCACGCACTCCGCGGGGAGCCCGTCGCGGCCCGCGCGTCCGGTCTCCTGGCAGTACTGCTCGATGCCCTTCGGCAGGGCGGCGTGCACGACGTAGCGCACGTCGGTGCGGTCGATCCCCATGCCGAAGGCGACCGTCGCCACGACCACGTCGAGCTCCTCCGCGAGGAAGCGCTCCTGCACGTCCTTGCGCACCCCCGCGTCGAGCCCGGCGTGGTACGCATCCGCGCGCACGCCCTCCCGGCGCAGGCGCTCGGCCAGCGCCTCGACCTCCTTGCGCGAGATGCAGTAGACGATGCCCGCCTGGTCGGGGTGGCGCCGGATGACCTCGAGCACCTGGGCCGCCACCTCCGCGCGCGGGCGCACGCGGTAGGTCAGGTTCGGCCGGTCGCAGAGGCCGACCAGCACGACCGGGTCCTCCAGGCCCAGCTCCGACACGACGTCGTGCCGCACGCGCTCGGTCGCCGTGGCGGTGAAGGCGTGGATCGGCACGTGCGGCGCGATCCGGCGCAGCTCGCCGAGCTGGCGGTACTCCGGCCGGAAGTCGTGGCCCCAGTGGCTGATGCAGTGGGCCTCGTCCACCGCCAGCGCGGCCAGCCCGCGCGCGACCAGGCTCTCGAGGAAGCCCGACAGGGCCAGCCGCTCCGGCGCGACGAAGAGCAGGTGCAGCTCGCCGCGCTCGAGCGCCTCGAACACCGCGCGGCGCTCGGAGGGCGTCTGGGCGCTCGTCAGCATGCCGGCCGCCACGCCGTTCTGGAGCAGGCCGTCCACCTGGTCCTTCATCAAGGAGATGAGCGGGCTGACGACGACGGTCAGGCCCTCGCGCAGGAGCGCGGGCGCCTGGTAGCAGAGGCTCTTGCCGCCGCCGGTCGGCAGCACGAGCAGCAGGTCGCGATCCGCGAGCACCGCCCGCATCGCCTCCTCCTGCAACGGTCGCAGGCGGTGGATGCCCCACACGCGGGCGATCGCGGCGGACAGCCGCTCGAGCCCGGCGGAGGGAGCCGGCGCGCCGGCCAGGGGATCGGAGGTCTGCATCCACGACGGCTGCATGCAGGACGATTCCACCCGCCCGCGGTTGCGGATCAAGGCCGTGTCCCGCGGTTCCGCGCTGCGGAGCGTTACCGCCGGCTCTCCCGCGCGTCTGGCTGGGGCCGGCGCCGTCCAGCGGAGGGGGCGCCGGAGACGTTCCGGACCAGGGAGGACCCCATGCAGGTCGATTTCACCGACGTGGAGGACGCGGAGTCCTACGTTTCCGTCCCCGAGGGCGTGTACCGCTGCCGCGTGGCCGAGGTGCGCGAGGGGGTGACGCGCGAGGGCCATCCGCGCTGGGCGCTGCGGCTCGAGGTGGCCGCCGGCGACTACGCCGGGCGAACGGCGGCGTGGGACTCCCTGGTCTGGAGCCCGCGCGGGCTGCCGCGCGTCAAGGCGGTGCTCGCGCGCATGGGGTTCGACGTCTCGGGGCGCCTGCGCATCGAGCCGGACGAGCTGGTCGGACGCGGCGTGCGCGCCGAGCTGCGCATCGAGGAGCGCGAGGACCCGGTCTCCGGGCAGCGCGTCTCGCGCCTGCGCGTGCCCTACATGGGCTACGCCGCGCTCGACGACGCGGAGGACGCGGAGGGGGAGGGCGAGCAGGGCCGGAGCGCGGCCGAGGAGACGCCGTTCTGAGCGCTCGCGCGGCGTCGGGCGACGCGCGGCGCGCGGCGCGGCGGTGGACCGCCGCACGCTCGCTCCTCATGATCGTGCTCCTCGGCCTCCCGTCCTCGCCCGCCGCGGGGAGCCCGGCCCGAGCCATGCGCGCGAACGACGTCGAGGCCAGGCTGGAGGCGCTGCGCGACGAGATCCGCCGGCACGACCGCCTCTACTACGTGGAGGGGCGGCCGGAGGTCTCCGACGCGGAGTACGACCGGCTGTTCCGCGAGCTCCAGGGGCTCGAGCAGGAGCATCCCGAGCTCGTCACGCCCGACAGCCCGACGCAGCGCGTCGGCGCGCCCCTGCCGGAAGGGCAGGGGTTCGAGCGCGTCGCGCACGAGGTGCCGATGCTCTCGATCGAGAGCCTGTTCGAGGCGGACGAGGTGCGCGAGTTCGAGGCCGGCGTGCGGCGCTTCCTCAAGCTCGACGAGGAGGCCGCCGCGGCGCTCGCGTGGGCGGTCGAGCCGAAGTTCGACGGCGTCAGCGCCTCGCTGCTCTACGAGGACGGCGTCCTCGTGCGCGGCGTCACGCGCGGCGACGGCGCGGTGGGGGAGGACGTCACGGCCAACCTGCGCACCGTGCGCAACCTGCCGCTGGTGCTCTCCGCGGAGCGGCGGCCGGTGCCGCGGCTGCTCGAGGTGCGCGGCGAGATCCTGATGCGTCGGGCGGCCTTCGAGGCGCTGAACGCGCGCCGCGCGGCCGACGGCCTCGCGCCCTTCGCGAATCCGCGCAACGCCACGGCCGGCGCGATCCGGCGCAACGACCCGGCCGAGGTGCAGCGCTACCCGCTCGAGCTCCAGACCTGGGCCGTGGCGCGCGTCGAGGGCGCCGCGTTCGCGACCCACGGCGAGTGGTTCGAGGCGCTGCGCGACTGGGGCCTGCCCGACTCGGGCGAGCGGCAGCTCGTGCGCGGCCTCGAGGCCTGCCTCGCCTATCACGACCAGCTCGAGAGCCGGCGCTTCGAGCTGCCCTACGAGGTGGACGGGATCGTGGCCAAGCTCGACCGGCTCGACCTGCGCGAGCGGCTCGGCCGCACCGCGCGCGCGACGCGCTGGCAGTACGCGCACAAGTTCCGCCCCGTCGAGGCCACGACGCGGCTGCGCGCCATCGAGGTCATGGTCGGCACGAACGGCCGCCTGACGCCGCGCGCGCACGTCGAGCCGGTCGAGGTCGGAGGCGTGACCGTGCGCCACACGACGCTGCACAACGCCGAGCACGTCGAGCGGCTCGGCCTCTCGATCGGCGACCGCGTCTTCCTCGAGCGCGCCGGCGACGTGATCCCGCAGGTGATGGGCGTCGCGCACAAGGCCGAGGGCGAGGCGCCGGCCGCCTGGGAGGCGAGCCTGCCCGAGGAGCTCCTGGGCGAGGACGGCCGCGTGCGCGCGGGCGTCTTCCACGGCTGGCGCGAAGGCTTCGCGATGGTCGAGCGCTGCCCGGCCTGCGGCACGCCGGTGCGCGCCAGCGGCAAGTACTGGCTGTGCCCGGCGGGGCTGGCGTGCCTGCCGCAGCTCGTCGGCCGCACCGAGCTCCTGTGCGGGCGCTCGGCCTTCGAGATCGACCGGCTGGGCAAGAAGCTGATCCTCCAGCTCGTCCAGGCCGGCCTGATCGAGAGCCCCGCGGACGTCTTCCACCTGCGGCCGGAGCCGCTGCTCGAGCTCGAGCGCTGGGGCGAGAAGAGCGTCGCGAACCTGATGGAGCAGCTCGCCGAGCGCCGTCGCGTGCCCTTCGACCGCTTCCTCGTCGCGCTGGCGATCCCCGAGGTCGGCTCGGCGACGGCGCGCCTGCTCGCGCGCAGCTTCGCGACGCTCGAGGAGCTCTCGGGCGCGAGCGAGGAGGACCTGCTGCACCTGGAAGGCATCGGCCCGGAGATGGCGCGCGCGATCCGCGCCTGGTTCGCCGACCCGGCCTCGGCGCGCTTCCTCGAGCGCCTGCTCGCGGGCGGCGTCGCGATCGTCTACCCCGAGCGCCGCTGCGCGGCGGCGGGGCCGCTCTCCGGCAAGACGCTCGTCTTCACCGGCACGCTGCCCTCGCTCTCGCGCGCCGAGGCCAAGCGCCGCGCGGAGGACGCCGGCGCGCGGGTCGTCTCCGCCGTCAGCGCCCGCACCGACTTCCTCGTCGCGGGGGAAAAGACCGGCTCGAAGGCGAAGAAGGCGGCCGAGCTCGGCGTACGCGTGCTCGACGAGGAGGAGTTCCTCGCCCTCGCGGGTGGCTGAGGCGCCGGAGCAGGCCGCACCCTGCGCGAGGACGTCGCGACCGGCGGCCTCCGGCGCCGCGTCCGGGCGCGCCTCGCCGCAGGCCTCCGGAGGAGGAGCGCGATCGCGCGAGACGGCGTAGCGTGACGGAGAGGGAGATCCCCATGGGCATCTGGAACTGGCTGGACGAGCAGGGGCTGGCGACCCGGGGCGAGGTGAAGAGGCTGCGGCTGGCGCGCAGCGCGGCGCGCCGGCGAGCCGCGGAGCTGCGGCGCGGGCAGGCGGACCTCGACCGCGGGCAGGACGAGCGCATCCGGGCGCTCGAGGAGGAGGTCAGCGACCTGGAGCTCTTCCTCGGCGCGCTCCTGGAGCTGCTCGAGGCGAAGGGGACGATCGCGGCCGACGAGCTGTGCGCGATCGTCGCGCGCAAGGGCGCTTCGGGCGAGGAGGGGAGCTGAGATGGGATGAGAGGGTCGATCTCCGACGGCTCGATCGGCGAGGGAGGGACGACGCGCGCCGGCGCTCCGCGCAGCTCGTCACGACGACGCAGGCGCGACGCCCGTGCCGCGCGCGCTCACCGCGCGCGCTCGCGCGCGAAGCGCTCGGCCTCGTCCGTCCGCCCCTGCACGCGGTAGAGGGCCTCGAGCGAGCGCAGCACCTTGCGGTAGCTGTCGTGCGTGCGATGCGCGGGCAGCGTGCGCTGCATGCGCTCGCGCGCGTCGAGGAGCGCCGCCTCGGACTCCTCGTAGCGGCCCAGCAAGGTCAGGTTCGCGCCATAGGCGCGCAGGAACTCCGCCTCGGACGCGTCGTCGGGGCCGAGCACCTCGCGCCCGGTCTCGACCGCCTCGCGCAGGAACGGATCGGCGTCCTCGTGGCGGCCGGCGAGCACGTAGAGCATGCCGAGGTTGAACCCGGTCGTCAGCGTCTGCTGGTGGCGCGGGCCGAGCGTGCGGCGCGCGGCGTCGAGCGACTGCAGGTAGAGCTCCTCGGCCTCGTCCTGGCGCCCCAGGCGCAAGAGCGCGAGCGCCAGGTTGTTCATCGCGCCCAGCGTCTTGTCGTGCTCCGGTCCGCGCACCTCGCGCGTGCGCGCGAGGACCTCGCGCAGGAGCGGCTCGCCCAGGTCCGGCCGGCCCTGGTTCACGTACGCGCCGCCGAGCGTGGCGAGCACCCTCAGCCGCTCCTCGTGGTCGGGCGGGAAGCGCTCCTCCAGCACGCCCAGCACCTCGAGCGCCAGCGCCTCCGCGCCGGCGTGGTCGCCCACG
Organism: uncultured bacterium; assembly: GCA_902826945.1. Next base: position 6,406 of record CADEGS010000083.1, on the reverse strand, counting down.
CGCGAGCGCGCGGAGGCCAGGTTCTCCTTGGCGTTGAGCGTGTCGGGATGCGTCTCGCCGAGCGCGCGCCGGCGCTGGTCCACGAGCTCCTCGAGCAGCGCCAGGCCCTCCTCCAGCCGCCCCGCGTACACGAGCACGTTGCCCAGCGTGTCCATCGCCCCCCAGGCCGCCGGGTGCTCCTTGCCGTGCGCCGCGAGCGCCCAGGCGTGGACCTCGCGCCCGACGGCCACGGCCGGCTCGAGCTCGCCGAGCAGGAGCAGCGCCTTCGACAGCCGCTTCTGCGCGTGGACCCAGGCGTTGCTGCCGGGAGCGGCCAGCGCGGCGATCGCGCGCGCCACGCGCGCCGACTCGTCGAAGCGTCCGCGCTCGAAGGCCAGCGTCGCGCGCATCAGGCCGGCCTCGAGCGTCACCTCGTGCGCCGCCCCGAGCGCGCGCGTGGCGGTCTCCACGACGTCGGCGAGCGCGCGCTCGGCGTCGTCGATGCGCATCAGCGGGTGGTAGACGCCGGCCAGGCGCGTGCGCGCGTCGAGCGTCTGGAGGTCCTCCGGCCCCAGCTCGCGCGCGAAGAGCTCGACGGCGCGCACGAGCAGCGGCTCGGCCTCCTCCCACAGCCCGAGGCTGGCGTGCGACTCGCCGAGCATCAGCAGGATGCCGGCCGCCTCCAGCGGGTCGTGGCGCTCCTCGTCCACGAGCAGCACGGCCCGCTCCAGCATCTCGCGCACGCGCACGCCCTCCTGGCGCGGATCCGCCTCGGCGAACATGCGCTTCTCGAACGCGCGCACCGCGTTCGCCAGCCGGAAGCGCCGCTCGGCCTCGTCGCGCTCGTGCGAGGCGCGCAGCAGCCCGGCCAGGGTCCCCGCCAGCCCGAGCGCCAGCGCGGCGATGACGAGCGCCGCGCCGGTCACCAGGCCGCGGTGGCGCCGCGAGAGCTTCGCGAGCTGGTACCAGGCCGTCGCGCGCCGCGCCGCGATCGGCTCGTCGCGCAGCCAGCGGCGCAGGTCGGCCGCCAGCTCGCCCGCGCTCGCGTAGCGCCGCGCGGGGTCCTTCTCGAGCGCCTTGCGCACGATCGTCTCGACGTCGCCGCGCAGCCGCGGCGGGAGGCGCGGCGGCTCGTCCTCGCGCAGCGCGCGCAGCGCCTCCAGCGCGTCGCGCCCCTCGACCGGGAACGGCAGCGCGCCCGCGAGCAGCTCGTGGGCGATCACGCCCAGCGCCCACACGTCGCTGCGCGCGTCCACGCGCGCGGGATCGCCGCCGGTCTGCTCGGGGCTCATGTAGCCCAGCGTCCCGAGCAGCTCGCCGGCCTGCGTGCGCAGCGTCTCGAGCTCGAGCGCGGGGTCGAGCGCGCGCGCGACGCCGAAGTCCAGCACGCGCGGCGTGCCGCGCTCGTCCACCAGCACGTTGGCGGGCTTCAGGTCGCGGTGCACGACGCCCTTCCGGTGCGCGTGCTCGACCGCGTCGGCGACGCGCGCGACGAGCTCGAGCCGCTCGCGCGCGCCGAGCCCCGCCGCCGCGGCCCAGCGATCGATCGGCGCGCCGCGCACGAGCTCCATCGCGAAGTACGGCACGCTCATGCCGCCGACGCTCGCCACGCCCGTCTCGTGCACCTGCGCGATGCCGGGGTGCTGCAGGCGGGCGAGCAGCTCGGCCTCCTGGCGGAAGCGCTCGCGCGCGCCGCCGCCCGGCCACGCGCGCAGCGCCTTGAGCGCCACGCGCCGCCGCGGCGTCTCCTGCTCGGCCTCGTAGACGACGCCCATCCCGCCGCGCCCGAGCACGCCGAGGATGCGGTAGGCGCCGATGCGCTCGGGCAGCGCGTCGGGCGGCGGGTCCCCGACCAGGCCCAGGCGCGCGAGCCGGTCCAGCCGCGCGCGCACCGCGAGCGACGAGTCGGGGTGCCGCGCGAGCAGGTCGTCCACCGCGCGCGGCCCCCGGCCCTCGTGGAGCTCGAGGCAGGCGGCGAGCAGCCGCTCGACCTGGACGGCGTCGGTGTGTTCCTTCATGTCGGCGGGCGGGTCCTTCCTCCAGCCGCAGACCGCGGCCGCAGGACGCCAGCCGCGTGGCAGGAGGGCGCCGGCGGAGGAGGAGCGCTTCCCAGGCTAGGCCCGTGCGCGCGCGCGCGGCCGGGGATTCGGCGGGGACCGTGTCCCCGCGCGCGGCGGGGCGGGCGCGGGGGCTCGGGAGGAGGGATCGCGCTCAGTCCGGGTCCACGAGCAGCGCCAGCCGCGCCCGCGCCTCGCTCCAGGCGCGGCTGACCGAGCGCTTCGAGATGCCGAGCACCTCCGCCGTCTCGTCCTCCGACAGGCCGGCGAAGAAGCGCAGCCGCACGACCTCGGCGCGGCGCGGGTCCTCCCTCTCGAGCGCGGCGATCGCCTCGTCGAGCGCGAGCAGGTCGGCCTCGGGCGTCTCCTGCGCGGGCTCGACGCCCTCGAGCTCGCTGCGCTGGCGGTCGCCGCCGCGGCGCTGCGCGGCCTTGCGCCGCGCCTCCTCGACCAGCACGTCGCGCATCGCGCGCGCCGCGGCGAAGAAGAAGTGGCGGCGGTTCTCCCAGTCCGGCGGCCCGCGGCCGAGCAGGCGCAGGTACGCCTCGTGCACGAGCGCCGTCGCCTGCAGCGTGGCGCGCGCCGGCCCGTTCGCGATCGCGCCGCGCGCCATGCCGCGCAGCTCGTCGTAGAGCTCGCGGAAGAGGCGCTCGCGGGCTTCCTCGTCGCCCGCGTGCACCGCCCGCAAGAGCCCCGTGACGCGCGTCGCGCGCTCGTCCCCGCCGGCCATCGTGGAGGGAATCCTAGCGCCCGGGCCGACGCGGCCCCGCGCACCGCGCGCGGCATCCCCCTGCCGCGTCTCCCGCACGAAAGCGCGCGCCCCGTGGCGTCTCGCGCCGCCCGTTCCCGGCTGGAGGGCATGAAGATCGAAGCCGTGACGCGTCGGGAGCCCGGCTCCCGTGGTCTCTCCCCGTGCCTCCCCCTCGCGCTGGCGTCGCTCTCGGCCCTGGCCGGCGCGGCGGGCGCCCAGGTCGAGCTGGTCGCGCCGGCGCGCGCGACCGAGCGCGTGCCCGTCCCCGCGCCGCCTGCCGCGCCGGGCGGGCCGCCGGCCGTCGTGGTGGTGGGCGGACCGCTCGGCCCGAGCGCCGCGGCGCCGATCCCGGTGGCCGCGAACGGGCCGAAGCTCGCCGGCGCGACCGGTCCGCTCGTGGTCGAGGTGGACGAGGTCACCGGGGCGTCGCGGGCGATCTCCGGCCGCGGCCTGCAGGGCTACCGCGACGTCAGCGCGCTCGAGCGCACGAGCGCCTCGACCCTGTTCGGCATCGACACGCAGTCGGGCGAGCTGTTCCGGGTCGAGCGCGCGACGGGCGCGGCCACGGCCGTGGGGCCGACCGGCTTCCGCTCGATCGGCGGCATGGCCCACGACCCCGGCACGGGCCGGATGTACGCGGTCAGCAACGCCGGCGGCGTGCTGTTCCGGATCGACCTCGCGACGGGCAAGGGCAGCGCGATCGGCAGCCACGGGTTCGGCAGCGTGAACGCGCTCGCCTTCGACACGAGCACCGGCACGCTCTACGGCGTCACCGCCGGCGGGCTGATGCGGTTCGACCTCGCGACCGGCCAGGGCATCGCGATCGGGCAGACGGGCTTCCAGCTCCTGAGCGGGCTGGCGTACGACCCGATCGGGAACAAGCTCTGGGGCTCGCGCACGACGGCGGGCGCCGGCGAGCTGTTCGAGGTCAACAAGAGCACCGGCGCGGCCACGCTGCGCCGCGTGCTGACGATCATGCCCGGCGGGCTGTCGTTCGACCCCGTCTCGGGCGACATCCTGGCCGCCGACAACCGCTCGGAGCAGCTCTTCGAGATCGACCGCGTGACGCTCGTCGAGAGCGCGGTGGGCTCCTACGGCTTCGGCGCGCTCGGCGACCTGGCCTACGACACGACGACGGGCCGGATCCTGTGCGTGGACCGGATCGCGGACAAGCTGATCGCCGTCGATCGCGACACGGCCGAGGCGACCACCGTCGGCCCGTGCACGGCGGACGTCACCGGCCTCGCCTACGACCCCCTGGGCGACCGGCTCTTCGGCACGGACGTGCTCACCCGGCAGCTCTACACGATCGATCCCGCGAGCGGGGCGAGCGCGCTCGTCGGCTCGCTCGGCAGCGTGCAGGCCTACGGCCTGGCGTACGACCCGGGCACGGCGACGCTCTTCGGCACCAGCCCGGCCACCGACCAGCTCGTCACGATCGACACCGCCACGGGCGCCGCGACGCCGGTGGGGCCGCTCGGGTTCACCAACGTCAACGCGCTCGACTGCGATCCCGCGACGGGCGCGCTGTTCGGCTTCGACCTGACGACGCGCCGGCTGCTCGCGATCGACCGCGCGACGGGCGCGGCGACGCCGATCGGCCTGCCCGGCTTCTACAACGTCCGCGGGCTGTGCTACGACCCGGCCGCGGGCACGCTCTTCGGCTGCAACAACCAGCTCCTCTGCATCGACCCCTCCACGGGCCTCGGCACGTCGGTGGGCTGCGCGGGGCTCGACAACCTCGAGGGCCTGGCGTACGACCCGCAGACGGACACGCTGTACGCCACCGACACCTCGGGCGACCAGCTGCTCGTGATCGACCCGAGCACGGGGACCTCGCACGCGATCGGCGCCTTCGGCTCGACCTTCGTCGCGGGGCTGGCGCTCGATCCGAACACCGGGACGCTCTACGGCGTGGACCCGAGCACGGACCGGGTCGTGATCATCGACACCGCCACCGGCGCGATCACGGCGCAGCTCACCGGCCTCGGCTTCACGAGCGTCGCCGCGCTCGCCTACGACCCGGCCTCGCACACCCTGTACGGCGCGGACGACGCGACCGATCAGCTCATCCGGATCAACACGGCCAGCGGGCAGGGCACGGCGATCGGCCCGATCGGCTTCGCGGGCATCCAGGCGCTCGGCTTCGACGCGACGGCGGGCAAGCTCTACGGCGTGGACTCGGCGACGATCGGGGGCACGGGCGCGCTGGTCGAGATCGATCCCGCCACGGGAGCGGGCACGGCGGTGGCCGGCTCGACGGGCTACTGGGTGGCCGGCCTCGCAGGCCGGCTCTAGGCGCGCGAGGGCCGCAGGACGCGAAGGCATCCTGCGGCCCTTCCGCTCGCGCGAGCGGCCGCGAGCCGGCCGGCCGGAGCCGAGGGGGACGCAGCCCGCGCGATCGGTTTAGGATGCACGGCTCCCGCTCCCGAGCGACCCGACCGTCATGCCGAGCGATCCCGAGCAGGCCGACCTTCCCGAGGACGAGCCGTCCGAGCGCGACGACGCCTTCGAGCTGCCGCCCGACTTCCAGGGCGAGGCGCTCCAGGAGCTCGTCGCGAAGGCGCAGGGCGGCGACGCGGGCGCGCTGAACGAGCTCTTCGCGCGCTCCTACGAGGCGATGCTCGGCGCGGCGCGCCGGCGCCTCGGCGCGCGGCTGCGCACGAAGGAGGACGCCGACGACCTGGCGCAGACGACCTTCCGCGAGGCGGCGCGCGACTTCGCGCAGTACCAGTACCGCGGTCCCGGCTCGTTCCTGAGCTGGCTGGGCCAGATCCTGCGCAACAAGATCCGCGACAAGGCCGAGTACTACGCCGCGAGCAAGCGCGACGCCTCGCGCGAGCTGCCCGCCGACGACCTCGGCCTGGAGGAGAGCGGCGCGCGCCGCATGGAGGCGCCGGGCCACGAGCTCTCCGTGACCCGCTTCGTGCAGCGCGACGAGGAGGTGCACATCCTGCGCCAGGCGCTCGAGAAGCTCTCGCCCGACCATCGCCTGGCGATCACGCTGGTCTTCTTCCAGGGCCTGACCCTGCGCGAGGCCGGCGAGCGCATGGACGGCCGCACCGAGGACGCCGTGCGCATGCTCCTGCGCCGCGCGGAGGGCCGCCTGCGCGAGCTGACGCGCGAGCGCATCGCCCGCGACACCGAGGCCTGAGCGGCGCCCGCCGCAGGCGGCTCGCTCGCTGCGGCGGCCTCCGAGCGGTGGCGCCCGACCATCCCATCGGCCCAGTCGGACGGGGGTCACCGTGGGGGCTTGCCCGCCCCAACCGTGGCGACTACGCTCTCCCTCCTTCCGCGCCGATCGATCGCTTCGTGGGCCACTAACTCAATCGGCAGAGTGCCATGTTCACAGCGTGGAAGTTACTGGTTCGAATCCAGTGTGGCCCACCACTGCCGCGACGAGATCGGGACTCCGGTCGAGCGGCGCTCGAGCCGTAGCAGCCCGGCGCGCCGGCGCGCGTCGTGTCCCGCGGCCTCGACGAGCGCCGAGCGCGGCGGCGCGCCGCACGCGGCAGCCTGCGTGCCAGGAGCGCGGCGCAGGCGCCTACTGGAGCGTGACCAGGATGCGGATCTTGCCCGTGCCCGCGGCCAGGGGCTCGAGCGCCTTGCCGACCACCGT
>CADEGS010000082.1 GCA_902826945.1 uncultured bacterium | reverse complement strand
CGTCTCCGCCAGGCCGCCGCAGCCGCACACCCACGAGCAGTACCAGCGCTTGCCGAAGAAGTACGTCAGCACCGGCGTCGCGACCAGCGCCAGGCCCAGCGCCCACGCGAGCAGGAGGCCGCCCAGCGCGCCCGCGCCGCGCAGCTCTCCCACCTTGTCCGGCCACAGGTAGTCGTACTTCAGCGGCCAGACGCCGTTGAGCTCCATGTAGGGCCGCTGCGCGCGCACGAGCAGGTTCGGCAGGAACCACGCCAGCGCGAGCTGGCACAGGAAGACCGAGGCCGTGCGCGCGAGCTGGTAGCGGCTGTGGCGGTACTTCATCGCCATGCGCACGCCGAAGACGCCGATCGCGAGCGTGTAGAGCACGCCGTACAGGAACCAGTGCGAGGCCGGCTGCCCGGTCAGCGCGCGCGCCAGCGGATCCACCACGCGCACGAGGCCGCCGGGCTGCTCGCCCTCGCCCGGCTGGCCCAGCGCGGCGGGATACCAGTAGACGAGCACGTAGAAGGCGGTCATCGCCACGCCCGCGATCCAGCCCGGCGCACCGCGCGCGAGCAGGCCGGCGAAGAAGGTCCCGTCGTGGCGGATGCCGGGCTCGCTGCCGGCGTCGCGCGCCCAGGAGAAGAGCGCCCCGCCGAGCGCCAGCGCGCCGAGCGAGAGCTCGAGCCCGAGCCAGGTGCCCGCCAGCGGCCCGCCGGCCGCCTGCACGCAGAGCGCCAGGAGCCCCAGCGCGCACAGCGCGAGCGACGCCTTCTCGCCCGCGCCCAGCCGCGCGCGCGCCGGCGCCACGCCCTCGGGCGTGCGCGGCTCGCCGAAGCCGCTCGCCTCCTCGTCGAAGTCGTAGGCCAGCGTGCGCGCGTCCATCATGTCGCTCCCTGCCAGGCGCGGCGGATCGCCGCCTCGTGGCGGCGGAAGAGCTCGGGCTCGAACCAGGCCTCCTCGAGGCGCGCCAGCACCTCGCCCGTCGTCGCGCGCGCGCGGATCCAGCGCTCGCACACCGGATGGCGCCAGCGCAGGCCGAGCGTGGAGCAGCCGACCACGCGGCCCTCCTCGTGCGCGACGCGCAGCGCGTGCCGGCCGCTCGGGTGCTCCCAGTAGAGCGCCTCCTGCGCCACGCCCTCGGGAGCGACCTGGCCGTACACCTGGTACTCGAGGTCGAGGAACTTGGCCGAGTTGAACCACGTGCCCGGCGCGTACTCGCCCGACTCCTCGCCCGCGATCTGGCGCGCAACGAAGGTGCCCTGCTGCTTGCCGGTGTACCAGACCTGCTGCACGAGGTTCTTGCCGCCCGGGCCAGCGCCGCGGATCTCGGCGCAGTCGCCGGCCGCCCACACCCAGGGGTCGCTCGTGCGCAGCCGGCGGTCCACCAGCACGCCGCGGCCGGTCTCGATGCCCGAGCCCGCGAGCGCCTCCAGGTTGGGCGACACGCCGGCGGTCAGCCCGACGATCTCGCACTCCAGGCGCCGCCCGTCCTTCGTGCGCACCGCGCGCGCGCGGCCGGCGCCGTCGTCCTCGATCCGCTCGAGCTCGCTCCCGAGCAGGAGCTCGATCCCGTGCGCGCGCACGTGCCGGCCGACCAGCGCCGACTCGGGGCCGGGCAGGACGTTGCTCCAGTAGCCGCTCTCGCGCACGAGGATCGTCACGTGCAGGCCGCGCGAGTGCAGCATCTCGGCCAGCTCGATGCCGATCAGGCCGCCGCCGACGACCACGGCGCGCCGCGCGCGCTCGACGCTCGCGTAGAGCGTGCGCAGGTCCTGCAGCCCCCACAGCCCCTGCACGCCGTCCAGGTCCTGCCCCGGCCAGCCGAAGCGGTTCGGCCGCGAGCCGGTCGCGACCAGGAGCGCGTCGTAGGACACGGGCGGCTTCTCGTGCAGCTCCAGGCGCTTCCGCGCGGTGTCCACGCGCGTCACCCAGGCGCGCACGAGGTCGAGCCGCCGCTCGCCCCAGAACGAGTCCTCGAAGGGCTTCGTGTCGGCATAGCGCATGTGGCCCATGAAGACGTACATCAGCGCCGGCCGCGACCAGTGGTGCGCCGACTCGCCGGAGAGGATCGTGATGCGCCAGTCGGGCCGCAGGCGGCGCAGCTCGATCGCCGCGCTGACGCCCGTCACGCCGTTGCCGAGGATCGCTACGTGCAAGGGGTTCGCCTCGACGCCAGCGTACGCCGCCCCGGGCCGCGCGTGACCACCGCGCGCCTCACTCGGGCTCGAGCACGCCCTGCTCGCGGAACAGGTCGCGGTAGCGCAGCACGCGCTGCGCGAACGCCAGCAGCTCCGAGTCGCCGGCCGCCTGGGCGCGCGTCCGCCACGCCGGCCAGCCCCCGATCTCGCGCACCTGCCGCGCCAGCGCGCCGGTGCCGAGGTTGTAGGCCACCAGCGCGCGCTCCTCGTCGCCGTCGTAGGTGTCGAGCAGCCAGCGCAGGTTGTTCGCGCCCAGGCGCGCGTTCAGGAGCGCGTCGGAGAGCAGCGCCTCCTCCGTCGGCGCGGGCAGGCCGAGCTCCTCCGCGCGCCAGCGCGCCGTGACCGGCATGAGCTGGAACAGCCCCAGGGCGCCCTTGCCCGAGCGCGCGTCGACGCGGCCGCTCGACTCGGCCACCATCAGCCCGCCCAGCAGGTACGGGTCCACGCCGGACTCGGCCGCCGCCGCGCGCAGCGCGGCGGCGTGCTGCGCCGCGCGCCGCGGCGCGAGGTAGTCGCGCACGGCGGCGCTGACGACGTTCTCGGGATCGCGGAAGGCGAGCTGCGCCAGGGCGACCGCGCCGAGCCCCACCGCGAGGAGCAGCGCGACGCGCGCGGCCCGCGCGCGGCGCCTCATCGGGGGCCGTCCTCCCCTCCTGCGGCGAAGCGCGCCTCGACCAGCGCGCGCAGGTCGTCCGCCAGGCGCGCGCGCGCGCCGGCGTCGGCCGGCAGCGCGTCGAGCGGGCGCCCCAGGGCGCGCGCCAGCTCGCGCCGCGCGCGCTCCGCCAGCACCCAGGGGATCTCCTCGCCGGTCGCCACCTCGACCAGGAACAGCGCCTCGCCGCGGCCGGGGGCGGCCAGCTGCGCCTCCGCGGGCGCGCGCAGCCCGGCGCGCTCGAGCGCGGCGCGGAACCAGGCGCGCGCGTCGTCGTGCACGACCTGGCTCCACCAGTCCCACCAGGCGCGCTCGCGCTCGGGGCTGGCGCGCAGGTCCACGCAGCTCGCCACCGCGATCTCCTCGGCCACCTCCTCGTCGGAGGGGTCGATCTCGAGCAGCGTGATCAGGGTCGGCAGCGCGTCCGCGACGCCCTGCTCGGAGAGCAGGAGCGCCGCCTCGCGCTGCCCACGGCTCTTCGAGGAGCCCGCCACGCGCCGGAGCTGGGGCCAGGCCGGCTCGCCGATGCAGAGCAGCGCGCGCCGCGCCGGATCGGTCCACTGCGGCCCGCGCCCGCGCGCCAGGATCGACACGAGCAAGGCCGCCGTCGCGGGGTCGGCCAGCTCGGCCAGCCCCTCGACCGCCGCGAGCTGGAGCGCCGGATCCTCCTCGGCCATCGCCAGCACGAGCACGTCGCGCGCTCCCTCGCCGCCGGCCCGTCCGACGGCGCGCAGGAGCGGCGCGCGCAGGCTCGCCGGCGCCTCGGCCGCGCGCGCCTGCAGCGCGCGCCGCACCGCGTCGCCCCCGCGCGGCCCCAGGCCCTGCGCGGCGGCGGCGACGACCCCCTCGTCGGGGTCGCCGAGCAGCCCGATCAGGAGCTCGGTCGCGGGCGGCGCGGGATCGCCCGCCGCGGCGCGCGCGGCGGCGCGCCGCACGGGGGCGCGCTCGTCCGCCGCGGCGGCGGCGACGCGCTCGGCGCCGGCCGCCGCCAGCACGCGCGCGAGCGGCTCGACGCCGGTCTCACCGCGGCGCAGGCACAGCTCGAGCAGCCGCTCGGCGTCCGCGGCGCCCGGCCGGCCCTGCGCGCCGCTCGCGGCCGCCTCGAGCGCCAGCGCGACCAGGCGCTCGAAGCGCTCGCTGCCCTGCGGCTCGTCCGCAGCCAGCGCCACGAGCGCGGGAAAGTCCTCCTCCGACGCGGCCGCCTGCTCGCCGTAGAGGCGCTCGAGCTCCGCCACCCCGACCGCGCGCGCCGGCGAGGGGAGCGAGGCCAGCGCGGAGAGGACGAGCCCGCACAGCCGGCGCGCGCGCTCGTGCGGCGCGTGCGCGGCGCTCCACCACGGACCCTCGTCCGCGACGAAGGCGCGCTGCGTGGCGTGGCGCGTGCGGTCGCGGAAGCGCTGCCAGGCCTCCTCGGCCGCGCGCGCCTCGAGCGCCGCCGCGACGCGCTCGACCCACGCCGGGACCTGGGCGCGGCCGAAGGCGAAGCGCTTCTCCTGCTCGCCGACCTGCACGGTGAGCGCCAGCGCCTCCTCGCGCCGCCCGCTGGGCAGGCGCTCGAGGCCGAGCACGCCCTCGTCCTGCAGCACGAGGGCGAGGCGCGCGCAGGCCTCGGAGCCGATCAGGAGCGTGCCCTCCTCTTCGGCGCGCGGCGAGCTCGGGCCCGCCAGGCGCAGCGGCTCCTGGCCGGCGCGGCGCAGCTCGACGCACAGCGCCGCCTCGCCGCCGTCCTCGACCGAGAGCACGCCGCGGCGCGCGCGGAAGCCGCGCGCGGCCTCGGTCCACCAGCGCCGCCAGGCCAGGCCGTCCTCGCCGAGCGCCTCGCCGCTGATCAGCGCCAGGCGGCGCAGGGCGATCGGCTGCAGGGTGCTGAAGTCGCGGTGGAACTCCGCGCCCGTCCCCAGGCGCACGAGCGCGTGCGGCACCTCGCGGTCGAGCCAGGCGGTGGCCGGCGAGGAGGGGTTGCGGAAGCCCACGCCGGCCAGCGCGCAGGCGGCCGCGCCGGACACGATCGGCTCGCCGGCGCGCAGCGCCGGCAGGAGCTCGGGCAGGTCGTCCAGCGTGACCGCCACCTCGCCGCGCCGGTCCTCGCGCTCGACCAGGGCGAGGAGCGCGTGCGCGGCGCCGCGATCGGCCGGCCCGGCCGCGAAGGCGCGCTGGCGCAGCAGCGCGTCCACGCCCGGCGCGTCCTCGAGCGCCATGGCCCGCACCGCCTCCTTCGCCACGCTCGCGGTCGGGTCGTCGAGGCGGCTCGCGATCAGCGGCACGGAGGCCTCGCCGCCGGTGCGCACGGCGACGCGCAGCGCGCGCAGGCGCGTGTCCGCGCGCTCGGACGCCAGGCGCGCGGGCAGATAGGGCAGCGCGAGCGGGTCGGCGCGCTCGAGCAGCACGCGCTCGGCGGCCTGGCGCATCGCTCCGCTCGGGTGGTCGAGCAGCTCGGCCAGGAAGGCGGGCGAGGCGAGCACCGGATCGCGCGCGACGAGCGCGGCGAGCAGCGGCGGCGCCGCGGCCGAGGGCAGGTCGCGGCGCAGGCGCGCGGCGACGCGCTGGCGATCCTCGGGAGCGCCGTCGGCGAGCAGCAGGCGCGCGCTCGCGACGAGCACGCCGAGCGAGGCGCTCTCCAGCCCGGCCCTGGCCGGCTCCAGCGCCGCGGCTCCCAGGCGCCGCAGGCGCTCGAGCGCGGGCGCGAGGCGCGGGTCGTCCGGCGCGCGCACGGGCTCCAGCGAGGCGAGGAGTGCCGGCGCGTCGGAGGCCTCGACGAGCGCCGCCGGGGCGGCCGGCGAGGCCTCCGACGGCGGGGCGGCCGGCGCGGGAGCGGGCAGGTCCAGCCCAGGCCCTGCGCCCGTGCCGCCCCGCGCGCGCGAGGGGAGCTCGACCGGGGAGCGGCCGGCGCCCTCCTGCGGCCGGGCGGGCAGATCGAGCTGGGCGGCCAGCGCCGGGGCCAGGCACAGGAGCAGCAGCGAGGAGCGGAGCGGCGGCGCCATGCGTGCTCGGCCCGCCGGGGGGCGCGCGGGGGGAGCCGCCCCAGGATACGGAAACCGCCCCTCCGATCCCGCGCACGATTCCCGCTCCGCGCTCAAGTGCGCTCCCGGCCCGGACGATCTCCCCTGCGGCTCCCCCGCCCTCCCCCCGCGCGCATTTCCGGCATGAAGGAAACGACCCTCCGGAAGGAGCTTCCGAGCGAGCTCCTGAACGCCGAGAACCTGCCCTCGATGCCGACCGTGGCGGTCGAGGTGCTGCAGCTGACGCAGGACGAGAACACCACGATCGACGAGCTGTCGCGGGTCCTGGGCCGCGACCCGGCGCTGTCGGCCAAGCTGTTGAAGCTCTCGAACTCGTCGCTCTTCTCGACGGGGTCGCCGGTCACGACGCTGCAGCGCGCGACGATGGTGCTCGGGCTGAAGACCGTCAAGCTGATGTCGCTCTCCTTCTCCCTCGTCGGCAAGGTGCCGCGCGAGGGGCACGGCATCGGCTTCGAGCTCGGCGAGTTCTGGCGGCGCAGCATCGTGAACGCCGTCACCTCGCGCATGCTGGGCGAGCGCGTGCACCCGCCGATCGGCGACGAGGCCTTCCTGTGCGGCCTCTTGGGCCACATGGGGCGCCTGGTCCTGGCGCAGGTCTTCTCGCCGCACTACGAGCCCGTGCTGCGCGAGCACGGCACGTGGCCCTCGTGCGAGGACGAGCAGCGCATGCTCGGCTTCGACAGCCGCGACGTCGCGCGCGCCCTGTTCGAGAGCTGGCACCTGCCGCCCGAGGTCCACGAGCCGCTCTTCCACCGCGGCGACCCCGACGCGGTCGCCGCAGGGGCGCTGCCGCGCACGCGCGAGCTGGCGCGCGTGCTCTCGATGGCGCTCCTGGCCGAGGAGGTCCTGTGCGGGACGAACGCGCGCGCCGCGCTCGACCGGCTGGGGACCATGGCCGGCGCCGCGTTCGGGTTCACGAACCAGACGCTGGACGAGTTCCTGGTGCGGCTGGAGAGCAGCGTGCAGGAGACGGCCGACATGCTGAACGTCCCCCTGCCGCCCGACCTCTCCTACCAGGACATCGTCGACCAGGCGCGCCAGCGCATCGTCAACGTCAGCCTCGGCCTCGACGTCGAGCTGCGCCAGGCGAACCGCCGCTCCGAGGAGCTCGAGGGCAGCAACCGCGAGCTGCGCACGGCGGCCAACACCGACGCCCTGACCGGCCTCGCGAACCGCAAGAGCCTGGACGAGTTCATCGCCGGCCAGGTGCGCGACCGCATGCATGGCAGCGTGCCGCGCGCGCTGGGCGTGCTGCTGATCGACCTGGACCGCTTCAAGAGCCTGAACGACACCTACGGCCACGCCGCCGGCGACGAGGTCCTGCGCCTGGTCGGCAGCGTGCTCTCGCGCGCCACGCGCCGCGGCGACCTGGCGGCGCGCTACGGCGGCGAGGAGTTCGCCGTCGTGCTGCCGCAGACGACGCCCTTCTCGCTGCGCGCGGCCGCCGATCGGCTGCGCAAGGAGATCGAGAAGGCCTCGGTCTCGTTCGACGGCCACGAGCTCGCGATCACGGCCAGCCTGGGCGGCGTGTGCGCGTGCGACCTGGAGCACGAGGACGACGGCAAGCGCCTGCTCAAGCTGGCCGACCACTTCCTGTACAAGGCGAAGGAGAACGGCCGCAACCGCTGCGAGGCGCCCAAGCAGATCGTCAAGCTGCGCCGCCGCTGACCGAGACCGAGCCGTGCCCCTCTCCAGCGACCCGATCCCCGACGGTGCGCGCGCGCTGGCCGCGCGCTTCCCCGCGCCGCGCGCGGACGTGGGCGAGCTCTTCGCGCTGTCGCGCAGCGCGACCGCCGCGCCGGACGACCTGGTGCGCTCGCTGGCGCGCTCGCCGCTGGTCGCGCTGCGCTTCGTGCGGCTGGCGAACGCCTCCTTCTGGAGCGCGCCGTGCCCCGCCAACGGCCTGGCGCGCGCGATCGAGCAGGTCGGGCGCACGGCCACCCCCTACGTCGCGCTCGTGCTGGCTGTGTCCACGGCGCTGGGCGACGCCGAGCGCGCCGGCGTGCCGGGCCTCGAGCCCTGGACGCGGCGCGCCTGGACGCGCGCGATGGCGGCCTTGACGCTCGCGCGCCGCGCGCGCGCCCCGTTCGAGCCCGAGGCCTTCGCCTGCGGCTTCCTGCTCGGCATCGGCCGCCTGGCGCTCGACCTGGCCCGCGCGGGCCACGGCGGCGAGCCGGCGCGGGCGTTCGCCGACGCCGCCGCGCTGGGCGAGGAGCGCGCCGCCTCCGGCTGCGACCGCCTGCAGGTCGAGGCCGCGCTCTTCGAGGCCTGGGTCGTGCCGTCGTTCCTGCGCACCGTCCTGGCGCGCGTGACGCGCTCGGGCGGAGCGGCGATCCCGCCCGACGAGGACCTGGGGCGCCTGGCGGAGGCCGTCGCGCTGGCCGAGGCGACCGTTTCGTTGTTCGAGCGGGCGGACAAGGGCCGCGCGCTGAGCGAGCTCGAGGAGCGCGCGCGCGCGGCCTTCGACCTCACGCCCGTGGCCGTCTACGACCACCTCTCCGAGCTGGACGGCTGCGTGCGCGAGGCGCGCGCGGCGCTCGAGCCGACCGGCGGAGCGGGACCCCTGCTGCGCGCGTCGGAGGGCACCCCGCGCGGCGCGCGCGGCACGCTGCCTCCGATCCTCGAGCACCGGCGCATGATCCCGACCGACGCGACGCTGCGCGACCCCGAGTGCGGCGTCGCCGGGCGCGAGGCCTTCGACCGCTTCCTCGACCGCGAGATCCAGGCGCGCCTGACCGGCGCGGTGACGCGCCCCATGTGCGTGCTCGTGCTCTCGGTCGAGGGCTGGCCGCAGGTCCACCGCGAGCGCGGCGCGGCGGCCGCCGCCTCGTGGATGCGCGAGGCCAGCCGCGCGCTCGCCTCGCGCGTGCGCCGCGGCGACCTGTTCGCGCGCCTGGGCGGCTCGTACTTCGGCGTGTGCATGTCGGAAGCGGAGCCGCACGCGATGGAGCTCCTGACCGCGCGCCTGCGCGGGGCGCTCGCGGGCGAGGACCGCGAGCGCGCCGGGCGCGCGACCTCGGCCGCCTTCGGCGGCGCGTGCCTGGCCAAGGCGCTGCACCCCGACGACGGGCGCGAGCTCCTGCGCACGGGCGTGCGGCTGCTGAAGGAGGCGCTCGAGGAGCGCGGGGGCACGCGCCTCCTGCCCTCGCCGATATCGCCCTGGCGGGCGGCCTGAGCCCCGCTCCTCACACCAGCCGGTCGAGCGCGCGCGCCCCCGCCTCGCGGTAGCGCTCGGCCAGCGCCGGATCGCGCGCGAGCAGCTCGCGCGCCAGCGCCACGAGCTGCGCGTCGCGCAGCGGATCGTCGAGCTCGTCCCGCTCGTGCCCCGACTGGCGCGCGCCCGAGAGCTCGCCCATCCCGCGCTGCTCGAGGTCCACCTCCGCGATCGCGAAGCCGTCGTGCTCCCCCGCCAGGAAGCCGAGCCGCACCTCGGCCTCGGGGTCGGCCAGGAGGAAGCAGGTCGAGGGCGTCGGCCCGCGCCCGACGCGCCCGCGCAGCTGGTGGAGCTGGGCCACGCCGAAGCGCTCGGCGGACTCGATCACCATCAGCGACGCCGCGGGGACGTCCACGCCGACCTCGATCACGCTGGTCGCGACCAGGGTGCGCGAGCGGCCGTCGCGAAAGCGCGCCAGGCGCCGCCCGCGCTCCTGCGCCTCGACCCGACCGTGGACGAGCTCGACGCCGTGCGCCCCCAGCGGGCCGCGCGCGAGCTCGGCGTGCACGCGCTCGGCGGCGGCGGCGCCCTCGTCCTCCTCGCCCGCGTCCACGCGCGGGCAGACCCAGAAGGCGCGCTCGCCGCCCCCGACGCGCCGCGCCAGCTCCTCGAGCACGCCCGCGCGCCCGCCGGGCGCGACGAGCCGCGTCTCGAGCGGGCCGCGCCCGGGCGGCCGCTCGTCCAGCCGCGACAGCTCGAGGTCGGCCCACAGGGCGAGCGCCAGCGTGCGCGGGATCGGCGTGGCGCTCATCGCCAGCGCGTGCACGTCCTCGCCCTTGGCGACCAGCGCGCGCCGCTGCGCCACGCCGAAGCGCTGCTGCTCGTCCACCACGACCAGGTCGAGCCGGCGGAAGCGCACGTCCGCGGAGAGCAGCGCGTGCGTGCCGATCGCCAGGCGCGCGCGGCCCTCCGCGAGCGCGGCCGCGGCGCGCGCGCGCTCGGCGCGCGCCAGCGAGCCGGTGACGAGCACCGCGCCGAGCTCGTCCCAGCCGTCCCAGGCGGCGAGCCCGAGCGCGTGCTGCTCGGCCAGGAGCTCGGTCGGCGCGAGCAGCGCCGCCTGGCCGCCGGCCTCGGCCACCGCCAGGCAGGCGGCCAGCGCGACGAGCGTCTTGCCCGAGCCGACGTCCCCTTGCAGCAGGCGGCGCATCGGGCGCTCGCGCGCCAGGTCGTCCAGGATCTCCGCGAGCACGCGCGCCTGCGCCGCCGTCGGCCGGAAGGGCAGGCGCGCGAGCAGGCGCTCGCGCGCGCGCGCGTCGAGCGCGAGCGCGCGCGCCGCGCGCGAGCGCAGCCGCAGCCCGCCGAGCTGCGCCTCGAGCGCGAGCAGGCGCTCGAGCGCCAGCCGCCGGCGCGCGCGCGCGTGCTCCTCGAGCGAGCGCGGCGCGTGCAGGCCCGCGAGCGCGCTCGGCAGCGACGGCAGGCCGTGCGCCTCCAGCCAGCCCGCCGCGAGCGGCTCGGCGAGCGTGGCCCGCTCGCGCGCGCTCGCGATCCAGCCGCGCAGGAGCTCCTGCGAGACGCCCTCGGTCGAGGGGTAGACCGGCACCAGCCGCGGCGCGTCGCCCCCGAGCTCGCTCGCCGGCCGCAGCTTCGGCGCGACCAGCGCGGGCCCCTTGCGCGTGCGCACCACGCGCCCCGAGAGCGCCACCGGCGCGCCCGCGCGCTGCAGCTCGAGCAGCTTGTCGCGCAGCCAGGGCTGGCCGAACCAGGTGGCCTCGATCGCGCTCCCCTCCTCGCGCAGGGTCACGGAGAGCACCGAGCGCCGCGCGCCGCGGCGGTAGAAGCGGAACGGCCCGAGCCGGCCGACGACGCTCACCTCCTCGCCCTCGCGCTCGCGCGCCGCCGCGACGGAGAGCAGGCCGGCGTGGCGCTCCAGGCGCCGCGGCGCGAGGCGCAGGAGGTCCTCGAGCAGGACGAGCCCGAGCCGCGCCAGGCGCGCGGCGCGCACCGGCCCGACGCCCGCCAGCGCCGTCAGCGGCAGGCGGGCGGCGTGCTCGTCCGCGCGCGGCGCGCCGGAGCTCATCGCGCGAAGAGCGCGGGCAGCTCCTCCGCCGCCGGCTTGCCCCACACGCCGAAGCCGACGTCCCCCGGCGGCGCGGGCGCGAGGCCCAGCCCGGGCAGCAGGAGGCCCGCCAGCCAGGGCGCCGGACGCACCTCCTCGAGCGCGCCGGCGAGCAGCCGCAGCAAGAAGGCCTGCAGCCGCGCGTCGGCCGGCCCGGCGGGCACGGCGGGCGACTCCCAGGCGCGCTCGCAGGAGGCGAAGCCGGCCGGCAGGAGCAGCACCGGCCGGCCCAGCGCCTGCGTCTCGCGGCCGACCTTCTCGAGCGACCAGCGCAGCTGGCCGGGCAGGCTCTCCCAGGAGACGCGGTCCTCGGGGACGAACGCGCCCAGCGTCAGGAACGGGAGGAACGGCAGCGCGCACGCGTCGAGCGCGTCGAGGAACGGCAGCGCCGCGAGCTCGCCCGGCGAGCCTGCCGCGTAGACCAGCCAGCCGCCGAAGGCGGCGCGCAGCCGCGGCAGGAGCGCGCTCCAGCCCGCGCGCTTGACCTCGCGCTTGCGCGGATGGCCGGCCAGGCTCTCCACGTCCGCGGCCGCGTGCAGGTCCCCGCCGAAGCAGTAGACGTCGCAGGCGCAGAGCTCGGCCAGGAGCGCGGCGTGCAGCGCGACGCGCTCGTAGCGCTCGAAGAACTCCTCCCAGTCCTCGGGATGGCTGCGCGCGACCGTGTCGGCGCGCACGCTGGCCGGCGCCGCCAGCGGCTCGAGCACGAGCGCGCGCGCGAGGCCGAGCGCGGCGGCCTCGTCGCAGACGAGCGCGACCTCGAGGTCGTCCGGCCAGGTCCCCTCGCCGACCGGGCGCGCGACGCCCTCGGGCGGCGCGTCGAGCGGGGCGTAGAGTCGCAGCGCGAGCGCTCCGGCGCCGTGCGCGTGCGCGAAGGCCAGCGCCGGGCGCGGGTCGAAGGCGCGCGCGCCGGGGGCCGCGGGAAAGGCAGGCTGCAGCACGAAGCCGTTCCAGGGCGGCGCGCCGCGCGGGACGCGCGCGGGCGCGGCCGTCGCGCCGAGCTCGGCCAGCGCGCGCGCGAAGCGCGGCTCGAGCGCCTGCGCCTCGTCGGCGGAGAGCCCCGCGCTCCACAGCGCTCCTCCGTCGCGGCCGTCGGCGAGCAGCACGAGCAGCAGGAAGGCGCGCAGCGGCGCCAGGCGGTGCGGCGAGTGGCGCGCCGCGGCGCCGGGGTCCACCAGCTCGCGCACGGAGAGCCCGAGGCCGGCGGCGCCCAGGCGCGCCACCCAGACCGGGAGCGGACGCCCCCACCACGCCTGCGCGGCGGCGGGCCCGAGCGCGTCGCGCAGCCAGAGCTGCGCCGGCTCGCCCGCCTGCTCGAGCGCGCACACCAGCGCGAAGGCCGCGCCGCCGTCGTCGCGCGCGCCGCACAGCGCGTAGGCGCCGTCCTCGCCGTCGAAGGGGCGCCCGAGCGTCCCCGCGAGCGCGAGCGACGCGCTGCCGGCGTCGAGCAGCCGCACGGGCAGCGCGCGTACGGGCGCGCCGCGCGCGCCGAGCATGCGCCGCGCGCGCCCGCCCGCGGCGCGCAGCGCGTCCTGGTAGCGGCGCACGCGCTGCGCGGCCTGCGGCGCGGCGAGCTCCGCCGTGGCGGCGGGCGCGCACCACGCGTCCGCCTCGAGCGCGGCGAAGGGCGGGAGCGTCGCGGCGCGCGCGTCCTGCGCGCCGCGCGCGGCCTCGGCCGACCGCGGCCAGCCGCGGACCCACGGCGCGAGCGGGAGGTCGAGCGTGCGCTCGCCCGCGTGCCAGCCGCGGCGCGCGCCGCGCCAGGCCGGATCGCCGGGGTCGTAGAGCGCCGCCAGCGGCGCCTCCTCGCCGCCGACGAGCACGCTGAGCGGGCGGCCGGCGTGCTCGGGGTCCTCGCGCGTGACGAGCAGCGCGTCGCGCGCGTCGTCCCCGGGCGCGAAGGGCCGCGCGAGCGCCAGCGCCTCCTCCCAGCCCGGCCCGCCGCGGCGCGCGAGCAGCACGCGCGCCGCGCCGGCGTCGGGCGCCTCGCCCGGGCCGACGACGCGCGTCGCGAGCGGCAGCGTCCCGCCGCGCGGCGCGAGGCGCGCGCGCAGCGCGGCGGCCAGCGCCGGGTCCTCGGTCACGAGCTCGAGCCGGCCGCTCGCGTGCAGGCCGCGGAAGAGCTCCCACTCGGAGCGCTCGGGCGCCTGCGCCGCGAGGGCCAGGACGAGCAGGGCGAGCGCGCTCACCGCCGCGCTCCCTCGCTCGGGGCCGGCGGCGCGGACGCGGCGGGCGCGCGGGTCGTGCGCGGATCCTCGAGCGCCAGCCCCTCCTGCAGCGCGAGCAGCTTGGCGTACTTGAGCCGCCCGTAGTGCGCGGCCAGGAACGCCAGGCAGAGCCCCTTCCAGCCGAGCAGGAAGCCTCGCTGCAGCGCGTAGAAGCGCACGAAGCGCGCCAGCGGGCCGACGACCAGGTGCCCGGCGTGCGCGCGCTTGCCGCGCGCGTGCAGGCCGCGCGCCATGATCGTCGTGTAGCGGTCGATCGTGCGCAGGTGCTCCTCGAGGCTGCGGTAGGGGTGGTGCAGGAGGTCGCCGCGCAGCGTGCCGACCGGGCCCTCGAGCTCGACCTTGTCGTGCGGGTCGTGGCCGCCCCAGCGCCCGCGGCGCCGGTCGAACAGGCGCAGCTGGCGGTCGGGGTACCAGCTCCCGTGGCGCACCCAGGTGCCGAGCCAGCACGACAGGCGCGGGAAGCGCCAGCCGGCGTGGCCGGGGAAGCCGGCGCGCGCCAGCGCCTCGATCTCGGCGCGCAGCGGGTCGGAGACGCGCTCGTCCGCGTCCACGCACAGCACCCAGTCGTGGCGCGCCTGGCGCACGCAGAACTCCTTCTGCGCGACGTGGCCGGGCCAGTCGCGCTCGATCACGCGCGCGCCGCGCGCGGCGGCGACCGCGCGCGTGCGGTCGGTCGAGCGCGAGTCCACCACGACGATCTCGTCGCAGAAGGCGAGCGAGTCGAGGCACGCCGGCAGGCGGTCCTCCTCCTGGAAGGCGATGATGCAGGCGGAGAGCGGGGCACGCGCGGCGCTCACGCGGGCCCTCCCGCGGCGAGCACCGCCCGGTAGAGCGCCTCGTAGGCGGCGACCATCTGCTCGGCGCGGAAGCCCTCGGCGACGCGCCCCGGCCCGGCGCGGCCCAGGCGCTCGCGCAGCGCGGCGTCGGCGCACAGCCGCGCCAGCGCGTCCGCCAGCGCGGGCGCGTCGTCGGGCGGCACCAGGAGGCCGGTGCGCCCGTCGACGACCGCCTCGCCCAGGCCGCCGACGTTCGTCGCGACGACCGGCCGGCCGGCGGCCATCGCCTCGAGCGCGGCCACGCCCAGCCCCTCGTGGCGCGAGGGCAGGCACAGGAGGTCGCAGGCGGCGAGCAGCGCCTCGCGGTCGTCGCGCCGGCCGAGGAAGCGCGCGCGCGGTCCCAGGCCGAGCGAGCGCGCGCGCGCCGCGAGCGCCTCGCGCTCGGGTCCCTCGCCCGCGACGAGCAGCACGAGCGCGCCCAGGCGCGCGTCGGCGAGCGCCTCGAGCAAGACGTCGATCCCCTTGCGCACGACGAGCGCCGCCAGGACCAGCGCCACCGGCGCGCCGTCCGCGAGCTCGAGCGCGGCGCGCGCGGCGGCGCGCTCGGCGGCGTCGGCGGGGCGCAGCTCGACCGCGCTCGGGATGGTCGAGGTGCGCCCCGGGCGCACGCCCGCGCGCTCGAGCTGGCGCGCGACCGCGGGCGAGATCGCGACCGCGTGGCGCACCAGGTGCCCGTAGACCAGGCGCGTCTTCCAGCCGCGCGCGAGCGGCCGGTCCATGCGCCGCGTCGTGATCGCCGGCCGCCGCGCGAGGCGCGCCGCCAGGCCGCCCAGCCACGTCGCGCGGCCGGTGTGCAGGTGCACCAGGTCGGGCGCGCGGCGCTCGAAGAGCCCGCGCAGGCGCGCGACGGCGACCAGGTCCAGGTCGCCGCGCATCGCGACCGGCCAGGTCTCGAAGCCGCGCGCGCGCGCGGTGCCTTCGAAGCGCGAGGCCGGCGGGCAGGCGAGCGCGCTCGCGTGCCCGCGCGCGCGCAGCCCTTCCATCAGGAGCAGCACCTGTCGCTCGCCGCCGGAGAAGCCCCGCTCCGCGTCGACGTGCAGGATCGTGAGGGGATCGGCGTGCGCCCGCATGGGACCCGGCGCCCTGGGACGCGCGGAGCTCCCTGTATAAGGACGCCGCGCTCGCGAGGCCACGGTCGGCCGGCGCGCCGCGGGCCGGCGGGCGCGGGGCTTGGAGCCGCGCGCCGGGCGGGGTGGAATGGACGCGTGCAGCCCGCCGACGAGCCCGCCTTCCCCTCCGGCCCCCTGGAGCGCGCCGCCTGGCGCGCGGGCGGCGCCCGCGGCGTGCGCTACGCGCCGCTCGCGCCCGCGCTCGAGGCGCTCGTCACGCGCTGGGCGCGCGAGGGGCACGCGCGGCCGGCCGCCGAGCTCGCGCCGGGCGTGTTCGGGGCGGGCGGGCTGGTGGCGAAGTTCTACCCCCCGCCGCGGGCGCGCCGGCGCCTGGCCCGGCCGCCGGCCCTGCGCGCGGCGGACCTCGCGCTCGCCATCGCCCCGGTGCCGGCGCCGCGCCCGTTGCTCGCCGCGGGCGGCGTCGGACCCGATCGACGCGCGAGCCTGCTCGTCAGCGAGCGCGTCCCCGGCGAGACGCTGCAGCGCGCCTGGGATCACGACCCGCGCGCGCGCGCGGCGCTGCCCGGGCTCTTGGCCGCGATGCACCGCCGCGGCGTGCACCACGGCGACCTGCACCCCGGCAACCTCGTGTGGGACGGCGAGCGGCTGGTGCTGCTCGACGTGACCGCGCTGCGCCGCGGCCTGCACCGGCTGTTCGCGCGCCGCCTGGCGCTCTCGCAGTGGGCGCGCCTCGTGCTCTACCTGGGCGACCTCGAGGGCCTGCGCGCGGCCTTCGAGCGCTACGCCGCGCTGCGCGGCTGGCGCGCGCAGGCGGCCTGGGAGAGCGTGCTCGCGCGCACGCGCTCGCTGATGCGCTCGCGCTCCGGCCTGCCCGAGCGCGCGCCGGCGCTCTCGTGAAGCCGCCGCCGCTCGAGCCGCCGCTCGGCCCCGACGCGCCGCGCTTCGCGCTGCGCCTGCGCACGCGCTGGTCGGACGAGGACACGCAGGCCGTCCTGAACCACGCCGTCTACCTGACGCTCTTCGAGGACGCGCGCCACGCCTACTTCGCCGCGCTCGGCCTGCTCGAGGAGAACCGCTTCCCCTTCGTGCTGCTGCAGGCGAACGCGCGCTTCCTCGCCAGCGCGCGCGGCGGCGACGAGGTCCTGGTCGAGCTCGCGACGGTGCACGTGGGCGAGCGCTCCTTCCGCCAGCGCGCGCGCATCCGCGCCGCCGCCACGGGCGTCGTCCTGTGCGAGGCGGAGGCCGTCCTCGTCGGCTGGGACGCCGAGCGCCGCGCGAGCCGGCCGCTCGCGGCGGCGTTCCGCGAGCGCGTGCAGGCCTTCGAGGCCGGACCGGCGATCTAGCCCGCATCCCTCACCACCTCGTGAGCTGAATCGTCGTAGACCTGGTGCAGATCGGTGCTTCGCGACCGAAGCGCGTGGAGGCGACCATGAACTGGTCGTCGAACCCGGTGAGGGAGGGAAGTGCCGAGCTGTGCCAGGGATGCGGCGATTCCGCCGCGGGGTGGTGAGGGATGCGGGCTAGCGCGCGAGCAGGCCCTCCGCGCGCAGCGCGGCCAGCGCCTTCTTCTCCA
>CADEGS010000081.1 GCA_902826945.1 uncultured bacterium | reverse complement strand
CCCCCGGCGGAGCCCGCGGCCGCGCGCGCGGCGCAGCGCCAGCCGGCCGCGGCCGCGCCGGCGGCGCCGGCCGCCACGGCGACGGCGCCCGACGTCGCGGGGATCCGCGCCGAGCGCGCGCGCGTGCTCGGGATCCAGGAGCTCGGGCGCTCGTGGCAGCTCCCCGACGACACGGTCGCGAACCTGATCGCGCAGGGCACGAGCCTCGACGCCGCTCGCGCGGCCGCGGTCGAGCACGTGGTCGCCCGCCAGGCGACGCAGCCCGTGCGCGCGCAGACGACCGTCGTCGCCGCGGAGGAGGAGAAGCTCTGGCGCGCGATCGACGCGGCCTTCGACGTGCGCTGCGGCGTGCGCTCGCGGACCGCGGAGGGCGCGCTCGGCGCTCGCGTGCGCCCGAGCGAAGACTCCCGCGCCTTCGTCGGCCGCCGCCTGGTCGAGGTCGCCGAGCGCTGCCTGCAGGCGCGCGGCGTGCGCACCGCGCAGATGGGCGTCGAGGACATCCTCGAGGCCGCGCTCTCGCGCACCTACCAGGGCGTCGACCTGGTCGGCGGCGCCTCGCGCTCGCTCAACGTCGGCGTGCGCAGCGGCGGGGGGATCGCCACGAGCGACTTCTCCGCGCTGCTCGCGAACGTCGCCAACAAGAGCATGCGCCAGGGCTACGACGAGTCGCGCCGGACCTTCGAGCCGCTCGTGACGCCCCGCGTCGCGCGCGACTTCAAGCCCATGACGCGCGTGCAGCTCGCCAACGCCCCGAGCCTCCTGCTCGTGCCCGAGGGCGCGGAGATTACGCGCGGGAGCCTGCCCGACTCGGCCGAGACGTACGCGATCGGCACCTACTCGCGGATCCTGCCGTTCACCCGCCAAGCGATGGTGAACGACGACCTCGAGGCGCTGTCCGACGTGAACCGCCGGTTCGGGAACGCGAGCTCGCGCCTCGAGTCGGACCTCGCCTGGGGTCTCGTCACCGGGAACGTCGTCCTGGGCGACGGCGTCACGCTCTTCCACGCGACGCACAAGAACGTCGGGACGGGTGCAATCACGATCGGCACGGCCGCGACGGGCCTCGACCTGTGGCTCTCGACGATGCGCAACCAGACCGGCCTCGCCGGCGAGTTCATCAACCTCGACATGGGGTATCTCGTCGTGCCCCCCTCGCTCGAGGTCGTCGCGCGCCAGATGCTCGAGGCGCTCGTCCCCGACTCGCCGACGCACACCAACCCGCTGCGCTCGTCGATCATGGGCGTGATCTCCGAGGCGCGCCTGCAGGCGGCCTCGGCCGTCCAGTGGTACGGCACCGCCAACCCCTCGCAGGTCTCGGTCTTCGAGCGGGCCTACCTGAACGGCCAGGAGGGGCCGCAGCTCTCCATGCGCGAGGGCTGGGAGGTCCTCGGCATGGAGTTCCGGGCGATCCACGAAGTCGCGCTCGCCGTGACCGAGTTCGTCGCCTGGTACCGCTCGACCGGCTCCTGATCTCCCCGCGGGCCGCCGCGCGCCGAGTGGCGCAGCGCGCGCGGCGGCCCGCCACCCGACCCACGACCACCTGCGCCGGCCCGAGGACCTGAACCCATGCAAAACTTCCGCTCGAGCGGCGACCGAATCCTCTTCACCGCCGGCGCGACGATCCACGGCGGCGAGCCGCTGCTCATCGGCGTGACCGTCGGCGTCGCGCTCCAGGACTACGCGAGCGGCGACACCGGGTGCGTCCTGGTCGTCGGCGGCGAGTTCCAGTTCGCCGCTCTCTCGACCGACACGCCCGCGCAGGGCGCGAAGGCCTACTGGGACGTCGGGAACCGCCGCATGACGACCACGGCGGGCGCCAACGTCGACGCCGGGGTCTTCACGCAGGCGAAGGCGAACGGCGTCGCGACCTGCACCGTGCGCATGCGGAGCTCGTTCTAAGACCGCGCCGCCGGGGCGCGCGCGCCTCGCGGCGCGGCCCCCGGCTCCTGCCGTGAGCTGGGACGACATGATGCGCTCGCTCAACGACGCCGTGGCGGGCTCCGACCTCGCGGAGCCCGCCACGCTCGAGCCCGCCGACGGCACCGCGCCGCTCGAGGTCGCGGGGATCTTCACCGAGCGCGAGGACTCGTTCTTCCCCTCCGGCGGAGACGTCTCGGTCGCGGTCGCGAAGCCCCGCCTGCTCGTGCGGCTCGCGGACCTGCCCGTCGACGCCGAGGAGCTCTACCGGATGCACGACGGGCGCCGCGCCTGGCGCTTCGTCGCGCGCGGGAACCGCTACCGCGTGTCCGACGTCGAGCACGACGGCGACGGCATGGTGCGGCTCGTCGGCCAGCTCGAGGGCGCCGCGCCGTGAGCCTCGCGCGCAAGGCGATCCGAAAGGAGCTCGTCAACCTCCTGACCGGCGCGACCTACTGCGAGGACCGCGTCTTCGACGACCGCGCCGAGCGCGTGCACGTGCGCCAGCTTCCCGCGCTGTGCGTCTACGTGCTCGGCGAGCAGCCCCCCGCGGCCGTGGTCGACTCGCCGCTCGTCTACCTCGCCGTCGCCGAGTTCGGGATCGAGGTCGTCGCGGACCCGTTGAACGAGGACCAGCTCGCCGCGGGACTGCGGCACCAGGACCTCGTCGACGACGTGCTCGAGCAGGCCCGCCAGGTCCTGCGCCGGCACCGCCTCCTGCCTCGCCTCATCGGCGCGGTCGAGATCCAGGACGACGAGCGCACGGGGCCCGCCGGCTTCGACGCCGACCGCGACGCGCAGGGGGAGCCGCTCCTCGGGTGGGGCCGCCTGCGCTGGTCGGTCGCCTACCTCGACCCGCAGACCGACGAGGCGCTCGACGACCAGGCGAGCGCTCTGCGCGAGCTCGGCTTCGCGTTCGACTTCCCTCCCCCCGGCTTCGAGACCACAATCGAGCTCGACCCATGACCACCATGCCCGAACAGGTCCGGCTCCGCCCGCGCGCGTGCGAGCCCTGGACCGACCTCGCCGGCGCGCGGCACCAGCGCCTGCGCGTCGCGCACCCCGCGCAGCGCGGGCGCTACCTGAGCGAGGACGGCGAGCTCGTCCAGCTCTCCACGTACTGGCGCCGGCGCCTGAACGCCGGCGACGTCGAGATCGTCCCCGAGGAGCGCGCGGAGCGCGCCGAGAAGCGCAGGAGCCGCGACGATGGTTGACTTCAATGAGATCCCGGTCGCGAGCCGGGTCCCGTTCTTCTCCGTCGAGTTCGACGCGACGCGCGCGGCGCTCGACTCGGGCGTGCAGCCGCACCGCGTGCTCGTGGTCGGCAACCGCCTCTCGACGGGGCAGGTCGCCGAGCTGCTCCCGCGCACGGCGACGACGGCCGACGAGGTCGCGGCGTTCTTCGGGCGCGGCTCCGTGATCCACGGCATGGCGAAACTCTGGTTCCTCGGGAACCGGAACACGCCGGTCACGTTCATCGCGCAGGACGACGCCGCGGGCTCGGTCGCCGCGACCGGCAGCGTCGCCTTCTCCGGCAGCCCCTCGCAGGCGGGCACGGTCGCGCTCTACGTCGGCGGCCGGCGCTACCGCGTCGCCGTGACGGCGGGGCTCACCGCGACGCAGGTCGCGACCGCGGTCGCCGCGGCGATCCAGGCCGACCCCGACCGCTACGCGACCGCCGCCGGCGTCGCCGGCTCGGTCAACCTCACGGCGCGCAACAAGGGCAGCGAGGGCAACGGCCTCGACCTCCGCCTGAACCTCTTCGCGGACGAGTTCCTGCCGATCGGCCTCTCCGCCACCGTCACCGCGATGAGCGGCGGCAGCGCGAACCCCGACGTGGCGGCGGTCTTCGCGGTGCTCGGGGACGAGCAGTTCAACACGCTGGCCGTCGGCTACTCGGACGACGCGACGCACGCGGCCCTCGACCTCGAGCTCGCGAGCCGCTTCCGCGCGGACCGCCAGATCGAGGGCGTCGCGATCCTCGCGCGGCGCGCGACGCAGTCGGCGCTCCTCACCTACGGCGCGGCCAAAAACAGCCGGCACGTCTCGGTCATGGGGCACGACCTCTCGCCGGCGCCGCCCTGGGAGTGGGCCGCCGGCGTCGCCGCGCAGGTCGCCGCGGCCGCGAGCGCGGACCCGGCGCGCGGCTTCGCCCGCCTCCCGGTGCCGGGGCTGCTCGGCCCGGTGCAGCGCGACGCCTTCACGTACGCCGAGCGCGACGCGCTGCTCTTCGACGGGATCTCGACCTTCACCGTCGTGGCGGGCGTCGTGCAGCTCGAGCGCGTCATCACGACCTACCAGACGTCCCCCGCGGGCGCGGACGACGCGAGTTTTCTCGACGTCGCCACGCTCTACACGCTCTCGCGGTTCCGCTACGACCTGCGCCAGGAGTTCGCGCTGCGCTACCCCCGCGCGAAGCTCGCCAACAGCTCGGCCGCGTTCGGGCCGGGGCAGGTCGTCGTCACGCCGGCGGAGGCGCGCGGGCTCGTGATCTCGCTGGCGGCCGAGTGGCAGCGGCAGGGGCTCCTCGAGGACCTCGACGCCTTCAAGGCGGCGCTGCTCGTCGAGCGCAACGCGACCAACCCGAGCCGGCTCGACGTCGTGCTCGAGCCCAACCTCGTGAACCAGTTCCTCATTCTCGGCGCCAAGGTCAACTTCGTGCTGTAGGCCGGCGCCCCCCGTCCCCCCGGAAACCCTCTCCAATGGCAGCAAACAACCGAGTCGGCGGGCGTCTCTTCGTCAAGGTGAACGGCGAGGTGATGCGGTGCTTCGGCACGTGGAAGATCACGTGGGGCTCGCCCCAGCGCGAGACGGTCAAGGGGCCCGACGCGATCCACGGCTTCTCCGAGCAGCCGGGCGAGCCCTCGATCGAGGGCGCCTTCGTGGACGACCCGAGCCTCGACGTGCAGGCGATCCTCGAGGGCACCGGGCTCCAGGTCACGGCCGAGCTCGCGAACGGCGTCACCGCCAGCATGCGCGACGCCTGGCAGGCCGGCAGCGGCGAGTACGACTCGTCGAATGGCACGTACACGGTCAAGTTCTGCGGCACATCGATCCAGCGGCTCGCCGCGTGACCAGGCGCGCGCGCCGCCCGCTCCCGGCCGGGCGGCGCGCGCCTTCCTTCGACCTGGCCGGGCAGAGTGCACCCTCGCGACCATGAAGACGCCCGCCCCCGACCCGAGCTCGCACCCCGACGCCGTCCCCGTCGAGGACTCCCCGGCCGACCCGGCCCTCGCCCGCCTGTGCGAGGCCGAGCCCTCGCTCGCGACCTACTACGACCCGGCGAAGCGCCTCCTGCGCCTCGAGTTCCCGGTGCGCGACTCGAACGGCGCCCCCATGCTCGCCGAGCTCGAGTGGCCCGCCCGCGTGCGGCCCTCGCACGTCGCGGCCTTCCCCTTCGGCCGCGGTCTCGACTTCGGCCTGCTCTTCCAAGTCGCCTCGACGATGGTCGGGCAGCCGCTCTCGCTCCTGAACCGCCTGGAGGAGGGGGACGTCGGCCGCGTGGCCGCGCTCGCGACCTATTTTTTGCAGCGCTCCCGAGTGATTGGCGGCTGATCGTCGCCTCGCTGGCCGAGCGCCTGGGGGGCGGCCTCGGCTGGTGGCTCGAGCGGGACTTCGAGGACCTGGCCGGGTGGGTCGCCGTGCTCGAGCGGCTGGACAAGCTCCGCGCCGCGGAAGACGGGTAGGATCGCCCCCGCCGAGCGCGCCCCGGCTGGATCGGGTCCTCCTGAACCCCGGCCACGACATCGGCGAAGGCCGGGGCGCGCTCGGTCCAGCGCTCCCCGGCCGCTAGGCTTGGCCGGCGATGGCGCTCGGGACGTTCCCCCTGCAGGTCGTCTTCACCGCGGCCGACCGCGGGCTGCTCGCGACGGTGGGCAGGGTCGACTCCGCCTTCTCGCGGGTCGGCGCGAAGATCGCCGGCGTCGGCCGCAACCTCACGTTCGGCGTCACCGCGCCGCTCGTCGCGGCTGGGGGCCTCGCGCTGCGCTCGGCCGCGCAGCTCGAGGGCCAGCTCATCCGCTCGAGCGTCGTCGCGCGCGCCACGCGCGAGGAGTACGCCGCGCTCGAGGGCCAGGCGCTCGACCTCGGCGCCGCGTCGATCTTCTCCGCGACGCAGGTCGCGGGCGCGCAGACCAAGCTCGCGCTCGCCGGCTACCGCGTGAACCAGATCCTCGCGGCGACGCCCGGCGTGGTCGCGACCGCGGCGGCCGCGTTCACCGACGCCGAGAGCGCGGCGGGGATCTTGACAGAGGTCCTCAAGGGCTACGGCCTCGAGGCCGGCGAGTCGATCTTCGTCGCGAACGTGCTCGCCGGCGCGGCGACGCGCGCGAAAGTCACGATCGAGGGCCTCGGCGAGGCCTTCTCCTACGCGGGCGGCCTCGCGTCGCAGCAGCGCCAGCCCTTCACCGAGACGGCGGCCCTGCTCGCCGTCGTCGGCGAGCGCGGCTTCGAGGGCTCGCGCGGCGGCCGCGCGTACGCGGCCGCGGTGGCGGGCATCCTCAAGGTGACGCCCGACGCGGCGAAGGCCTTCACCGAGCTCGGCATCGCGCGTGACCAGGTCCTCGACGACCGCGGCAACCTGCGCAGCTTCGTCGGGCTGCTCGAGCTCCTGCGCTCGCGCGGCGCGAGCTCGGGGCAGGTCCTGCGGATCTTCGGGCAGGAGGCCGGCCGCGCGGTCCTGCAGGCGGTCGAGCACGTGCCCGAGATCCGCGACCTCGCGCGCCGGCTCGGGGACGACGACCAGCAGGGCATCGGGCGCGCGGCCGAGATCGCCGCGGCGCGCATGGGCGGCGCGACCGGCGCGCTCGAGAACCTGGGCGGCGCGCTCGAGACGCTGCAGATCCGCTTCGTGCAGCGCTCCGGCCTCTTCGAGGAGTGGACCAAGCTCGTGCGCGGGCTGACCGGCGTCGTCGAGCGCCTGGGCGACACCTCGCCCGGCACGCTGCGCCTCGTCGCGAACCTGGGCCTCGCCGCGGCGGTCGCGGGGCCCCTGATCTTCACCGTCGGGCAGCTCACGGTCGCGTTCGGGGGCCTGTGGTCGGTCCTGCGCTACCTGCGGGGCCCCGTGTCCTGGCTCGTCGTCACGGGGCTGCCCGGCCTCGCGCGCGGCCTGCTCGGTGTGCTCCCCTTCCTGCTCACGAATCCATTCGGGCAGGTCCTCCTCGTCGTCGGCGCGCTCGGCTCGCTCGCCGCGGTGATCTACACGCGCTGGGACGACCTCCGGGGCTTCCTCGGGCGCACCTGGGCGGCGATCGCCGAGGGCGCCGAGTCGGTCGCGGACCGGGTCGCGCGCGCGGCCGAGCGCGTGGTCGGGGGCGGGCATAGCACGCTCGTGCAGGACGCGGTTCTCGGCCTGGGCGGCGTCGGTCCGCCGCGACGCGGCACCAACCTCTCGCGGGTTGTCCTCGGCGGGGACGCCGCGGCCGTGGCGGCGCGGCGCGCCGAGTTCTCCCGCTCCGGCCCGCTCGCCGCGCCGAGCTCGACGGTGCGGATCGAGCTCCCGAACCTCCCCGCCGGGTCGCGCGTGAGCCGCTACGACTACGCCGGCGGCGCCCCGGTCGAGCTCGACGCCGGGGTCTCGCTCGCGGGGGTGGGCGCCGGTGGCTGAACCCTGGCGCGAGCGGCTGCTCCCGGCGCAGATCGCCGGCGTGGCGTTCCTGTCCGACCGCTACGAGCTCGAGGGCGGCCGGACCGTGGTCGTGCACGAGTTCCCCTCGCGCGACCTGCCCCAGGCCGAGGAGCTCGGCCGGCGCGCCGTGCGCCACGCGCTCTCGGCGTACGTGCTCGGGCCCGACTACGACCTGCAGCGCGACCGGCTCACCGCGGCGCTCGGCAAGCGCAGCGTCGGGGCGCCCTTCCGCCTGGGGCTCATCCTGCGGCACCCCTGGCTCGGGGTGCGGCGCGTGCTGGTCGAGGGCTGGCGGCTCGCCGAGGACTCGCGCGCCACGCGCATGGCCCGCTTCGAGCTCCGCCTGGTCGAGGTCCCCGAGGAGGCCTCGAGCGTCGAGGCGGACCAGACGCGCGGGACCTCCGCGCAGCCATCCGCCGCGGCCGCGGCGCTCGAGGCCGCCGGGGCGGCCGACCTCGAGGAGGGGCTCGCGGTCGAGGGGCCCGAGAGCCTGCGCGAGGCCTCGCGCGGCGCGCTCTCGGGCGTGGTCGGGTCGGTGCGCTCGGTCCTGCACTCCCTGCACGGCGCGCAGGCGAAGGTCGAGCTGCTCGAGTTCCAGGCGACGAGCACGATCGGGCTGGTCGAGGAGCTCGCGCTCGCGCCCGCGAACCTGGCGAGCTCGGTCCTCGAGCTCGCGCGCGGCGTGCGCAACGCCGCGAGCTCGCCCCTCGAGGCCTGGCGCGCGTACACCACGCTCCTCGCCGAGGCGCGCGCGCTCGTGCCGGCCGGGCGCGGCGCGGAGTCGCGCGCCGCGCACCGGAACGCGACGCTGGTCGACGACCTCTTCGGGGCCGCCTGCGCCGCCGGCGCCGTGGTCGCGGCCGCCGACGTTCCCTGGGAGACGCTCGAGGACGCGCAGGCCGCGCGCGACGAGCTGCTCGAGCGCGTGGACGAGATCGCCGCGCGCGCCGACCCGGCGACCTTCGACGGCCTGCAGGGGCTCTCCGCCGCGCTGCGCGCGTCGGTCCCCCCGCCGCTCGAGGACCTGCCGCGCCTCGAGGTCGTGGACCTGGGCGAGAGCCTGCCCGCCGTGGTCGTCGCCTATCGGCTCTTCGACGACCTCGGCCTCGAGGAGGACCTCGCCGAGCGGAACGGCGCCGTGAACCCCGCCCGCCTGCCCGCCGTGCTGCAGGTCTTGACCGGCGGCCGCTCGTGAGCCTCACCCGCGAGCCCGACCTCGGCCTCTCGCCCCTCGACCTCGTGCTCGAGGTCGGCGGGCTCACCTTCCGGCGCTTCCTGCGCGCGAGCGTCCTCGACTCGCTCGACGCGGGCTCGGTGACGTTCCGGCTCGAGCTCGTCCCCCCGCGGCCCTTCCCCTTCGAGCTCGGCCAGGAGGTCTCGCTGCGCGTCGGCCGCGAGCTCCTCGCGCGCGGGCACGTGGAGACGCTCGAGGGCTCCTCGGACCTGCGGCAGGGGACGACCGTCGTCCTCGAGGGGCGCTCCATGACGGGCGACCTGGTCGATTGTTCCCCGCTCGACGCCCCGAGCGAGTTCCGGGACGAGGCGCTCCCCGACATCGCGCGCGCGCTGCTCGCGCCGCACGGGATCGAGCTCGTCGACGAGCTCAACGCCCGCCAGCTCGGGCCCGCCTACCACCTGAACGAGCGGTTCCGGCTCTTCCGCGTGCAGCCGGGCGAGAGCTCGTGGGAAGCCCTCGACCGCCTGGCGCGCCAGCGCGGCGTGCTGCTCCACGGGCGCGGCGACGGCGCCCTCGAGCTGACCGTCGGGGGGCTCGGCGGCGACCCCGGCGCGCGCATCCTGGACCTCTACGGCGAGCCCCCCTCGAACGTCGTCGGCTCACGCCTGCGGCTCTCCCAGGTCGACCGCTTCTCGCGCGTGGTGGTGCGCGGGCAGGGA
This sequence comes from uncultured bacterium, assembly GCA_902826945.1. The sequence continues at coordinate 7,461 of CADEGS010000081.1, read as the reverse complement.
CCCGGCGACGACCTCGCCTGGGGCGAGGCGGTGGCGCACGTCGAGGGCGAGGCCGCCGACCCCTCCGTGCGGCGCTACCGGCCGCTCCTCGTCGTCGCGCAGCGGCCGGTCGACCTGCAAAGCGCGCGCGACCTCGCCGAGTGGGAGGCGGTCGTGCGGCGCTCGCGGGGGACGGGCGTCGAGGTCGAGCTCGCGGGCTGGCACACCGACCCCAGGGCGGGGAAGCTCTGGCGGGTCAACGTGACGCCCCGCGTCGACCTGGCGCCCTGGAACCTCTCGGGGCGCTTCCTCGTCCAGGCGGCGCAGTACCTCATCGACCCAGACCAGGGCTACACCGTGCGGCTCTCGCTCGTGCCCCCCGACGCGCTCGACCGGCTCGCCGAGCTGACCGAGGCGGACCGCGCGCTCGAGGGCCTGCTCGAGGAGTGGAAGGCGGGCGACGCCGAGGGCCTGGTCGGGACCGGCGAGCTCGAGGACCTCGGGCAGGGGGACGGGTAGCGGTGGACGCCCGCATGGTGCGCGCGCTCGAGCGCTGGATCGCGCCGCTCCGCCGGCGCGTGCTCGGCATGGTCGGCCGCGCGATCGTGCGCGCCGTGCGCGAGACCGGGCTCGCCCGCGAGCTCCAGCTCGAGGCGCTCGCCGGCGAGCTCCTGAACGGGGTCGAGGAGTTCTCGCACTACGGCTTCACCGGCCGCGCGCGCCCGGGTGCGGAGTTCGTGTACGCGGCGCTCGACGGGGCGGGGCGCGAGCACGTGGTCGCGATCGCGAGTGAGGACCGCCGCTTCCGGCCGCGGGACCTCGGGCCCGGCGAGGTCACGCTCTACAACGACGCCGGCGCGCGCGTGACGCTCAAGGCCGGGCGCGTCGTGCGGATCGAGTGCGACCGCCTCGAGGTCGTGACGCCCGACTCGACGCTGACGCTCGGCCCGAGCGGCCTGGTCGTGACGGGCCAGAACATGCAGCTCCTCGGCTCCTCGCTGCTCGACCTGCGCGCGGGCTCCACGACTCGCGTGCTCGGCGACTCGGACTCCCTCGAGCTCCTCAAGGGCTCGACGCGGCTCGGCCTGGACGACGCCTCGGCGGAGCTCGAGGCCTCCGGCTCGGTCCAGGTCTCGGGCGCCGACGCGACGATCTCGACCTCGGGCGTCGACGCCTCCTTCGGGGCGGCCGGGCTGGACCTCGACTGATGGCCGCCGCGGCTGGCTCCCTGGTCGGGGTGGACCTGGTCGGCGGCGGGATCATCACCGGGCCGGGGAGCACGCTCCTGCGCGTCCTCGGGGTGCCGCTCGCGCAGGTCGGGGACGCGGTCGCCGACCACGGCTCGGGGGGCCACGACGCGGCGGTGATCGTCGAGGGGACGTCCCTCCTGCGCACCGCGGGGGTGCCCGTGTGCGTCGCCGGCGCGGCCGCCTCCTGCGGGCATGTCGCGAGCGGTTCCGCTACGCTCCTCCGCGCGGCTTTCCCATGACGGACCTCTCCCTGGTGAACGGCGCGGCGGGCCTCGACCTCGAGCTCGTGGGGGGCGACCTGGGCCGCGACGACGGGCTCGAGACGGCGGTCCTGCTCTCGCTCTTCACCGACGCGCGCGCCGACCTGGGCGAGGTCGGCGAGGGCGGGAACGTGCGGGGCTGGTGGGCCGACCGGCCCGGCGACCGCTGGGGGTCGAAGGGCTGGCTGCTCGAGAACCGGGGCCTCTCGGCGCCGGTAGCGGCCGAGTACCGCCGGCACGTCGAGGACGCGCTCCGCTGGCTCGTCACGAGGCGGATCGCCTCCTCGGTCGAGGTCGAGGTCCTGCTCCGCGAGGGCTCGCGCCTCGAGCTCGGGGTGCGCATCGTGCGCGGCACCGCGCGCGGCTACGACGCGGCATGGCGCGCGGCGGCCGCCCGCGACTACTCCGTCCCCGGCGCGCGCCTGCGCGTCTTCTTCGGCTGAGAGGGCCTGCCCGATGTCCTTCGTTCGCCCGAGCCTCGCCGACCTCCGCGCCCGCGCCCTGCTCGAGGTCGAGCAGCGCATCGGCGCCGGCCCGCTGCTCCCCCGCTCGCTCGTCGGGGCCCTGGCGCAGGCGCAGGGGGCGCTCACGCACCACCTGCACGGGCACCTCGTCACGATCGCGGACCAGCTCTTCCCCGAGAGCGCGGACCAGGTCTATCTCGAGCGCGCGGCCGACCGCTACGGGATCCTGCGCAAGCCCGCGGCGCGCGCGGTCGGCACCATCGTGGTGGGCGGGACCGAGGGCGCCGTCGTGCCCGTGGGCCTGCGCGCGCGGCGCGCCGACGGCGTCGAGTACGAGACCACGGCGAGCGGCACCGTGACGCTGCCGAGCCTGCAGGCGGAGGTCGCGGCGCAGGCGGTCGAGCCCGGCGCGGCCGCCAACGTGGACGGCGGGACGGCGCTGACGCTGAACCCCCCATCGCTCGGGCTCACCTCGGCCGCCGAGGCCGGGGCCGGGGGGTTCGACCTCGGGGCCGACGCCGAGAGCGACGAGGAGCTGCGCGAGCGCGTGCTGCGGCGCCTGCGCGCGCCCCCCCAGGGCGCGGAGGTCTACGTCCAGTGGGCGCTCGAGGTCCCCGGCGTGACGCGCGCGTGGGCGCACCCGGTCTACCTCGGGCAGCTCGGCCACGTGGGGCTGTCCTTCGCGGTGGACGACGACCCCGGCGGGCCGATCCCCGGCGGCGCGAAGGTGGACGAGGTCGAGGCCTACGTCGAGGCGCGTCGCCCGGTCGGTGTCGTGCTGCACGTCTTCGCGCCGACCGCGCTCCCGCTCGACCCCGAGGTCGCGATCTCGCCCGACACGCTCGACGTGCGCCAGGCGATCGAGGACGCGCTGGTCGACCTGCTGCGCGCCGAGGGCGGCCCCGGCCGCACCGTGCTGCTCTCGCACGTGCGCGCGGCGATCTCGAACGCCTTCGGGGAGTTCGACCACGACCTCTCCGTCCCCGCGGCCGACGTGACGGCCGCGACGGGCGAGCTGCACGTGCTCGGCACGCCGACGTTCTCCGCGCTATGACCAGGCTCCGCACCGAGGCCGACGTCGAGAGCAGCGCGCGCGTGCTCGGGCACCTGCTCCCGAGCGGCCGCCTGCTGCGACCGGTCCCCGGGTCGAACCTCGAGCGGCTGCTCGAGGCGCTCGCGGCGGCCTTCGCCGACGTCGAGCTGCGCGTGCTCGACCTCGTGGACGAGGCCGACCCCCGCTCGACCTTCGAGCTCGTCGGGGAGTGGGAGCGCGCGCTCGGCCTGCCAGGCGAGTGCCTGCCCGCGCCCCTCCTGAACCTCTCGCTGCGGCGCGTCGCGATCCTCGCCCGCCTGCGGCGCTCGGTCGAGCAGTCGTCCTCCGACTTCGTCGCGCTCGCGCTCTCGCTCGGCTTCGAGGTCGAGCTCTTCGAGCCGCGGCCGTTCCGGTGCGGGATCTCCGCGTGCGGCGACGGGCTGTGGGGCGAGGAGTCGGTCTGGACCTTCTACGTGCACGCGCCGGCGGCGTCGCCGTTCTACGCCGACGCCGGCGACGCCGTGTGCGGCCAGCGCATCACCGACTGGTCGAACGAGCTCCTCGAGTGCGAGCTCGCCTCGTGGCGCCCCGCGCACACGCGCTCGTTCGTGGTCTACGACCTCGCGCCGAGCGCGCCTGGTCCCTGGAGCGAGCTCTACCCGCCCCCGCACGAGCTCGTCTTCGACGTCCCCCCCGGGCTCGTCGTGATCTTCGGTTCCCTGTGAGGCCTCGACCGTGAAGCGCACGACATCCCCGCACCACGCCGCGAACCTCTTCGCGGATTCCGACGACTCGGCCGGCCAGGCCCCCACGATCGTCACCGCCTCGGACCTGAACACCTGGCAGGAGGAGCTCGCGCACGCCGTCGAGGCCTCGGGCCAGGCGCTCAACCCAGCGGACCTGTTCCAGCTCTCGAAAGCGATCCTCGCGGGGACCGGCTTCACGAGAAACCGGCTCGTCAACAGCTCGGCGCTGCTCTGGCAGCGCGGCACGTCGATCGCCGTCGCGCTCCCCTTCGTCTACACCGCCGACCGCTGGCTCGCGTCCGCCGGCGACAACGGCGCCGCGACCGTCTCGCTCGGGCTGACCGACACCGTCGCCGACGCCTTCCTGCTCCAGCAGTTCGACCCGATCCCCGGGACGCAGCTCCGCTTCGACCAGACGGTCGCGGCGGACGCGAGCAGCGGAAACACGCCGATCCTCTCGCAGAAGATCGAGGGCGTGACGACCTTGGCCGGCCGCCGCGCGGTCTTCTCGTTCGCGGCGCGGCTCCCGACCGGCGCCCCGGCGCCGCTGCTCTGCTCGATCGCGCTGCGCCAGGTCTTCGGCTCCGGCGGTTCTGCCTCGGTGGTCGTGACGCCGACGCCGGCGGCCGCCGTGATCCAGAACACGGGCCTGTGGCAGCGCGTCGCCTTCGTCGCGGACCTCCCGAGCGTCGAGTCGAAGACGATCGGGCCCGACTCCTACCTCGAGGTCGCGCTGATCTTCCCCCCCTTCGTCACGTTCCAGTTCCGCGGGACGGCCTTCCTGCTCGAGCCGGGCGGCGTGGCGAGCTCCTACGTGCTGCCGCCTCCGGCGTTCGAGGAGCAGCGGTGCATGCGGTTCTTCGAGAAGAGCTACGAGATCGCGACGGCGCCGGGCACGGCGACGCACGCCGGCGAGATCGCGCGCGCCGTGCCGTTCAACGGCTCCGGCGTCTCGCTCTACCAGGAGCTCGCCACGCGCTTCCGCGTCGAGAAGCGCGGGACGCCGACCGTCACCTGGTACAACCCGGTGAGCGGCGCCGCGAACGCGCTGAACGAGCACGTAGTGTCGAGCGGCGCCGACACCTCCCGCGCGGTCGCCTCGACCGTGCTCCCGAGCCGGAGCTCGACCGGCCGGCCGACGCAGGGCGCGACCGGGACCGCGTCGGTGGTCTCGGTGATGCAGGGGCAGTTCACGGCCAGCGCGGAGCTCTGAGACCGTTGGGGCCGTTCCTCCTCGACTACCGGCCGGCGACGTTCGCGCTCGTCGTCGGCGTGCAGCTCGCCGGGCAGGCCTGGCTCGGGGTGCTCGTGTGGCAGCTCTGGCGCCGCGCGCGCGCGCGCGGCGACGTCGCCGCGAGCGGCTGGGCATGGTGGCTCGCGGCGGTCGCGCTCATGTTCGCGCGGCGGCTTGGGGTGCTCGGCTTCGCGAACCAGCGCGTGGCGGAGGCCGCGGCGCTCTACGACTTCCTCGACCGCGGGCTGATCCCCGTCGCGCTCACCGCGCTGCAGGTCGTCGGGGCCTGGATCCTGTGCCACCCGCGGAGCGAGGCGGGGCGGGCGTGACGCCCGGCGTCGAAGGCGGCGGGGCGGGCGTGACGCCCGGCGTCGAGCCGGGCGGGGTCGTCCTCGACGGGCGGCGCGCGCTGATCCCGGCCGGCAACGTCGCCTCGATCTTCGCGATGCTGCTCGGCTTCATCGTGTGGGGCCTGCGCCAGGAGGGGCGGCAGGACCGCGCCGACGCGGTGGAGGTCGAGCGCGAGAAGTCTCGCGCGGCGCAGGCCGCGGCGACCTCGTCCGCGATCGCGGACCTCCGGCGCTCGATCGAGGACCTCCGCGTCGAGATCGCCCGCGACCGGCTCGAGACGGTGCGGAACAAGGACCTGTCCCGGTTCTTGGAAGACTTCGGGGATCGCAACCCGACCGTGCTCCTGCCCCGCACCCCCTGGGACTAGCCTTTCCCGCGCGATGCGCGGCCCCGCCTCCCGGCTCGTCCTCGGCCTCTCCCTCGTGCTCTTCCTGCTCGCCGGGCTCTTCGCGTACCGTCTCGAGCGGCGGCAGGACCGGATCGAGCGGGACCACGACCGGAGTCGGGCGATCATGGAGCGCGAGCAGGGCGAGAGGAGCTACGTGCGGGTGCGGTGGAAGGACGGCCGCGAGGCGCGCTACTACCGCGGGGAGACCGAGACGGACGCGGCCTGGGCGCGGCGGATCGTGGAGCTCGTGCGCGGCGGCCCGACGCCCGCCGCGCGCTACCAATGCGTCGAGCTCACGGGCTGCGAGGGCGGCGTCTCCCTGAACGTCTGCGAGCTCTGCGCGCCGGGCGAGAGCGCGGCCGCCTGCCTCGCGCGCGCCGAGAAGACGGCCGCGATCGTGCGGCGCGAGCTCGGCTGCGACTAGCCCGAGGCCGGTTCCTCGGGCTCGCCGGCGAGCGCGCGCTCGAGCGTCCGGGCCGCCTCGCCGCACGCGACGACCACCAGCCCACGCGCCGGTGCGGGCCGCGCCAATCACGGGGCAGTCGGCCAGCGGCGCGCGCTCCTGGGCGGCCTCGAGCGCCTCCTCCGCGGCCGCGGCGACGCGCGCGCGCAGAGGCGCCGTCACGAGTGCCCCCGCCGGAACCGGTCGGCCTGGGGGCAGGTCGCGAAGTGCGAGACCGCCGTCTCGACCTTCTCCCCGAAGAGGTCCGCGGAGGGCTCCTCGCGCTTGGTGCGCAGGTCGACCGGCATCTCGCGCTCCGCGCGCGTGCGCACGTACGCGAGCGGCGCGCCGCAGGCCTCGCAGAACCCGCGGCGCGCGTAGCTCGGGACCTTGAAGCGCGCGCCCTCGCTCACCGATCCCTCGGCGGGAACCCGCGGTTCCCGAGCTCGCCGCGGGGCGTCTCGAGGACCTCGAGGCGCATCCGCAGGTCGGCGAGCTCGCGCAGGGTCTCGCGCTCGACGCGCGCGACCTCGCGCCTGAGATCGCGGACCTCGTCGACCAGGCTGACGGCGCAGAGCAGGACGAAGGCGCCGACCACGAGGTCGAAGAGCATTCCGACCACGCCGGCCTTTCGCCAGAACCGGTGCCTGCGCTCGCTCTCCGCCGCGCGCTCGGCCATGCGCCGCACGTGGCCATCGTCGATGGCCAGGTCTTCGGTGAGCCTCACGCGACCCCCCTCGGGCCCTTGGCCCGGCCACCGCGGCGCCGCGCGGTCGGCTCGGCGGGCTCCTCGGGCGCGGGCTCGGCCGCGGCCTCTCGCCCCTCGTCGAACCCGAGCCCGGGCTGGTGCTGGCGCAGCTCGACCGTGGCGGCCACGACGCCCGTCGCGGCCATCGCGGCGCGCAGCACGACGAGGTCGGTGATCGAGTCGACCGACTCCACCCCGCCGCCGTTCGCGGGCGTCTCGGCGTGCACCACGAGGCGCGCGTGCACGCGGGGGTTCGTGTCCTCGCCGAGCGGGGGCGCGAACCGGCACCCGGCGAGGCGGGCGTAGCCCGACCAGGCCGCGAGCTCCTCCTGCCCGTCGTCGGTGAGCGGCCGGATCGTGACGAGCAGGACCTCGCCAGCGGTCTTGGCCGCGAAGGCGCCGAGGTCCGCCGGCCTGCCGCCGGAGGTCTGCATGCCGAGCGACGCTCGGCTCGGCCGGCGGATCGCGCCGTCATCGTTGCGGGAGCAGGGGTCGAACGAGATCGAGCTCAGGCTGAACGTAGTCGCGAGACTCTTCGCCATCCCTAGAAGACGGGGGCCTCGTTC
>CADEGS010000080.1 GCA_902826945.1 uncultured bacterium | reverse complement strand
GAGTTCGAGAGCTCCTTGGCGATGATCTTCTCGAAGCGCGACTCGCCCGACTCGGTCTTCTCGTCGCCGATCTTGGCCAGCGCGATCAGGCAGCCGGTGACGATGTCGTTGTTCGTCTCGTTCTCGAGCGCCGCGATCAGCGCCGGCACCACCTTCTGGCGGATCTGCTGCTCGGTCGGCTTCAGGCTGTCCTTGCCCTCGCCGCGCTGGCCCTGGCCGAGGAACCAGCCCTCGCTGCCGGTCGTCGCGCCGCCGCTCTGGATGGCATTCCTCAAGTCGAGGTAGGGCTCGCGGTTGAACTCCCACCAGAACGACCACAGCGTCAGGTCCGCGCCGGCGTCGCCACCGCCGGTGCCGCCGCGGCGCTGCGTCGTCGCGCCCGGCGCGCCGGGGCGCGCGGCGCCGGGGCGTCCGGGAGCGCTCGGGGCGGGAGCCGCCGGGCCGGCCGGGCCCGCGCCGTTCGTGCCGCCGCCGCCGCCGGCACCGCCGCCGCCCGGCGGTACGGTGTCGCCGGGACCGCGGTACTGGCCGCCGTGACCGAACGTCGGTTGCTCGAGGAGACCGCCGGCGAGGAGCGCCGTGGCCAGGACGAGTTTCTTCATGAGCTGCCTGCCGTCTGCAATGGGGAACGACTGCGAGGTGGATCGACCAGCCGCAGGGCTGCGGGGCAAAGGGCGTACCGCGGCGGGGGAGGACCCGATGCCGAGAGGGTATTCCCGCCGCGGGGCCCTTGCCAGGGCCGGCAGCGGGGATCCGCGGCCGAGCGGTCGTGGCGGGGGAAGCCTCCGGGGAGGGACGAGGCCCGGGCTCGCGACGCTCGTGTTTCGAGGGGGTAGCAGGAACCGACGCGAGCGGAAAGAGCGAAAGCGCTCCTCAGGGCTCGCTCTGGACCGCGGCCGCGCGCAGGAAGTCGCGGTTCATGCGCGCGATCACGCCGACCGAGATGCCCTTCGGGCAGGCGGCCTCGCACTCGTAGTGGTTCGTGCAGTTGCCGAAGCCCTCGGCGTCCATGGCGGCCACCATCGCGAGCGCCCGGCGCTCGCGTTCGGGCTCGCCCTGCGGCAGGCGGCCGAGGTGGGCGATCTTGGCGCCGACGAAGAGCATCGCCGCCGCGTTCGGGCAGGCCGCCACGCAGGCGCCGCAGCCGATGCAGGCGGCGGCGTCCATGGCCGACTCGGCCACGTCCTTGGCGATCGGCAGCGCGTTCGCGTCGGGCGCCGCGCCGGCGTGCGTCGAGACGAAGCCGCCGGCCGCGAGGATGCGGTCGAAGGCGCTGCGGTCGCACACCAGGTCCTTCACGACGGGGAAGGCGTTCGCGCGCCAGGGCTCGACGTGGATCGTGTCCCCGTCGCGGTAGTGGCGCATGTGGAGCTGGCACACCGTCGTCTCGCGCTCGGGGCCGTGCGCGTGGCCGTCGATCACGAGCGAGCACGAGCCGCAGATGCCCTCGCGGCAGTCGTGGTCGAAGGCGACCGGGTCGTCGCCGGAGAGCACCAGCCGCTCGTTCAGCACGTCGAGCATCTCGAGGAACGACATGTCCGGCGAGACGCCGTCGAGGTGGTAGGTCCGCATCGCCCCGGGCTGCAGGGGACCCGCCTGGCGCCACACGTTCAGCGTGAGGCGCATGCCGTCGGCGCCGTGGCTCGGCGAACTCATTTGTAGCTCCTCTGCGTCGGCTTGACGTACTCGAAGGAGAGCGGCTCGGCGTGCAGCGTCTCCGGCTTCCCCTCGCCGCGGTGCTCCCAGGCGGCGGCGTAGCAGAAGCGCTCGTCGTCGCGGCGCGCCTCGCCCTCGTCGGTCTGGTGCTCCTCGCGGAAGTGGCCGCCGCAGGACTCGTCGCGGTGGCGCGCGTCGTTCACGAGCAACTCGGCGAACTCGAGGAAGTCCGCCACGCGGCCGGCCTTCTCGAGCTCCTGGTTCAGCGCGGCGCCCTCGCCGGGGACGCGCACGTCCTGCCAGAACTCGGCGCGCAGCGCGCGCACCTCGCCGGCGGCGCGCTCCAGGCCCTCGGCGTCGCGCGCCATGCCGCAGCGGTCCCACAGGATCTTGCCCAGCGTGCGGTGGAAGGCGTCCGCCGTGCGGCTGCCGCGCACCGCGAGCAGCCGCTCGGTGCGCGCGCGCGCCTCGGCCTCGGCCTCGGCGAAGGCCGGCGCGTCGGCGCTCGCCGGGGCCAGCTTGCGGCCCGCGAAGTGCGCGCCGATCGTGTAGGGGACGATGAAGTAGCCGTCGGCCAGGCCCTGCATCAGCGCGCTCGCGCCGAGGCGGTTCGCGCCGTGGTCGGAGAAGTTGGCCTCGCCCAGCACGAACAGGCCCGGGACGGTGCTCTCCAGGTTGTAGTCCACCCACAGCCCGCCCATCGTGTAGTGGACGGCGGGGTAGATGCGCATCGGCACCGCGTAGGGATCCTCGCCGGTGATCTTCGCGTACATCTGGAACAGGTTCCCGTACTTCTGGCGGATCGTGTCGACGCCGTCGCGCCGGATCGCGTCGCGGAAGTCGAGGTACACCGCCAGGCCGCTCGCGCCGACGCCGAAGCCGGCGTCGCAGCGCTCCTTCGCGGCGCGCGAGGCGACGTCGCGCGGCACGAGGTTGCCGAAGCTCGGGTAGCGGCGCTCGAGGTAGTAGTCGCGCTCGGGCTCGGGGATCGCGCCCGGCGCGCGCGTGTCGCCCGAGCGCGCGGGCACCCACACGCGGCCGTCGTTGCGCAGGCTCTCGCTCATCAGCGTGAGCTTCGACTGGTAGTGCCCCGAGACCGGGATGCAGGTGGGGTGGATCTGCGTGAAGCAGGGGTTGGCGAAGAAGGCGCCGCGGCGGTGCGCGCGCCAGGCCGCGGTGACGTTGCTCGCCTTGGCGTTCGTCGAGAGGTAGAAGGCGTTGCCGTAGCCGCCGGTGCACAGGAGCACGGCGTCGCCGGCGTGGCGCTCGTAGGCGCCGGTGACGAGGTTGCGGCAGACGATGCCGCGCGCGACGCCGTCCTGGACGACGAGCTCGAGCATCTCGCGCCGCGGGAAGCTGCGCAGCCGCCCGCCGCCGACCTGGCGCATCATCGCGCTGTAGGCGCCGAGCAGGAGCTGCTGGCCGGTCTGGCCGCGCGCGTAGAACGTGCGGCTGACCTGCGCGCCGCCGAACGAGCGGTTGGCGAGCACGCCGCCGTACTCGCGCGCGAAGGGCACGCCCTGCGCGGCGCACTGGTCGATGATCTGGTTCGAGATCTGCGCCAGGCGGTAGACGTTCGACTCGCGCGCGCGGAAGTCGCCGCCCTTGACCGTGTCGTAGAACAGCCGGTAGACGCTGTCGCCGTCGTTGGCGTAGTTCTTGGCCGCGTTGATGCCGCCCTGGGCGGCGATCGAGTGCGCGCGCCGCGGCGAGTCGTGGATGCAGAAGGCGTCGACGTGATAGCCGAGCTCGGCCAGCGTGGCCGCGGCCGAGCCGCCGGCCAGGCCGGTGCCGACGACCAGCACGCGGAAGCGGCGCTTGTTCGCGGGGTTGACGAGCTTGAGCTCGAAGCGGTGGCGGTCCCAGCGCTCGGCGATCGGGCCCGACGGCGCCTTGGCGTCGAGCCGGGGGGAGGCTTGCACGGCCATCAGTTCGCTGCTCCGCTCCAGAAGAAGAGGTAGTAGGCCGGGATGGAGGCGAAGCCCGCGGCCAGCGCGAAGGCGAGCCCGCGCCCGGCGAGCTTCGCCAGCGGCGTCCAGCGCGGGTGGTGCGCGCCCAGGCTCTGCAGCGCGCTCTGGAAGCCGTGGGAGAGGTGCACGCCGACGACCAGCGCCGCGAGGATGTAGCCGATCGCGTGGCCGGGCTCGCTCAGCTCCCGGGCGACGTGCGCCTCGGGCGCCTCGTGGTAGGCGCCGTTCAGGCGGAAGTCGAGCAGGTGCCAGATCAGGTAGCCGAGGATCAGGGCGCCCGTGACGAACATCGAGGCCGAGCCGAAGGTCTTCGCGCCGCGGTCGTTGCGCACGACGTAGCGCGCGCGGCGCGCCTCGCGGTTCTCGAGCGTCAGCCGCAAGGCCAGGAAGACGTGGCAGGCGAAGAGCGCGAACAGGCCGAGCTCGGCCACGCGCAGGAGCCAGCCCCAGCTGTGCAGCTCCTCGCGGTAGCTCGTGAAGTCCTGGCCCTCCTCGCCGACGAAGAGCGGGACCAGCTTCAGGTTGCCGTAGAGGTGCTCGACCAGGAACCCGATCAGGCCCAGGCCGGTCAGCGCCAGCACGGCTTTGCGACCCACGGAGGACGCGAGAGCGTTGGCGATCGGTCGCAGCATGCTCGTTGCGGGAGGGTGGAGGGCGGCGGACGGGCTCGGCCTTGTGCGCCGCGGCCCGGAACGAGGCGTGGACGGTAGCTCAGGGGGCCGCCCGCGGCAATTCGCAGACCGGGGCAGGCCGGCCATGGAGGTCCGGGGCCCGGCGCGCGGCTACGCTCGTGGAGCATGGCCGCCGACGCGACGACGCGCCTGGTGCTCTTCCGCCACGGCGAGGTGGCCGACGCGTGGCGCGGGCGCATCTATGGGAACCTCGACGTGCCGCTCTCGGAGCGCGGCCGCGCGGAGTCACGCGCGGCCGCGCGGCGGCTCGACGGCGTCGTGCTCGACGCCGTCGTCTCGTCGGGCCTGGAGCGCACCGAGCACCTGGCCGCGTGCCTGCGCGAGGGCCGCGCGCTCCCGGCGCGCGCCGACGAGCGCCTGCGCGAGATCGACCGCGGCGCCTGGCGCGGCCGCCGGCCCGACGAGGTCGACCGCGACGAGGACGGCGCGTGGAGCCGCTGGATGGAGGACCCCGCCGAGCGCCGGCCGCCGGGCGGGGAGTCGCTGTCGGAGCTCGGCGCGCGCGCCTGGCCGGCGCTCGAGGCGCTCTTGCGCGAGTTCCCCGGCGGCTGCGTCGCGATCGCGACGCACTCGTGGGTCGTGCGCGCCGCGGCCTGCCGGGCGCTGGAGGCGCCGCTCGCGCTGGCGCCGCGGCTGGTCGTGCCCACGGGCGCGATGGTCGTGATCGACGCCAGCGCCGACCCCGACGTGCGCCCGACCCTGGCCGGCTTCGCGCTCGAGGCGGCGCCGAGCGCGAAGGCCGGCTGGTACCGCGGGCCGCATCGCGGTCGCTGAGCCCGCCCGCGGCCGCGGTGGGGGAGCGACGCGCGTGGCAGGCCGCTCGCGCCGCTCGGCGGGGGCGCAAGGTCCCCCGCCGCGGGCTAGTTCTGCGGCCAGCCCTTCGGCCCCTTCGGGCCCGCACCGGCCGGCCCGGGGCCTCCGCCGCCGGGCGTGAACCCTCCGGGGCCGCCCATGTTCTCCATCAGGCGCCGCAGCTCGAACACGCCCTCGCCGAAGTGGTGCGTGAACCAGATGAAGTAGCAGTCGACGTTGTCGACCGGGTCGTCCACCTCGAACGCGGCCTTGCAGGTGAGGTCGCACGGCCGCTCGCGGTTCAGGAAGCAGTACTTCTTGGAGCTCATCCCGCCGGCTCCTCGCGCGAACCGTCCGCCGGCGCGGCCGCGCGCTCGCGATCGCGCAGCACGACGATCTCCCAGGAGCCCTCGCTCACGACCTGTTCCTTCTGGTTGGTCACGCTGGCGTCGAAGTATACGCGCCCGCTGCGCCGCGACGGCTGCTCCTCGCGGCGGGCCACGACCAGGCGCAGGGTGAGCGTGTCGCCCGGGAAGGCCGGGCTCGTCCAGCGGATGTCCATCGCCGGCATCGCGACGATCGTGCCCTCGAAGATCCCGATGCGCGCCGCCAGCCCGGTCGCAATCGACGACACGAGCAGCCCGTGCGCGATCCGGCGGCGGAACGGGGTGCGCTTCGCGAACTCCTCGTCGGTGTGCAGCGAGGTCACGTCGCCCGACAGGCCCGCGAAGAGCACGATGTCCGCCTCGGTCAGCGTCCGCCCGGGCGACGCGAAGGCCCTGCCGGGCTCGAAGTCCTCGAACCACAGGCCGCGCGTCCCGGGCGCGTGCTGGCTCTTCGGCCGCGGCATCGCGGCGAGGGTACCGGCTCGGGCCGTCGGGGGCGACGCGGCGGCGGCGGGTGCCGATGGGCAGCGCGCGCGATCGATCGACGGAGCCCCGCGGGCAGGCACGTCTGGAGGTGCTCCTCGAGACAGGAGGTGCGGACCGAGGCTCGTGCGTCGGGACGGCGGGCCGCACGCAACCCCGGAGCTTGATGAGTTACATAACGTACATTATCGGACGTTCCGTGTCGGTCAGGGTTTCGGCCCCGTCGGCCGATGAGCTTGGGCATGCGCGCCACCCCGAGCCGGCTGCACTCGACCCTTGCGCTCCTCGCGACCGTCCTCGGCGCCTGCGTGGCGCCCGAGCGCGGCGACACGCCCGCAGTCACCGCTTCGGCTCCGCCGACGGCCGGCGGCTCGGAGCTCGTCGTGTCCGAGGTGGCCTGGAAGGAGCGTCTCGAGCAGCCCTACGTGTTCGTCGAGCGCGTCGGCGACTACCGCGACCTCGGGCAGGCGATGCGACAGCTCCTCGAGCGCGCGCGGCTCGCCGGCGTGGACGCGAGCGGGCCGCCGTTCGCGCTGTTCTTCGACGATCCCGCGCGCACGCCGGCCGACCGGCTGCGGGCGCGCGCGTGCCTGCCGGTGCGCGCCGGGGCGGTCGGCGCGAGCGGGCTCGCCGCGGACGTGCTGCCGCGGGCGCTGGTCGCGTACGTCGAGGTGCGCGGCGCCTATCCGGAGCTGCCGCGCGTGTACGCGCGGCTGTTCGCGTTCCTGCGCGACCACGGCTGGCGCGCGGCGGGACCGGTGCGCGAGGTCTACCTCAGCGACCCGGGCGCGAGCGACGACTGGAGCGCGCTCGCGTCCGAGGTCCAGGTGCCCTGGCAGCACCCCGGCTGAGGCGCCTGCGCCGGGGCTAGCGGGCGTCGCTCGCGCCGGCGACGAGCTCGCGCACGACGCCCGGGTAGACGCGCGCCAGCCGCAGCCCGTCGGGACGCGTCACGACCCGCACGAGGTCGCCCGGCCGGAGCTGCGCGAGCACCGCCGGCGCGAGGTCCAGGCGGCGCTCGCGTCCCTCGTCGGAGACGAGCACGGCGTGCGTGCCGTCCACGGCGCGCACGCTCCAGGCGCCGGGATCCGGCTCGCGGCCGCGGTCGAGCGCGGCGCGCACCGGCGCGAGCCGCGGCACGGCCTCGGCCAGCGCGCGCCACTGCGGCTCGAAGGCGCTCCACAGGGGATGCGCGTGGCGCTCCTCGACCCAGCGGCAGAAGTCGGCGAGGCTGGCGAGCAGGGAGCGCGCGTCGGCCTCGTCGGTGACGCTCGAGTCCTCGAGCAGCCAGCGCGCGGCGAAGTCCAGGAGCTCGCGCGGGCCGAGCTCCTCGAACACGCCGATGCCGCTCGCGTAGCGCGACAGCTCGCGCAGCAGCTCGCGCGCAGGGCTCTCGGCGGATCCGCGCTCGCGCTCGCGGTCCCACAGGTACTCCTCGACGATCGCGCCGACGACGCCAGGGAAGTCCGGCGTCGGCCCGCCGTCGTCCTCGTCGGACGGCGAGGCGACGTCGAGGTCGCGCTCGAGCTCGCGAAAGAGCTGCTCGAGGTCCTCGCCGCGCGCGCGGCCCTCGTCGAAGCGGCGCAGCGCCGCCGCCGCGAGCGCGCCGGGCTCCTCGGCCGGCTCGTCGGGAGCGCCGGGGTCGGAGGCGGAGAGCGCGGCGGGCGGCGCGGCGGCCGTCCACAGCTCGGCCAGCGCGCGGCGCGCGACCTCGAGGTCCACGTCGGTCTCGAAGGCCAGCGTGTTCAGGACCTCGGTGACCTCCCCCGCCGCGGGCTCCGGCTGGCGCGCGAGCGACAGCACCGCGTCGACGGTGCCCGCCGCGCTCTGCTCGTCCAGGCCGGCGGCGGCGAGCGCCGCGCGCGCCTCGTCCGCGGCGCGCTCGGGAGCGGGGCGTGGCGCGTCCGGCAGCGCTCGCAGGCCGTCCGCGCGGCGGAAGAAGAGCGACTCGAGCTCGGACTGCTGCATGCGCAGCACGCGGCCGCCGCGCCCCGCGCGCAGGCGCTCGACGTCGTCGCGCAGGGCGCCCGCCAGCGACCGGTCGCGGAAGCCCGTGCCGGCGGGCGAGAGCCGGTGGCGTCCGTCGCGCAGCGGGAAGACGCGGCCGACGAGCAGGTCGCCCGGCTCCAGGTCGCCGGCCACCTCGGGCTCGACCAGCTCGTACGCGCCCAGGCCGAAGACGTCGCGCACGAAGAGCGTGCCCTCGGCCGAGGCGGCCTCGATCTCGAAGGCGCTCGCGAGCGAGCCCAGCATCGCGTCGAGCAGCGCCTCGTCGGCGGGGCCGCCCCCTTCCGCGCTCTCGAGCCAGTCCTCGCGCAGCACGTCGGCGGGCACGCCCTCCAGGCGGTCGCTCGGGCGCTCGCAGACGAACCACTCGAGGTGGCGGCGCTCGGCCAGCGCGCGCGCGGGACCCGCCGCGCCGGCGGTGAAGGCGCGCTGGCTGCGCGCGAACTCGCGCTCGAGCTCGGCGTCCTCGCCGACCAGCTCGGCGAAGCGCTCCAGCGCGCGGTCGAAGGCCCGGTTCCAGTCTGTGTCCTGCATGGCTGCGCCGCTCGCGGCGGACTCCCGAGTGTACTCGGCCGCGGCGCGGGTCCGCCCCGGGCATCCTTTCCGGGGGCGGGGCGAAAGGGACGCTCCGCCTCGCACGGGAGGCGCGCGGCGCGCTAGGCTCGCTCGCATGCAGATCGCGAGCGCCGCTCCCCTCTCGCTCCTCCTCTCCCCCGCCGGGGCCACGATCGGCGGCGTCGAGCTCGCCGGGATCGACCTCGTGGGCCTGGGCATCGTGGGCGTGCTCGTGATCCTCGGGATCGCCCGCGGCCTGTGGTGGCAGCTCATCCGCCTGGCTGGCATCGTCGCCTCGGTCGCCATCGCGCGCGTGTACGGCGGCCGCGGGGCGGACTGGATCCTCTCGCACTGGCCGGAGTTCGAGCCGCGGCTCGCGCACGGCATCGCGTGGATGGGCCTGTTCCTGAGCGCCCTGGCGGTCGCCGCCCTCTTCGGCATGCTCGGCCACCGCCTGCTCGAGGCGATGCAGCTCGGCCTGGCGAACCGCCTGGCGGGCGGCATCCTCGGCGCGGCGACCGGCCTGCTCGTGCACGTCGCGCTCGTGATGGGCCTGTGCCAGCTCGCGCCGAAGACCTTCGTCGAGCACCGCGTCGCGGGCACGTACAGCGAGCGCCTCTACCGCGGGGCGAGCGAGCGCTGGCAGGGCCTGCTCGACCCGGTCGCCGCGGCGGAGGTGCAGCGTCTGCTCGGCACGCCGCCGCCGGCGCCCGCGTCGAAGGCTGCGCCCGACGCGGCCGCCCCGGGGGACGTGCGCTAGAGCGGACCGCCGTGGCGGCCGCGCGCGCGCGGCGCTAGGATCGGGCGCGCAATCCATTCGCAAGACGCGCTCGGACGGGGAAGCAGGTGTGAATCCTGCGCGGTCCCGCCACTGTCAGTCGTCATGCGACGCCGCGGCAGGCGCCAGCCTGCCGGAGGGCCCGTGCCCTCGGTCACTGCGGGAGGTCCCGTGGGAAGGTCCGGCGTCGACGAGGGCGACGAGCCAGGAGACCCGGCGTGCGCGTTCCGGACCGCCGACCCCGGGTCAGGGTCGCCGGAGCGGCGCGCGCGTGCGCGCCCTCGGTGTCCCGGCTCGGACCGGCTTCGACGAGAGATCGAACCCATGTTCCGACGCCTTCCGGCGCTCCTCGCGAGCGTCCTGTCCCTGGCTCTGGGCGCGAGCGCGCAGAGCACGATCGCCGGCTACTTCCTCGATCCCGCTCCCGGCGGCGGGGCCTTCACCCCCACCGCGACGCTGTCCGACGGGAACCAGGTCGCCTTCGACGGCCAGCGCGTGACGCTGAACGATCCGCTCGGCAACGAGCTCCAGGAGCTCGCGCTGCTGGCCGGCACGGGGTACGCCTCCTTCGCGCGCGTCGATCCCACGGAGACCTTCGCGGTCGTCGGCGAGAGCCTGAACGGCGGCCTGTACGTCGTCTCGCTCGCCGGCGGCGCGACGCTGCTCGCGAACCTGATGTTCAACTTCGACGCGAGCTTCCTCGATGAGGACACGCTCTACGTCAGCGCGTTCGCCGACGGCGTGGGCGAGAACGACATCTTCCGCGTCGAGCTCTCGCCGGTCTCGCTGACGAAGGTCGCCGACCTGCCGGGAGCCTCCGGCCCGCTCGCGGTCGGCACGGGCGGCGAGCTCTTCTACGGGACCTCCGACTTCCCGCTGCCTCCGGGCGGCTCGAAGATCCTGCGCTTCAGCTCGGCGCAGCTCTTCTCCGGCACGGTGCTCGGGGAGGGCGACGCGACCGTCGTCGGCGCCGGCTTCCTCGGCGCCTCGAGCCTGGCCTACGACCACGGCCGGGGGGATCTGTACCTGGCCGCGAGCGACTTCAGCAGCGGCCTCAACCACGTCTACCGCGTGCTCGGCGGGCCGATGGCCTCCGACCTCCTGGTCGAGGGCAGCCCCTTCGGCTTCCTCGGCGGCCTCGAGCTGCTCGCGGCCGAGGACGCGCGCGCGCAGCTCCGCCCCTACCAGCCGGGCTCCGGCCCGCGCCTGCGCGTCGCCGGGCTCTCCGGGCGCCACGACCTGGCCTCGCTGCGTCCGACGATCTTCCTCACGGGACCGGGCGCGGGCGGCGCCGGTCCGTTCGACCTGAACGTCGCCGACGGCGCGCCGGACGGCCTCGCGTACACGCTCGTCTCGGCGTCGGCCTCCGCGCCGCCCGTCGAGCTCGCCGTATGGCTGGCGAACCAGGGCCTGAACCTGTTCCTCGCCCTCGACCCCTTCACGCTCGACTTCGACCCGCTGCCCTTCGCGCTCGACGGCGACGGCCTGGGCGCCAAGACCTACGCCAACCCCGGCCTGGGCGGCTCGGTCGCGCTGCAGGTGCTCGTGCTGCGCCCGGGCGGCTCGATCGCCGGCACGACGGACGCGCAGGTGCTCTAGGAGCGCAGGAGCTCAGCCCGGGGGCGCGCACGGCGCGTCTCCGGGCGCGAGCAGCCAGGCGGCCGGCAGCACGTGCTCGCCGGCGGCGCGCGCCTCCACGCCGAGCGCCGCGAGCGCCGCCTCGGCCTCCGGGGCCAGCGCCGTCGGCGCGCCGGCGAAGCGCAGGCGCCAGCCGCGCTCGACGCGCGCGCACGACCAGGCGAGGCGCGCGCCCGGCGCGCGCGCGGCCGCGGCGTCGAAGAGCAGCGCGAGCGCGAAGGTCGCCTCCCAGCCGGCGCCGCCCGCGGGCGCGGCGCGCGGCAGCTCGATCGGCGCGGGGTCGAGCACGACCGCGTGGCGCTCCAGGACGAGCTCGACGAGGACGCGCGGAGCCGCCTCCATCCTGCGCGCGCGCAGCACGGGGCTGCCGGCCGCCGCGGCCAGCACGCCGAGCGCGTAGCCGAGCGCGCCGGCCTGCGCCTCGTCCGACTCGAGCGCGGGATCCCAGGCGAGCTCGGCCGCGCTCGCCCGCGCGAGGCGCTCCGCCAGCGCCTCGTACGCCTCGCCCAGCGCGCGCAGCCGCGCGACGATCGCGGGCACGTACGCGCGCGCCAGCCGCTCGGCCGCGCGCGCGATCGCGGGTGGTGCCAGAGCGGGGACTCGAACCCCGACTCCCTCGCGGGAAATGGATTTTGAATCCATCGCGTCTGCCATTTCGCCACTCTGGCCCGGCGCTCGCCGGCGCGCGCGCCGCCCTGGGTGTATCCCGCGCGCGGGCTGAATCAAGGCCCGAGGCGTCGTTCCCAGGGCAGGCCCCAGTGCACGCCGAGGTCCTGCGCCGCGAGCTCGAGCGCGAACAGGATGCCGGCGCCGAAGGCCTCGGGCGCGCGCACGTCGTGGCGCAGCTCGAGGAGCTCGCCGGGCGCCCCGCACACGACCGCGTGCTCGGCGTACGCGCCGGGCAGGCGCAGCGCGTGCACCGGCACCGCGCGCCCGCTCGCCTCCTGCAGCTCGTGCGCGAGCCGGAGCGCGGTGCCCGAGGGGGCGTCGCGCTTCGTCTCGTGGTGCCGCTCCACGATCTCGACCCGCGGGTAGAGGCGGGCCGCCTCGCGCGCCGCGCGCGCGAGCAGCCAGGCCCCCGGGCTGAAGTTCGCGACCACGCGGCCGCCCAGGCCGAGCGCGCGCGCCTCCTCGTCGAGCGCGCGCCGCTCCTCCTCGCGGACGCCGCTCGTGCCGACGACCGGGCGCACGCCCGCGGCGAGCATGCGCCGCGCGTGCGGCGCCCCCAGACCCGCGACGGTCAGGTCAAGACCGATCACGGCTCCGTCCAGGGCGCCGGCGAGCTCCTCCTCGCGGCTGGCGCGGCCCGCCACGCAGAAGCCGGGCGTGCGCTCGAGCAGGGCGCAGGCGAAGCGGCCCATGCGCCCCGCGCTGCCGACGACGCACACGGCGAGCGGCGGCGCGCTCACGCGCCCCTCCGCCGCGCGCGCTCCAGGGCGCTCGCGGCGATCGCGAGGCACAGCGAGCGGAAGTCGAGCCCGTCGCGCGCCGCCGCCAGCGGCAGCAGCGAGCGCGGCGTGAAGCCGGGCAACGTGTTCAGCTCGAGGAACACCGGCTCCTCCTCGCCGGCGGGCAGCAGGAAGTCCGAGCGCGAGTACCCCGCGCAGCCGAGCGCCCGGTGCGCGCCCAGCGCCAGCGCGCGCACGCGCTCGCACGCCGCGGGCGTGACGCCCTCGGGCGGGCAGTGCTCGCTCGCGCCGCGCGCGTCGTACTTCTGCTGGTAGTCGAAGAAGCGGCCCGGGTGCGGGCGGATCTCGACCGGCGTCAGCGCGACCAGCTCGCCGCCGGCGCGCTCCAGCACGCCGCCGGTCAGCTCGACGCCCTCGAGGAAGGCCTCGACCAGCGCCTCGCGCTCGAGCGCGTGCGCCGCGGCCAGCGCGGCGGAGAGCTCGGCCTCGTCGCGCGCGCGCGCGGTCGCGACCGAGGAGCCGCCGCGGCGCGGCTTGACGATCCAGCCCGCGCCGCGCACCGCGCGCAGGCGCTCGAGCAGCGCGCCGCGCTCGCGCGCCCAGGCGTCCGCGTCCACCACGACGCCGGGCGCCACGCGCAGCCCGGCGCCGGACGCCAGCGCGCGCGCCACGGGCTTGTCCAGCGCGAAGGCCGAGGCCGCGACGCCGGAGCCGGTGAAGGGCACGCCGGCGGTCGCGAGGAAACCCTGCAGCGTGCCGTCCTCGCCCGCGCCGCCGTGCAGGCCGAGGAAGACGAGGTCGAGCTGCGCCAGGCGCTCGAGCGCGGCCGGCGTCCCGAGGCGGCGCCCCTCGATCGCCCAGCCGCCCTCGGCCAGCGCCTCGACGGCCAGCACCGCGCGCGGCCCGCGCCGGTCGGCGGCGTCGGCGGGCGTGGAGAGCGCCTCGAGGATCGAGCGCCCGGTGACGAGCGAGACGTCGCGCTCGCTCGACGCGCCGCCGTAGAGGACGCCGACGCGCGCGCGCGCCAGGGCGTCGTCACTCGTAGAGATGGCCGCGCTCATCGATGCGGGACGCCTCCGGGCGCCGCGCCAGGAACTCCTCGCGCGACTCCGCGACGAGCGGATCGATCTCGACGGGAAGCACGCCGTCCGCGTCGGGAGGCGGCAGCGCCCGGCCCGCCGCGCGCACCCAGGAAGCGTACAGCGCGCACTGGTCCGCGCGCGCGGTCGCCGGCGAGTCCTGGCCGGAGCGGTTCTTCACCGGGCTGAACTCCTCGCCGCGCACCACCTCCAGCGTGACGCTCGCCTCCGAGCGCGCCAGGGCGTCGAAGACGAACGTCTCGAACTTGGTCGCCGGCGTCTCGCGCACGCCGTCCTCGCTCCAGGCCTGGACGCGCTTGTGCGCCAGGTGCCAGGGCAGGGACAGGTCCTGGGCGACGATCCGCTCGACGAAGCCCACCTGCAGCGCGTGCACGGCGATGTTGCCGGCGCGGAAGCGCAGCGCCCCGTCCGGCTCGCGCGCCTCGCGCAGCTCGGCCGGCAGGTCGGAGTACTCGATGCAGCCCAGGCGGCCGTCGCTCTTGCCGATCACGCCGACCTTCTCGCCGGCGTCGCGCTTCTCGACCACCTTGCTCGACATGCCGGCCTCCGCCTCGGCGTGCAGGCCGAGGAAGAGCGGGTCGGCCGGGCGCGCCAGGGGGTTGTCGACCTGGAAGTACGAGAGCTCGCGCAGGCCGCGCGCGCGCGCGTCGGCCAGGGCCCCGGAGCGCGCCAGGCCGCCGAGCACGCCGCCGTGCCCGTCGGGGGCCAGGAAGAGCCGGCCGGGCGCGGCGAAGAGCATGCGTCCCTCCGGGTCCAGGGCGGGCAGCATCGCCTGCGCGAAGAAGAAGACGTCCGCGGGCGCGAGCCCGAACCAGCCGTGCGCGGCGAAGAACGCGCGCGTGGCCGCGTCGTTCGCCGGCGAGGTCATCACGTACCAGGGCGTGGGCGCGCCCCAGCGGCGCTGCGCGGCGAGCAGGCGGCGCGCGTGCAGCTCGAACAGCGAGCGGCCGCTGACGGGGCCGACCGGGAAGGTGCCCTTGGGCGCGTCGAGCCCCAGGCGCGAGGCCTGCCCGCCGGCGACGAGCACGTAGCCCACGCCGCCGCCCCGCAGCAGCGCCTCCCCGCGCTCGCGCGCGCGCCGGGCGTGCGCCTCCGCGCGCGCGTCGCGCCGGACGGGGACGAGCGCGGGCGGCTCGAACGCGCGCGGGCGCTCCGGCTCCTCGGCGCCGAGCGCGAGCGCGCGCAGGCGCTCGAGCAGGCCCAGGTCGAGCGCGGCCAGCTCGGCCTGCAGCGCGCGCGCCGCGGGCGGGTCCGCGCGCTCGAGGCGCTGCAGCACGCGCACGACGTGCTCCTGGCCGAGCGCGGCGAGGCGGCGCTCGAGGTCCGCGGCCGGGGCGTTCACGAGGCCTCCCCGACGTCGAGCAGGACCTTGAGCGTGCCGCCGCGCGCGGCGTGCGCCAGCGCGGCCGGCGCCTCGGCCAGCGGGTAGCGCGCGGCGATCAGCCCCTGCACGCGCACGCGCCGCGCGCGCAACGCCTCGAGCGCCGCGGCGAAACGCCCGCAGCGCGAGCCGACCAGGCGGATCTCGTCCACGACGAGCGGCGCCAGGTCGAGCGTGGCCGGGCGCTCGGCGGTGGTCTTGAGCACGAGCGTCCCGCGCGGACGCACGAGGCGCAGCGCGCTCGCCAGGAGCTCGGGCCGGCCGCTGGCCTCGACGACGAGCGGCCAGCGCTCGCCCGCGGCCAGCGCCTCGTGCAGCGCGTCGCCGCGGTGCTCGCAGCCGGGCGCGAGCGCGGCGCGCTCGGGGTGGCGACCGAGGAGCGCCACGCGCGGCACGCCGGCCTGCGCCAGCGCCTGCGCGCACAGGAGCCCGAGCCGTCCGTCGCCGACGACGAGCGCGCGCG
Source organism: uncultured bacterium (assembly GCA_902826945.1). The sequence goes on along the minus strand of CADEGS010000080.1, from coordinate 1,641 downwards.
CGACGCCGGCCAGGGAGACCTCGGCCGGGATCGCGAGCGCGGCGGCCAGCGGCTCGACGAAGACCGCCTCGTCGGTCGCGACCTCGTCGGGCACGGCGCAGAGGTTCGCCTCGGGCAGCGTCAGGCGCTCGGCGAAGGCGCCCGGCCGCGCGAGGATCCCGAGCACGCTGCGGCGCGCGCAGTGGCGCGGGTCGCCGCGCGCGCAGCAGGGGCACGCGCCGCAGCCGGCGTTGATCTCCCCCACCACGCGCCGTCCGCGCAGGGCTCCGCCCTCCGCCACGCCGACGAACTCGTGGCCGGGGATGCCCTGGAAGCCCATGTACCCGCGCGCGAGCGCGAGATCGGTCGCGCACACGCCGGCGCGCAGCACGCGCACGCTCACCTCGCCCGGGGCCGGCGTCGGCGCGGGGACGTCGCGCACGGCGGCCTCGCGGCCGGGCTCGAGGACGAGGGCGAGCACGGCGGTTCCGCCGCGGCGGTCAGTGCGCGGTGGCGCCGGCCGGCTGCTCGGAGAGCACCTCGAGGGTCCGCTCGAGCAGACCCTGCAGCGCCTGGATGCGCTTCTCGATCAGCACCTGGCGCTCGACCAGCTTGTTCACGACCGGCGGCAGGATCGCCTCGCGCGTGTAGTTGTTGATCATGTTGATGATCTCCGCGCGGTTGGCGTCCGGCAGCTTGTGGAAGTGGTAGCTGTACTTCTGCTGGAGCATCTCCTCGCACAGGTGCATGCACTCGCTCGTGATCGCCGCCGTGTCCTTCTGGTGGTGGGCCAGATGGAAGACGTCGAGCTTGTACTGGTGCAGCAGTTCCTTCAGCTTCCTTTGCACGGGATGCCTTTCTTCGCTGGAGAGTTCCGGGAGCGGGCGGCGCTTCGGGCCCATCGTAGCCCGCGCGGCCCGGATCGTCGATCGGCGGACGGCTCCGGGAACCGGCGGGAAATCGGTTCCGCGCCGGCGGCGGGCGCGGGCTGCGGCGCGCTCCGACGCCGCGGCTCCGGGGTCGCGAGGGGCGGACCGCGGCGACCTCCGCTCAGCCCGGGCGCCCGACGCAGATCGAGACGTTGTGCCCCCCGAACCCGAGCGAGTTCGACAGGGCGTTCTCGATCGCGAGCTCGCGCGCCTCGCCCGGCACGTAGTCCAGGTCGCACTCGGGGTCGGGGGTCTCGAGGTTGCGCGTGGGGTGGACGCGCCCCTCGTGGATCGAGAGCGCGGTCACGACCAGCTCGACGGCCGACGAGCCGCCCAGGAGGTGGCCGACCATCGACTTGGTGGACGAGATCGCGAGGCGCCGGGCGTGGTCGCCGAAGACGCGCTTGAGCGCGCGCGTCTCGATCACGTCGTTGTAGGGCGTGCTCGTGCCGTGGGCGTTCACGTAGTGGACGCTCTCGGGATCGACCTGCGCCTGGCGCAGCGCGAGCTGGAAGGCGCGCGCCGGGCCGGTGCCGTCCTCCTTGGGCGCCGTGATGTGGAAGGCGTCGTCGGTCGAGCCGTAGCCCTTGACCTCGGCGTAGACGCGCGCGCCGCGCGCGCGGGCGCGCTCGTACTCCTCGAGCACCAGGATGCCCGCGCCCTCGCCCATGACGAAGCCGTCGCGGTCGCGGTCGAAGGGGCGCGAGGCGCGCTCGGGCTCGTCGTTGCGCGT
>CADEGS010000079.1 GCA_902826945.1 uncultured bacterium | reverse complement strand
CGCGCGAAGCAGCGCACGATCGGCTCGGCCACGTCGCCCGCGGTCGAGACCTCGATCCAGTCGGCGCGCGCGCCGCGCACGGCCGAGCGCAGCGCGGCGCGGCGGCGCTCGGCGCGCTCGCTCCAGGCGGCGCGCACCGCCGCCGAGCTCGTGTCGATCTCGAGCGGCCCGCCGCCCTCCAGCCCTTCCACGAGCAGCAGGCCCGCGGCGGGCAGGCGCTCCTCGAGCGGGTCGGAGACGCGCACGGCGATGACCTCGTGGCGGCGCGCCAGGCGCGCCAGCGCGTCGGCCCACGGCTCGCCCGGGGCGCCCAGGAAGTCCGACACGACGAACACGAGCGCGCGGCGCTTGAGGTGGCGCAGCTGGTGCTCGAGCACGGCGGCGAGCGAGCTGCCGAGCCCGGTCGGCCGCGCCGCCACGACCTCGCGCACGACGCGCAGGATGTGGCGGTGGCCGGTGCCGGGCGCGAGGTGCAGGCCGGGCTCGGCGTCGAACAGGCACAGCCCGACCTGGTCCTGCTGCGCGGCGGCGACGAACGAGAGCAGCGCGCAGACCTCGGCCGCCGCCTCGTTCTTGGTCTTCTCGCCGCTGCCGAAGCGCATCGAGCGGCTGGTGTCCACCACGAGCTGCAGGACGAGCTGGCGGTCCTCGATGTAGGTCTTGACGAACGGCTCGCCCGTGCGCGCGGTGACGTTCCAGTCGATCGAGCGCACCTCGTCGCCCGGCTGGTAGGGGCGCACCTCCTCGAACTCGAGGCCGGCGCCGCGCACGTTCGAGCGGTAGGCACCCTGCAGCGCGCCGGAGACCAGGCGGTGCGTGCGGATCTGGATCGCGCGCACGCGCGCCATCAGCTCGGGTGCGAGCAGCGGCGCGCGCGGTCGTTCGTCCGGACGCGGGCGGGCGGGCGGCATGGCGCGGCTCAGGAAGGCAGGGCCCGGCGCGCACCGCCGGGCTCGAAGGCTGCGCCTGAGGTCTTCACGGCCTCAGGGGACGGGGATCGTCTCGAGCACGCGCGCCACGAGGTCGTCGGAGGTGCGGCCCTCCGCCTCGGCCTCGTAGCTCGGCACGATGCGGTGGCGCAGCACCGCGGGCGCCACGCGCTTGATGTCGCCCGGCGTCGCGTAGCCGCGATGGTCGAGGAATGCGTTGGCGCGCGCGCACAGCGCCAGCACGATCGTCGCGCGCGGGCTGGCGCCGAACTGGACCTGCCCGGCGAGCTCGGCGAGGCCGCTCTTCTCCGGCGCGCGCGTGGCGGCCACGATGCGCACGATGTACTGGCGCAGGCGCGGGTCGAGGTGCACCTCGTCCACCAGCTGGCGCGCGCGCAGGATCGTCTCGAGTTCGACGATGCGCGGCACGCGCGGCGGCTCCTGCGTGGTCGCCATGCGGTCGAGGATGGCGAGCTCCTCGGCCTCGCTCGGGTAGCCGACGACGAGCTTCAGGAAGAAGCGGTCGACCTGCGCTTCGGGCAGGCGGTAGGTGCCCTCCTGCTCGATCGGGTTCTGCGTGGCGAGCACCAGGAACGGGCGCGGCAGGGCGAAGGTCGTGCCGCCGATCGACACCTGGCGCTCCTGCATCGCCTCGAGCAGCGCCGACTGGACCTTGGCCGGCGCGCGGTTGATCTCGTCCGCCAGCACGAAGTGCGCGAAGATCGGGCCCTTGCGCGCCTCGAACGAGGCCGTCTTGGCGTTGTAGATCTCGGTCCCGACCAGGTCGGAGGGCAAGAGGTCGGGCGTGAACTGCACGCGGGCGAAGGTGCCGTGCACGGCCCCGGCCAGGCTCGAGACGGCCAGCGTCTTGGCCAGGCCCGGCAGGCCCTCGAGCAGGACGTGGCCGTTCGTCAGCAGGGCGATCAGGAGGCCGTGGATCAGCTCGTCCTGACCGACGATGACCTGGTGCAGGGCGCCCTGGAGCTCGTCCACCCAGGCGCTCTCGCGCTCGATGCGCGCGCCCAGGTCGGCGGAGGGGAGGGTCTCGGTCGGCATGACGGGTCTCGCGGGGTACGGTCGGGCCCGGTACGGCCCGCGGCGCGCGGTGTTGGCCGCGGGCCGGGGGCCCGGGATTCTAGACCGTGGCCGCGCCGGTCTCCCCCATCACCGGTCGGCGTCGGTCACCCCGCTCCGCGAGCGGTCGGGGCCCGCCGGTCGCGCGGGACGCCGCGGCGGATGCAGGCGCAGCTCCTCGACCAGGTGCGCGATCGCGGCGTCGAGCTGGGGATCGCCGCCGTCCACCATGAGCGCGGGGTCGTCCATGACCTCGATGTCGGGGTCCACGCCGTGGCCCTCGACGCCCCAGGTGCCGTCGAGCTCGTAGAACGCGAAGCGCGGCACGGTCGGCGTGGCGCCGTCGATCAGGCCGGGGTTGCCGGAGAGCCCGACCAGCCCGCCCCACGTGCGCCGGCCGATCAGCTTGCCCAGGCCCGCCGCGCGGAAGTAGTAGGGGAACGCGTCCCCGCCCGAGCCCGCCCAGCCGTTGATCAGCATGGCCTTCGGGCCGGCGTGCACGACGGGCGGCCACTGCCAGTCCTCGCCGTGGCGCACGGCCCAGTAGTTCGTCACGGGGCGGTCGAGCAGCTCGATGAAGCGCGTCGGGATCTGCCCGCCGGAGTTCCAGCGCTCGTCGACCAGGAGCGCGTCCTTGTGGCGCTGCGCGACGAACTGGCTGAAGAGCTCGTTCTGGCCGTCGAGGCCCGTGCTCGGCACGTGGACGTAGCCGACGCGGCCGCCGCTCTTCGCGTCCACCTCCGCGCGCTTGCGCGTGACCCAGTCGCGGTAGCGCAGCGCGGTCTCGCTCTCGAGCGGCTCCACCAGCACGCGTCGCTCGCTGCCGTCGGCCAGCGGGCTGGCGCACACGGTGAGCTCGGTCGGACGGCCGGCCGTGCCCAGGAAGGCCGCGTACACGGCGCGCGAGGCGTCCACCGGCGCGCCGTTCACCGCCAGCAGCCAGTCGCCCTCGCGCGCGTCCACGCCGAAGCGGGCGAGGGGCGAGCGCTCGACGTCGGCCGGCTCGCCCGCGTCGAGGATGCGTGCGATGCGGTAAGCGCCCTGCTCCAGCGACCAGTCGCAGCCCAGGAGGCCGACCGGGCGCGCCGGGCCGGCGCTCTCCAGCCCCTCGGGCGGCGGCGGGTTGTAGGCGTGGCCGACGTTCAGCTCGGCGATCATCTCCCCGATCATCCAGTGCACGTCGGCGCGCGAGGTGGCGTCGGCGAGCGCGCGCGAGTAGCGCTCGCACACGGCGTCCCAGTCCACGCCGTGCATGTGCGGGTCGTAGAAGAAGTCGCGGTAGAGCCGGTGCACGTCGGCCAGGAGCTGCTTCCACTCGTCGCGCGGATCGATCTCGACCACCAGCCCCGCCAGGTCGATCGGCTCGGGCTTCTGATCCGGGGCGAGCTTCACCATCGCCAGCCCCGCCTCGGTCGAGACCAGGATCGCCTCGCCCTTCGCGGCGGGCACGTAGCTGCCGGTGAAGCTCTCGAGGACGGTCTTCTCCTCCTTCTCCTCCAGGTCGTAGTAGAGGAGCTGCGCGCCCTCCCCCTCCGCGCCCGTGCGCGGCCGGCGCACGAAGAGGAGCTTCCCGTCGCCGCCCTCGAGGTTGCCGAGGTTGCCGGCCTCGACCGGGAGCTGGAGCGCGCGCGCCTCGAGTCCCTCGATCTCGATCACGAGCGGCTCTTCGTCCTTCTCCTCCTTCTCGTCCTCTTCTTCCGTTCCTTCCTTCTCGGCGTCCCCCTCCTCGTCGCCGGAGGCGCTCGCCTTCTCGTCCGGCTCGGCGTTCTCGTCCTTCTCCTCGCCCTCCTTCGCCGCGTCCTCGCCCTCGACCTCCTCCTGCTCGTCCTCGACCGCCCAGGGGTTCTCGACGTCGGCCCGCAGCGGCATCGCCAGCAGGCGGCGCGAGTTCGCGTAGATCCAGGTGTCGCCCAGGTCCTCGTAGATCGGCTCGAACGTGCGCGACGAGGCATAGAAGAGCCAGTCGCCGGCACGGTCGAAGACCGGATTCACGTCGTCGTAGCGCCCCGAGGTCACCTCGTGCAGCACGCCCGCGCGCACGTCGTAGAGGTAGATCGCGGAGAGGCGCGAGCTCGAGTGCCGGTGGCTCCAGCACAGCCAGCCCGAGTCGCGCGACCAGCGCGCCGCGAGCGGCTCGCCCTGGGGATTCGCGTGGATCGTGCGCTCGGTGGCCGACGCCACGTCCACCAGGTGGATCGCGCCGTCGTTGGTCGAGAACGAGAGCGTCTTCGAGTCGGGCGACCAGGCGAGCTCTGACTTCCAGCCCGGGCCGAGCTGCGTGAGCCGGCGCTCGCCGTTCTCGTCGGAGCCGTCGAACGCGCTGCCGTCGGCGCGGCGCAGCGTGAGCTCGTACTCGCCGGAGCGGTCGGAGAAGTACGCGATCCAGCGCGCGTCGGGGCTCCAGGCGGGATCGCGCTCGGCCACGCCGTCGGTGCGCGTCAAGGAGCGCGTGACGCCCTCCTCGACCGGCACGCTGAAGATCTCGCCGCGCGCCTCGAGCGCGACGCGCTTGCCGCCCGGCCCGGGCGACGCGGCGGCCAGCAGGCTCGCCACCGCGTGCGTCTGCGGGCGCAGGTCGGGGCGGTCGCCGGGGATGCGCACGCGCACGGGGACGTTCTCGCCGGTGGCGAAGACGTGGCGCCACAGCTTCGCGTCCGCCTCGAACACGACGTCCTCGGGACCGATCGACGGGAAGTGCACGTCGACGTCGGTGAAGTCGGTCAGCGCGCGCACGCTCCCGCTGTCCACGTCCTCGGCGTACAGGTTCAGCCGCCCGCCAGGCCCGCGGTCCGACAGGAACACGACCTCGCGCCCGTGCCACATGGGCAGGTCGTCCGAGCCGGCGTGGTCGGTCATGCGGCGCGCGTCGCCGGCCTGCAGGTCGAACAGCCAGATGTCGGAGGCCATCCCGCCCCGGTAGCGCTTCCAGGTGCGGAACTCGCGCGACACGGGCGTGTAGGCGAGCCAGCGGCCGGTCGCGTCGAGCGCGCCGAACGTCCCGTAGGGCACGGGCAACGGGCTCGGCTGCCCGCCCGCCGCGCCGACGGTGAAGAGGCGCGGCGCGCGCGCGAGGCCCGAGACCTCGCTCGACCAGTACACGAGCCCGCCGTCTGGCGTCCAGTCGCACAGGATCTCGCCCGCGGGGTGGTACGTGACGCGCTGCGGCACGCCGGCCGCGAGGTCCATCACGTACAGGTCCGAGCCGCCGTCGTAGCCGCCCACGAAGGCCACGCGCGTCCCGTCGGGGCTGAAGCGCGGGAAGCTCTCGTTGCCGGCCGCGCTCGTCAGCCGGCGCGCCTCGCCGCCCTCCTTCTCCACCAGCCACAGATCGCCGTCGTAGCGGAAGACGATGTGCGTCGCGCTGACGTCGGGGAAGCGCAGGAGCACGGCGTCGGGCTCGATCTGGGCCGCGGCCGTCGGGACGAGGGAGAGGGCCAGGAGGGCGAGGGCGTGGATCCGTTGCATGGGGCGTTCGCGCATCCGCCACACGGGCGGGGGGCCAGACGATACGGGCGAGCGGCCTGCGCGGCGAGCGCACGGGTCCTGCGACGGGGCCGCGGTGCCCGCGATGCGGGAGCGGCTCAAGATCATTCCCGGAACTCCCGAAAGAGGCCGTTCGAGGCGCTCGTGCGCGCCCCGCTCCCCGTGACGAGACACCTCTCCCGCGCCGTCCGCGCCGCTCCCGCCGTCGTCGCGGCCTGCCTGGCCCTGGCCGCGGCCGCCGCCGCGCGCGAGAAGCGCCAGGAGGACGCCGCGCTCGTCGCACCGTCGCTCGACGACGAGCTGCAGCGCGTGCTGCTCGAGCAGGAGCTCATGCGGGCCGAGCGCACGGCGATCCTGCTGGACGAGCTCCAGCGGCGCCTCGCCAGCTGGGAGCCCGCCGCGGACGGCGGCCGCGACGCGTGAGCGCCTCTCCGCTCACTCCCGGACGGGCGGCGCTCCTCATGCTCGGCATCGGGACCGCCTCGCTGGTCGGCCTGCCCGCGATGAGCGGCTACGCGCCGCCGCGAGGGGCGCTGGTGGGGCTGCTCTCCGACCCCGACGGCGCCGGCGTGCCCGACGCGCCCGTGGCGCTCTTCGACGACGCGACGCTGGCCCTGGTCGAGATCACGCACACCGACGAGCACGGCCGCTTCGCGCTGCAGCAGGCGCCCGAGCGCTTCCACCTCTGCGCGCGCCCCGACCCGACGAAGGGCCTCCTGCCCGCCTGGGCGCTCGACCTGCAGCGCGGGCCGCTGTTCGCGATCGACCTCGTCGCGCAGGAGGGCGTCCCGATCGTCGTGCGCGTGCGCGACGGCGAGGGCGCGCCCGTCGCCGGCGCCGACGTGCGCTGCTACGGGCTGGGGCGTCGCGCGACGCAGGTCGTCGCCCGCGCGCGCACCGGGGCCGACGGCCGCGCGCGCCTGCTCGCGCCCGAGCGCGCGCACGTCGGCGCCTTCGGGCCCGATCCCGAGCTCCTCCCGGCGTGGCGCTTCCACGCCGCGCTGGCCGAGGACGAGACGATCGACCTCGAGCTCCCGCGCGGCCGGCGCCTGCACGGCCGCGCGGTGGACGAGGACGGCAACGGCCTCGGCGACGTGGTCGTCAGCGCCTGGGACCGCCGCGACGGCTGGCAATGGGACGGCTACCGGCTGAGCGAGCAGGACGGCGCCTTCGCGCTCTTCGCCGCCGCGGCGGCGAGCGAGCTGCGCGCCTACGACCGCACGCAGGAGCACCTCCCCACGCGCGCCGAGCCCGGGCCGACGCCGTCGCTCGAACTCGTGCTCGCGCGCACGGAACGCGTGCCTGTGCGCTGCGAGGACGACCAGGGCTCCGCCCTGCCCGCCCGCGTGTGGGCCTGGTCCGAGGAGGCGGGCACCTGGGGCTGGGGCTCGCTGACCGACGGCGCCGGCCGCATCGAGGTGGCCGCCGGCGGCGCGCTGCGCGCGGTGGCCCAGCCGCTCGCCCGCGGATCGTCCGACCCGACGCTGTGGGAGAGCGCGAGCGAGGGGGACGGGATCGTCCTCGTCCGCTCCGCGGATCGCTGACCCGCGCGCGGCGCGGGACGCGGGAGTCGGGCGCGCGAGCAAAGCGCAGGGCCGCCCAAAGGCGGCCGGCGCAGCGCGCTCCAGCGGGGTCCGGGCTCCTCGTGGGCCTGGACCCCGCCTCCTTCGCGAGGCCGGGAATTCCCGGAATTCGCGCAAACACCCGCACGCGGCCCCGTATCAACTACCACGGTCGTAGTGGCGACCCCGCCGGGGTCCCCGCCGCCCGCCCATGGAGCGTTCCCACCAGCTCGGAGGCCTGCAGCACGCGATCATGCGCGTGCTCTGGGAGCGCGGCGAGGCCAGCGTGGCCGAGGTCCACAAGGCCCTCCAGGGCGAGCGCGACCGGGCGCTGACCACGATCGCCACGATGCTCTCCAAGATGGAGCGCAAGGGCGTCGTGCGCCACCGCGTGGACGGCCGCCAGTACGTCTACCGCGCCGCGGTCAGCGAGGAGGAGGTGCGGCGCACGATGGTCGGCGACCTCCTGGACCTGCTGTTCGCGGGGAACGCGAGCGCCCTCGTCGGCCACCTGCTGCAGGAGGGCGAGATCGAGCGCGACGAGCTGGAGCGGCTGCGCGAGCTCGTCGCCCGGCGCCGCGAGGAGCGCGGACGAGAGGAGCAAGAGCGGTGAGCTCCGGCGCGACGCCGCTCGCCGTCCTGGCGTGGCTGGGGACCGCGGTCCTCCACGGCACGCTCCTGATGGCCGCGGCGCTCGCGCTGGCCCCTCGCGTGCGCTCGCTGTGGTGGCGCGAGCGCCTCCTGCGCACCGCCTTCTTCGGCGGCTTCGCGACGGCGGCGCTGGCTTGCCTGGGGCACGAGCCGCTGCTCGGGCGCTTCTCCCTCGCGCCGGCGGCGGAGCGATCGACCGCAGCCCTCCCGCGCACGGCGACCGAGCCGGCGCGTCTCGCCGCGCTCCCGGGCGCGGTCGAGGGCGTGGACGCGCCGCAGCGCGCCGGCGGGACCCCACCCGCCCCCGCCGCGTCGGAGCCCGCCGCGCTCCCGCCCCTCCGGCGCGTCCCGATCGATCTCGGCGCGCTCGCGGCGGCGGCCCCGGCCGCGCTCGGCCTGTGGGCGCTGTGCGGAGCGCTCGCGCTCGCCCGCACGCTGCACGACCTCCTGCGCCTGCGCCGCTCGCTGCGCGAGCGCGCGCCGCTGCACGGGCCCGTGGCCTGGGACCTGGCGGCGCTGCGCCGCCGCGCGCGCGTGTACGAGCCGGTGCGGCTGACCGTCTGCGAGCGCACCGGCGTCCCGATCACGATCGGGCTCGTGCGGCGCGAGATCTGCCTGCCGCGGCGCGCGCTCGACGCCTTCACGCGCGCCGAGCTGCGGGCCGTCCTCGCGCACGAGCTGGCGCACACGCAGCGCCGCGACACGCTCTGGTTCCTCGCCTACGCGCTGGTCGTGCGCGCGTTCCCGTTCCTGCCGCTGGCGCGGCGCGTGCGGCGCGAGCTGCTGGCGACGGCCGAGCTCGACTGCGACGACCTGGCGGTGAGCTGGACGGGCACGGGCCTCGAGCTCGCGAGCTCGCTGACCGAGATCGCGCGCTGGCTGGTCGTTTCCGGCGAGCGACTGCCGGTGCCCACGATGGCGCGCGAGCGCTCGCGCCTCGGCCAGCGCGTGCTGCGCCTGCTCGAGGAGCCGCGCCGCGAGCGCCGGCCGCGCCGCGCGCTGGCGCGGCTGGGCGCGCTGTGCGCGCTGGGCGGGGTCGGCGCGCTGGCCCCTGCGCTCGGCGCGGCCGGCGACCCGGCGGCGGAGCGGGTCTCGCCGCCGCGCGCCGCCCTCGCGCGGCATCCCGCGGCGGAGCTCCCCGCGCCGGCCCCCGAGCCGCCGCACGCGTCCGACGCGCTCGCCGCGCACACGCCCAGGACCCCCGCGCCGGAGAGCGCCGCGGCGTCCGGCGCGCCCGCGAGCTCCGTGCCCGTCGCGCTGCAGCTCGACCAGGAGCTGCTGGCGGGCGAGATGGTGCAGCTCTCGGACGAGCTCGCGCTGCTCTCGGGCGAGCTCGGCGCGCTGCGCCGGCCGCACCTCGCGCGCGCCGCGCGCGCGCTCGAGGAGCGCCTGGACGAGCTCGAGCGGCGCCGGCAGCGCGCGAGCGAGCTCCTCGAGCGGCTCTTCGCCGCACCCCCGACCGACGTCGGCGGCGCCCCACGGGCCGACGTTCCCACTGAGTCCCCTTGACCCACTCGACAGGAACGAACCCATGAGTCCGATCCGCTTCGTCCAGGGCTCTGCCCTGGCCCTGGCCGCGATCCTGGCGCCGCTCTCCCTGGGCGCGAGCTCCGCGCCGTCCACCGCGCTCGCCGCGTGCGAGCACACCTGCCAGACCAAGCCCGACCAGCCCTGCATGGCCTGCCTCGAGGAGTCCTACGAGGCGCGCCTGCAGTCGGTCGAGAAGGGCGCCGCGGCCCGCAAGGCCGGCCTCGAGCGCGCAGCCGAGGCGCAGGCCGAGGCGCTCGAGCGCGCCCGCGAGGGCCTGCTGGCGCAGGTCGAGCGCCGGCGGGACGAGGGCCGCGCCGCGCGCGAGGCCGAGCACGAGGCGCGCGAGCGCGCGGCCGAGTCCGCCCAGGAGCGCCTCGAGGAGCAACGCGAGCGCGAGGCGGAGCGTCACGAGCGCGCGCTGGAGCGCGCCCAGCGGCGACACGAGCGCGAGGCGGCGCGCCTCGAGCGACGCCTGGCCGACGACCCCGACGCGCTCGAGAGCGCGCTGGCCGGGCTCGACGAGGAGCTAGCGCGCGCGCAGGGCGAGCTCGAGCGCTCGTTCGCCGACCAGGAGGCGCGACTGGCCGAGGAGCTCGCGCACGCCGAGCGCGCCCTGGCCGAGCACGAGCAGGCGCTGCAGCGCGCGGGCGACGAGGAGGAGCGGGCCTGGGACCGCGAGGAGGCCGTGGCCTGGAGCACGGACGAGGCGTCCGAGCGCGTCCGGCAGCAGATCGCCGAGGCCTGCGAGCGCCTCGAGCGCGAGTGCGAGCGCATGCGCGAGGAGATCGAGCGCGCCGCCGAGGCGGCCCGCGAGCAGGCCGAGGGATGGCCGCTCTTCGCGCAGGGATTCCACCCCGACTTCGACTTCGACTTCGACCACGAGTTCGACCTCGATCTCGACGGCATCGACTGGGGCGCGCTGCCGGCCGACGACGACTGCCGTCCCTCGTGCAGGTCCGCGTGTCAGGGCTGCGAGGACGGCTGCGACAGCTGCTGCGACGAGGAGGCCGAGGAGGCGCCGGAAGCGTACGAGGACGAGGACGACGGCGAGGGCTACGACCGCGGCGGCGTCGGGCAGCTGCTCGAGCGAGCGCTCGAGCGCGCCGGCCTGGCGCGCAGCGCCGGTCAGGACACCGCCGCGCTCGCCGCGCATTACGGCGCGAGCGCCGGCGCACAGGCCGAGCGCCTGGCGCGGCTCGCCGCGCTCGCACCGCGCGCGACGCGAGCAGGCTCGGGCTGCTGCAACGCCCCCGCGGCGGCGCAGGACGGCGAGGAGTCCTGCTGCGCCGTCGATGGCAGCTCGCGAGGGATCGCGGCCTTCGGGCACGGCGCGCACGGGACGCCGCACGTCGTCCGGCTCGGAGGGCTCGCGCCGGGACGCTACGTGCTGCGCGGCGAGGGGCAGGAGCTGCACCTCGCGCCGGCGGCGCCTGGCGAGAAGGGCCGCTTCACCGTGGTCGTCCCGGAGGGCGGTCACGCCGTGCGCGTCGAGAGCGACGGCACATGCGAGGTGCTCGCGCCCGACGCGCCGCTCTTGCGCGGCGGGATGGGTGTGCTGCACGACGGCGACGGCAGGCCGGCGCTCCTGTCCGCGCCCTCGACCGGCGCGCCGCGCGTCGTGACGCTGCCGCGCACGCCCGCTCCCCCGGTCGCCGCGACCACGATCCCGTCCGCTCCGCGCGCGCCGCGCCTCGTCACCGCCCCGCGCGTCGTCGCCGTCCCGAGCGTCGCGGCCGTCCCGCGCATCGCCGCCGCGGCGCCCGCGGTCCCGCGCGTCGCCGTCCCCGCCCCGCCTGCGGCGGCCGAGCCGGCGCGGGCCCCGGTGGCGGATCGCGAGGTGGAAGAACTTGCCGACCTCCTGCGCAGCATGCGCGAGGAGGTGGTCGACCTGCGCCGCAGCGTACGGGATCTGCGGGAAGAGGTGCGTTCCCTCACCGAGGGCGTACGCTAGAGGGTTCGTCGAGGACCCGGAGGGTCGTCCCCCTTCCCTCCGGGTCACCCCAACCCCAAGTACCCCACGGGGCTCGGCTCGCGCCCCACGAACCACCATGGCTCCCACCTCGAAGGTGGCGGCGCTGTGCGCCGCCCTCGTCCTCGCGGTTCCGCTGCGCGCGGACGACGCCGACGATCGCTACCGCTTCCTCGCGGGGCTCGTCGAGAAAGGCCTGAACGAGCTGGCCGTCGACGAGGCGCGCGGCTTCCTCGAGGAGTATCCGCGCCATCCGAAGGCGGATCTCGCGCGCTACCGCCTGGCGAGCGCGCTGTTCGCCCTCGGCCGCCTCGACGAGGCCTCGCCCTACTACGGCGAGCTGTGCTCGCGCGAGGACTTCGAGTACCGCGCGGAGTGCCTGTTCCGCAGCGCGCAGTGCGCGCTGGCCGCCGACCGTCTGGACGAAGCGCACGAGCGGCTCGAGGCGGTGCTGACCGAGCCGCAGGACTACCTGCACCCCGCGGCGCTGTACCTGCTCGGCGAGTGCGCGCAGCGCAGCGGCGACCTGGGCAGCGCCGAGCGCCGCTACGGCGAGGTGCTGTCGCGCGCGCCCGACTCGGACCACGCGCACGCCGCGCGGCGCGCGCTGGTGTGGGTCGCCTGGCAGGGGCACGACCTCGAGCGCACCGTCGAGCTGGCGACGCGCTACCTCCAGCGCCACGGCAGCGACGCCGACGCCGACGAGGTGCGCGTGCTCTCGGGCGAGGCCCTGCTCGAGCTCGGGCGCGCCGAGGAGGCCCTGGCGGCCTACGGCCGCGTCGCGGAGGCGGGCAGCGCGCGGGAGGCGGCGCTGCGCGGCACCGGCTACGCGGAGGCCGCTCTCGGCCGCCACGCCGAGGCGGCGGCCGCGTTCGAGCGACTGGTGCGCGACTACCCCGCCGGCCGCTTCGCCGACGAGGCGCGGCTGCAGCGCGGCGTGCAGCTGCTCTCCGCCGGCGACGCGCGCGGCGCGGAGCAGGCGCTGCGCACGGCGCGCGCCGAGGATCCCGAGGTCCTGTTCTGGCTCTCGCGCGCGCAGGAGCAGGGCGGCGACCTCGAGGGCGCGCTGCGCACGCTGGAGCAGGCGGTCGGACGCGAGCCCCAGGGCGACCTCGCGACGCGCATCGGCGTCGCGCGCGGCGCGCTGTACCAGAAGCTCGGGCGCACCGACGACGCGCTGGCGGCCTTCGAGGGCGCCGACTCCGACTACGCGCTGGCCGCGGCCGCCGTCGCCGGCCTGAACGCCGGCGACGCCGCCAACGCGGAGCGCCTGGCGCGCCGCCTGCTCGAGCGCAGCCCGCAGAGCTCCTACCGTCCGCAGGCCCTGTTCGTGCTGGCCGAGGCCGCCTTCCTGCAGGGGAACCACGCCGCGGCGCGCGACGCCTTCGCGGCCGCGCTGGCCGAGCCGGAGGACGCCGCGCACGCCGCGCGCGCGCTCTCGCGCCTCGGGTGGTGCGCCTACCTCACCGGCGACCCGCGCACGGCCGCCGACTGGTTCGAGCGCGTCGCGCGCGAGCACCCCGGCGCGCCGCAGGCCGAGGAGGCGCTCTACATGCTGGGCCGCGCGAGCGACGAGTCCGCGCAAGCGCCGCGCGCCGCGGAGGCCTGGCGCGCCTACCTCGAGCGCCACGCGGGCGGACCGCACGAGGCCGAGGTGCTCTACGCGCTGAGCCAGGCGCAGGGCGACGAGGGCCGGGCGCTGCTCGAGCGCCTGGTGTCCGCCCACCAGGACAGCGAGCTCGCGTCGCGCGCGCTCTTCGACCTGGCCGAGGGCTTCTCGCGCGGCGGCGACGCGGCGAGCGCCGAGAAGGCCTACCAGGACCTGCTCGCGCGCTCGCCCGAGGGTCCGCTGGCCGACCGCGCGCGCTACGGGCTGGCCTGGGTCCGCCACGAGGGCGGACAGTCGCAGCGCGCCCTGCCGCTGCTCGCGCAGGTGGCGGAGAATCCCGACGCGGATCCCGAGCTGCGCAAGGCCGCGCTCGAGCTCTCGATCTGGGCGCACGCCGACGCGGGCGATCCCGAGGGCGCCGAGGAAGCCTGGCGCGCCTTCGTGGACGCCAGCGCCGACGATCCCGAGCGCTACCGCGCGACGCGCCGGCTGGCCGAGGCCTGGCGCGCGGCCGGGCGCGCCGGGCGCGCGCGCGAGGCCTACGAGACGCTCCTGAAGGAGATCTCGACGCCCGAGGTCGCGGTCGATGCGCTCGTCGAGGGCGCCTTCGCTGCGCTCGAGGAGGGCGACCGCGACCGCGCCGAGGCGCAGGTGCGCGTGGCCGACCGCCAGGGCGTGAACGCGCCGCGCGTGGCCGAGGCGGCCTTCTTCGTCGGCGAGACGCACTACGACGCCGGCGAGGACGCGCGCGCGGTCGAGCTCTACCGGCTGGCGGCACGCACGCCGGGGCCCTTCCGCGACGACGCGCTCTACAAGCTCGGCTTCGCCTGGCTGCGCGAGGAGGACCTCGACCAGGCGTCGGAGGCCTTCGCCACGCTGGTCCAGAGCGAGCCGCAGAGCGAGCTGCTCGGCGAGTCGTTGTTCCTGCTGGGCGAGACGCGCTACCGCCAGCAGCGCTACGCCGACGCCTACGAGGTGCTGGCGCGCCTGCGGCGCGAGTTCCCCGGCCACGAGGTGATCGCCAAGGCGCTGTTCCGCCTGGGGCTCGCCTGCGGGCACCTCGAGCGCTGGGGCGAGGCCGAGGAGGTCCTGGCCGCGCTGGCCAAGGACCACGCGGACTTCCCCAACCTGGCGGAGGCCGAGCTGTGGCGCGGCAAGGCGCTGGCGGCGCAGCGCAAGCCCGCCGCCCGCGCGGCCTTCGACCGCGTCGTCGCGCTCGACCGCGGCGCGCTGGCCGCCGAGGCGCGCCTCGAGACGGGTCGCCTGCTGCGCCGCGACGGCCGCACGGAGGACTCGCTCGCGGAGTTCCTCAAGGTGGCGGTGCTCTACGAGCACCCCGAGCACGTGCCGGCCGCGCTGCTCGCGGCGGGCGAGTGCCTGGAAGAGCTCGGCGACCCCGCCAAGGCGCGGGAGCGCTACCGGGAGGTGCTCGCGGACTTCGCGACCTCGGCCTCGGCCGAGGCCGCGCGGGCCGCCCTGGAACGGTTGGAGTCCCAGTGAGCGCGTCCAGGACGATCGGGGAACGGAGACGGCTTCGCGGCGGCTCGAACGTGGGGTACGCGAGCTCGAGGTCGAGCTCGGGGTCCGTCGCGTCGTCGGTCTCCGTTCCCCTCCTTCATCCCTATACCCTGCCCACGGCGGAATGCGAGGGTCGCCCCCTCCGCCCCGGTCCCCTCCCCCCCCGCGCCGCGGGCAGGAGCGCCCCGTGCTGATGCTCCAGGACCCCCCCGCCGCGACCGCTCAGACGAGCTCCTTGCTCCAGATGATCGTCAGCGGCGGCCCGCTGATGATCCCGATCGGGCTGTGCTCGGTCGTCTCCCTGGCCTTCATGGTCGAGCGCTCGATCCGCCTGCGCGACGAGCAGCTCGGCAGCCGCGCCTTCGCGCGCGCGGTGGTCGAGGCCTACGAGGCCAAGGGCCCCGAGGAGGCGCTGCGCCTGTGCCGGCGCGAGGCGTGCTCGCTCGCGCGCGTGCTGGCCGCGGGGCTGGTGCGCTGGGCGGACTCGACGATCGAGATCGAGAAGGCGGTCGAGGACGCCGGCGCGCGCGAGGTCAAGCGGCTCTCCGCCAACCTGCGTCCGCTGGTCGTGATCGGCATGATCGCGCCCCTGCTCGGCCTGCTCGGCACCGTGTGGGGCATGATCCAGGCCTTCTCGACGATCGCGGGGCAGGCGGGCCTGGGCAAGCCCGAGCTGCTCGCGACGGGCATCAGCACCGCGCTGATCACGACCGCGGCGGGCCTCACCGTGGCCATCCCCACGCAGGCCGCCTACTACTGGTACAAGAGCCGCATCGACCGCTTCGTGCGGCGCGCCGAGGACGTGTTCGAGGACCTGGAGGCGCACCTGGTCGCCGAGCGCTCCGGCGCCGGGGTGCGGAGCAGCGCGTGAGGATCCGCGACGACGGCGACGGGTCGGACTTCGTGCTCGACCTCACGCCGATGATCGACGTCGTGTTCCAGCTGCTGATCTTCTTCATGCTGGCCACGACCTTCCTCGACCCCGAGCGCCAGATCGACGTCGAGCTGCCGCACGCCGAGTCGGGCGGCGAGACCGAGCCCGTGCCCGACGAGATCGTGCTGAACGTGCTGGCCGACGGCCGCGTGCTCTTCCGCGACGGCGAGCTGGACGACAAGGCGCTGCTCGACCTGCTGCGCGGCGCGGCGCAGCGCGATCCGGAGACGCCGGTCACGATCCGCGGCCACCGCGCCGCGCACCACGAGATGATCGTGCGCGTGATGGACGCCTGCGGCGTGGCGGGCCTCTCGAACCTCGCGGTCGGCACGACCAGCGACGGCCAGAGCTAGGGCCGTGGCGCGCGGCCGCAGCAAGGACCTCGTCGCGCTGGCGGCCCTGCTCGGCGCGGCCAGCTACGGGACCTGGCTGTGGATGCGCACCAGCCTGGAGCTGGGCGGCGGCTGGACGGACGGGAACCAGGTTTGGACCTCCGTGCGCGGCGAGCGCATCCGCTACGCCGTGTGGGACGAGCCGGAGCCCTTGCCCGGCGTCGAGGACGAGGTCGCCTCGCACCCCACGCTCTCGCCCGACGGCCGCTGGCTCGTGTTCGTCGTCGGCGAGCGCGGCCTCAACGCCGAGCTGTACGTGGCCGAGATCTCCTCCGGCAGCGCCCAGGACGTGCGGCCGCTGTGGAGCCTGAACAGCGCGCGCGACGAGCTGGCGCCGGCCTTCGCCGCCGACGCGCTGTACTTCGCCACCGACCGCACGGGCACGGGCGACCTCGACATCTGGCGCGCGCCCTACGCCGGCGGGACGTTCGCGCCGCCCGAGCCGCTGCCGCGCGGCGTGAACGGCGAGGCCGACGAGACCGACCCCTGCCCGCTGGCGGGCGGCGCGCTGCTCTTCAGCTCGAACCGCGCGCGGGTCGCGCGGCGCGACTTCGAGCTCTACCGCGCCGCTCCGACGCCCGCGGGCGCCGAGTCGGCCTTCGCGGTCGAGCCCCTCGACGCGCTGAACTCGCCCTTCGACGAGCGCGACCCGACGCTGGCCGCCGACCTGCGCACGCTGGTGTTCGCCTCGGACCGCCAGGGCGGGCGCGGGGGCTTCGACCTGTGGCGCAGCTTCCTCGAGGACGGGCGCTGGCTCGCGCCCGAGCCCCTGAGCGGCGTCAACGGCGCCGGCGCCGAGCGCGGCCCGCTGCTCTCGCGCGACGGCTTCTCGCTCCTGTTCGACCGCGCCGGTGAGGAAGGCGCGCCGGAGCTGTGGCGCGCGCGCTCGCGCGAGCTCTTCCGCGTCCCGGGGCCGCCGATCTCCTGGCGCGAGATCCTGGTGCTGGTCTCGCTGCTCCTGACCGCGCTCCTCGCGTGGCTCGCGAAGCGCTGGACGGCGCTCGAGATCATCTACAAGTGCTTCCTCGTCTCGCTGCTCCTGCACCTCTTGATGCTGTGGCTCCTGCGCGACGTCTACCCCGAGCCCGGCCCGGCGCAGCCCGGCGCGCCGGAGCGCGCCTTCCGCGTGCGCCTGGCGCCGCGCGAGGAGAGCGTCCCGCAAGAGGCGCGCGAGCGCTCCGGCGAGCTGCAGGCCCAGCGCTCGGAGGCGCCCGACGCCTCTCCGGAGCGCACGCGCTCGGACGCCCCCGACGCGCTCGCGCGCGCGGAGCCCGGCGCGAGCGAGCGCCTGGACGCGCCAAGCCAGCCGGAGCCCGCCGCGCCGGCGCCCAGCGCCCCGGCGCTGGCGGCGCCGCGGCCC
>CADEGS010000078.1 GCA_902826945.1 uncultured bacterium | reverse complement strand
GTCGCCGTAGCCCTTGGCGATCTGCGGATTGCCGCCGGACAGGAGGACCGGCTTCGCGGCCTTCGCGCTCTTCCCGGCGCCCTTCCTGGTCGTCCTCTTCTTCGAAGTCGCCATGGCGCTCATTCTGCGGCTCGGCGACCGCCGCGGCTCCTGGCGAGCGGCAGCGCGAACAGGTAGAGGCCCGTGAGCAGCAGCAAGGCGAGCGGGAGAAGCGCCAGGAGGCCCACCCAGACGGCCTGCTCCTCTCGCCACAGCGCGGCGATGTTGACGATCACGGCCAGCGTGAAGGCGAGAGAGAGCCAGCGGTGAGTCTGCCGAATCCTCGCGCTCCATTTCATGGGCATCTCCTGTGAAGACGGGCCCGATCCGATCGGGCGTGCTTGCGGACCGAGTCCGGCGAGCGCGGCTCGCTCGCTCGGACGAAACGATGCGGAGCGGGACGCCGCGGCGCGCAGGGCCCTCGACGCTCGCTCGCAAGCTTGCGACGAGGGAGCCGCGGCCCGGTCCGCGCGGACGCCGCGACGGGACCGGCGCTCGTCGGGCGGGCCAAGAGCCTCGAGATGCTCACGCAAGCGCCTCCAGGAGCGCGACGAGCTTCTCGCCCATCATCCTCCAGCCGTAGCGCGCGCCGCCGAAGTTCTGCTTCTGGCTTGGCTGGAAGCCCGAGTGCACCAGCGACAGGCGCGAGCCCGAGGCCGTCGGCGCGAGCGTGAACGCCACGACCGTGTCCATGTCGCCGACCACCCAGCGGTAGCGGAGCATCCGCGGCGCCTCGGCCTCGAGCAGCTCGCAGTGCACGATGCCGTCCCAGCCGGGCATCGGCTGCGTCTGGAAGGTGAACGCCGTCCCCGGCTCGAGCGCGAGACCGAACACGGGCAGGAGCCATCGCGCGAGCAGCTCGGGCTCGGTCAGGGCGCGCCAAACCTTCTCCGGTGCGTGGCGCAGGTCGAACTCGAACTCGAGCCTCTCCGTCTGCGAACGAGCTGTCTTGTCGACGGGGTTCATTCGTCCATGCCCTCCAGGAGCTCCTCCAGGTGAGCCACCTTCTCCTTCCAGAAGGTGCGGTAGTGCGCGATCCAGTCGATGAGCGGCTGCATCCCTAGCGGCTCGGTGCGGTAGAAGACGCAGCGCCCCTCGCGCCGGCCGTTCACGAGGCCTGCGTCCTTCAGGATCGCGAGGTGCTGCGAGACCGCCGGCTGCGAGATGTCGAAGCGCGCCGTGAGGTCCTTCACCGCCGCCTCCCCGCGCGAGAGCGACGAGAAGATCGCGCGGCGGCTGGGGTCAGACAGCGCCTTGAAGACCTTGTCCTCGACGAGGGGCGCGCTGGGCATGGGACAACATATAACCATCTACTTATTCGTTGTCAAGCGGAGCTGCCCACGACCCCCGTCCCCGAGGTGCACAAGCGATGGCAGGCATCGACGGATCCCTTTCCCTGTCAACGACTTGGCTCATCCGATCCGAGGCTCCGGTCGGGCCACGGGGCCCGCGGGCCTCGCGGAAGGGACGAGGCTGGTCGGAACTCCGGACGTTGTGCTGAGGAAGTGACGAGCTGCTTGGGAACCACGATCCGCCTGGGAATGGCCCTGGCGCCTGGAATCCATCCGCCGCCAGGGACGAGCGCGTCCGTCCGCCGAGCGGCCCGGAGCTCCCGCTCCTCGTCAGCGTGCAAGCCGCGCCGGGGCATGCGGCCGCTCCGTCGAGCGCGTCGGGGAGCGCGACGTGCGTGCCGGCCACCACGGGCACGCCGCTCGGCAGGCGCCGCAGGCGATAGGCGGCCACGAGCCGCCGACGAAGAGCATCGAGCCGACGCCACCCGCGAACCGGCTGCCGGCCGCGGAAGCCTGGCCTCGTAAGGGATCCTTCGCGCGCGCCCTGGCTCACCAGCCAGGCCGTACGATCCCAGCCCCACCTCTCTCGACCGCTCATGAAGCTCTCGCTCCCGTTCCTCCCCGGCCCGTTCGTCCTCGGCCTCCTCCTGTGCTCCTCGGCCCCCGCCGCCGCGCAGCGCCCGCCGGCGCAGCTCGACGCGGGCGAGCTCCTGCACCGCATGCAGAAGCTCGGGCGGCTGGGGAGCGTGCTCTACCTCGCCGCGCATCCCGACGACGAGAACACGCGCCTGATCGCCACGCTCTCGAACGGGCGGCAGGTGCGCACGGGCTACCTCGCGCTGACGCGCGGCGACGGCGGGCAGAACCTGATCGGGACGGAGCTCGGCGACGCGCTCGGGATCCTGCGCACCGAGGAGCTGCTCGAGGCGCGGCGCATCGACGGCGGCGAGCAGTTCTTCACGCGCGCGGTCGACTTCGGCTACTCGAAGAGCCCCGAGGAGACGCTCGCCAAGTGGGGGCGCGAGGCGGTGCTGGGCGACGTCGTGCGCGTGCTGCGCACGTTCCGTCCGGACGCGATCGTCACGCGCTTCGCGACCGACGGCAGCGGCGGCCACGGCCAGCACACCGCCTCGGCGCTGCTCGCGAGCGAGGCCTTCGACCTGGCCGCCGACCCGCGCGCGTTCCCCGAGCAGATCGCCGAGGGGCTCGAGCCCTGGCAGCCGGGGCGCCTCTTCTTCAACGCCAGCACGTGGTGGAACCGCGACCTGCCCGAGCAGGCGGCGAAGGATCCCGCGCGCTGGGTCACGATCGACGTCGGCGGCTACGACGCCTTGCTCGGCACGAGCTACTCGGAGCTCGCCGGCCGCAGCCGCAGCCAGCACAAGAGCCAGGGCTTCGGCGCGGCGGAGACGCGCGGCACGGCGCTCGAGTACCTGCGGCTCGAGAAGGGCGAGCCGCTCGCGGGCGCGGACCTCCTGGCCGGCGTCGCGGCGCGCTGGGCGGACCTGCCCGGCGGCGAGCGCGCGGACGCGCTCGTGCGCGACCTGTGCGAGCGCTTCGACCCGCGCGCGCCCGAGGCGAGCGTGCCGGCGCTGGCCGCGCTGGCGCGCGCGCTCGACGCGCTGGCGGCGGCGGGCGGGCCGGCGGCCGAGCCCGCGCGGCGCAAGGCGGCCGAGGCGCGCGCGCTCGTGCTGCAGGCCTGCGGCGTCGTCGTCGAGGCGAGCGCCGAGCAGGCCAGCGTCGCGCGCGGCGACGCGCTGGCGCTCCGCGTGCGCGCGCTCCAGCGGCGCGCGGGGCCGGAGATCACGCTGGCGCGCGTCGAAGGGCCCCACGGCGCGAGCGAGGCGGTCGAGCGCGCTCTCCCGGTGAACGAGCCGCTGGCGGTCGAGCTGCGCTTCGCGCCGCCGGCGGACGCCCCGCTCGACCAGCCGTACTGGCTCGCGGCGCCGCACGAGGCGCTGTTCGTCGTCGAGCGCACGGGCACGGCGGACGCGTCGCGACCCGGCGATCCCGAGGCGACCGCCGGCGCGCCCTGGGATCGCGCCGGCGCCGCGGACGCCGCTCCGCTCGCGCCGAGCGGCATCGAGCCGCGCGCGCGCCCGAGCGCGACCCTGCGCGTCACGCTGCGCCTCGCCGACGGGCTCGAGATCCCGGTCGAGCGCGCGCTGATGCGCACCTGGGTGGACCGCGTCGACGGCGAGCGCACGCAAGCGGTCGCCGTCACGCCCGTGGCCTCGATCGAGCCCGCCGAGAGCGTGGCGATCGTGCGCGGCGAGCGCTGCGCGCTGGCGGTGGACGTGCTCGCGCTGACCGACGACCTCGCCGGCACGCTCTCCGCAGTGGCGCCGCCGGGCTGGACGCTCGAGCGCGCGCCCGAGCCGGTCGCGGCGCTGCGCCGCGGCGAGCGCGCGCGCCTCGAGCTCGCGCTGCGCCGCGCGCCCGACGCCGAGGGCGGCCTCCTGCGCCTCTCCTTCTCCGGCGCGCGCGGCGCGAGCGAGCTCACGCAGCACACGATCGACCACGAGCACGTCCTGCCGCAGGTCTGGTACGCGCCGGCCGAGGTGCGGCTCGTGCCGCTGGACGTCACGGTGGACGTGCGCACCGTCGGCTACCTCGAGGGCGCCGGCGACGAGGTGCCCGCGGCGCTGCGGCGGCTGGGCGTGGCGGTCGAGCGCATCGATCCGGCGAGCGCCGGGCGCGCCGAGCTCGAGCGCTGCGACGCCGTCGTGACCGGCGTGCGCGCCTACAACACCGTGCCCGCGCTGGCGCGCTTCCAGCCGCTGCTCCTCGACTGGGTCGCGGACGGCGGGACGCTCGTCGTGCAGTACAACACGCTGAGCGGCGACCTCGTGCTCGATCCGAAGCGCATCGGGCCCTACCCCTTCGCGCTGACGCGCGGGCGCGTGACGGTCGAGGAGGCGCCGCCGACGCTGCTCGCGCCGGCGCATCCGCTGCTCGCGACGCCGAACGCGATCGGCGCGGCCGACTTCGCGGGCTGGGTGCAGGAGCGCGGGCTCTACTTCGCGGGCGAGCTCGACCCGCGGTACACGGCGCTCGTCGCCTGGAGCGACCCGGGCGAGGCGCCGCTCGAGGGCGCGCTCGTCACCTGCGAGCACGGCAAGGGCCGCTTCACCTACACCGGGATCAGCCTCTTCCGCCAGCTCCCCGCGGGCGTGCCGGGCGCCTACCGTCTGCTCGCGAACCTGATCGCGCGCCGGACGTCGCGCGAATGACGCGCGCGGCGGGACGGCGGGCGGAGCGCGGGGCGCGATGAGCCCGCTCGACTGGGTCGTGCTGCTCGGCACGCTCGGCTTCATCGTCGGCTACGGCACGTGGCGCACGCGCCGCTCGCACACGCGCGAGAGCTACCTGCGCGGCGGCGGCGACAACCGCTGGTGGAGCGTCGGCCTGAGCGTCATGGCGACGCAGGCGAGCGCGATCACGTTCCTCTCGACGCCCGGCCAGGGCTACCAGGACGGGCTCGGCTTCGTGCAGTTCTACTTCGGGCTGCCGCTGGCGATGCTCGTCGTGGGGGCGGTGTTCCTGCCGCTCTACTACCGCTCGAAGGTCTACACCGCCTACGAGTTCCTCGGGAAGCGCTTCGACGGCCGCGTGCGGCTCCTGACCGCCGGCCTGTTCCTGGTGCAGCGCAGCCTGGCGGCGGGCATCACGATCTACGCGCCCTCGATCATCCTGGCCAAGGTGCTCGACTGGCGCCTGTCGTGGACGTGCGTGTTCCTGGGCGGGCTCGTGATCCTGTACACGACGACCGGCGGCGCGCGCGCGGTCGGCGTCACGCACAAGCAGCAGATGACGGTGATGTTCCTCGGGATCTTCACCGCGTTCGGCCTGACGCTGCACCACCTGGGCGCGTCGGCGAGCGCGGGCGAGAGCCTGCGGCTCGCCGGCGCGCTGGGGAAGCTCGACGCGATCGACGCCTCGTGGAAGCCGGGCGAGCGCTACACGCTCTGGAGCGGCCTGATCGGCGGCTTCTTCCTGCAGCTCTCGTACTTCGGCACGGACCAGAGCCAGGTGCAGCGCTACCTCGGCGGGCTCTCGATCCGCGAGGCGCGGCTCGGGCTCCTGATGAACGCGCTGCTCAAGATCCCGATGCAGCTCTTCATCCTCTTGACGGGCGTGCTCGTGTTCGTGTTCTACCTGCTCCATCCGGCGCCGCTGCACTGGAACGAGGCCAACCTGGCGGCGGCGCGCGCGCAGGACGCGCCCGGCACGGCGGCGCTGGAGCGCGCGCACGACGCGACGCAGGCCGAGCGCAGCGCGGCGTCCGAGGCGCTGCTCGCGGCCTGGCGCGCGGACGACGGGGCGCGGGCCGCGGCCGCGCTCGACGCGCTGCGCGCGCTCGAGGCGCGCGACGCCGCCGAGCGCGCCGGCTTCCGCGAGCGCCTGGCCGAGCTCGCCCCGCGCGCCGAGCCGAACGACAAGGACTACATCTTCATCACCTTCGTGATGGAGCACCTGCCGATCGGCGTGATCGGGCTCCTGCTCGCGATGATCTTCTGCGCCGGCATGAGCAGCACGAGCGCCGAGCTCTCCGCGCTGGCGACGACGGGCACGGTGGACGTGCTGCGCGCCGAGCGCAGCGACGAGCAGGCGGTGCGCGCGACGAAGCTCGCCACCGTCGTCTTCGGGCTGCTCGCGCTCTCGTTCGCGGCGCTCTTCTCGCTCTTCGAGAACCTGATCCAGGCCGTCAACATCCTGGGCTCGCTCTTCTACGGCACGATCCTGGGCATCTTCCTGGTCGCGTTCTTCGCGCGCCGCGTCGGCGCGCGGGCGGTGTTCGTCGCGGCGCTCGTCGCCCAGACGGCGATCCTCGCGCTGCACTTCTCCGCGATCGAGGTCGCTTTCCTCTGGTACAACCTGATCGCCCCCGCGATCGTGGTCGCGCTGGCGCTGGCGCTGCAGGCGCTCCTGCCGGAGCGGCCCGCCGAAGCGGCTTAAACCTGCCGTTTACCCTCTCCGCACGCCGGCGGGCGCGGCGCGCCCCGAGCGCTCTCGCGCGCGGCCGCGGCCGGCCTAGAATGCTCGGACCATGAAGACCTCAGCCATCCTCGCAGTGTGTGGCGCGCTCGGCGCGTCCTTCCTCCTCGCCGACCGCTCGCAGGCCTCCTACCAGAAGGCCGACAAGCTCGAGTTCCCCGCCGCAAGCCCGGGCTCGACCGTCAAGGAGCGCGTCGGCCTCACCGACGTCACGATCGAGTACTCGCGCCCGAGCATGCGCGAGCGCAAGGTCTACGGCGGCCTCGTCGCCTACGGCGAGGTGTGGCGCACGGGCGCCAACCGCATCACCACGATCTCCTTCTCGAGCGACGTGAAGTTCGGCGGCCAGGACGTCCCCGCCGGCGACTACGCCCTGCTCACGATCCCCGCCCAGGACGAGTGGACGTTCATCCTGAACAAGGACACGCAGCTCTGGGGCTCCTACTCCCACGACGCGAAGAAGGACGTCGTGCGCGCGAAGGCCAAGCCCGTCGCGCTCTCGGTCCCCGTCGAGACGCTCTGGATCGGCCTCGATCGCATGCGCGACGACTCGGCCGACCTGACGATCGCCTGGGAGAAGACGCGCGTCTCCGTCCCGATCCAGACCGACCTCGTGAAGACGATGGTCCCGCGCATCGAGGCCGCGATGGTCGGCGACGGCGAGAAGCCCTACCTGCAGGCCGCGATGTTCTACTACGAGCACGACCTCGACCTGACGCGCGCCGTGGACTGGATCGACGCCGCCGCCGTGCAGCAGCCCGACGCGCCGTGGATCCTCTACCGCAAGGGCCTGATCCAGGAGAAGGCCGGCGACAAGGCCGGGGCGCTCGCCAGCGCCAAGGCCGCCCTCGAGCAGGCCAAGAAGGCCGGCGGCGAGCTCGGCTCGGAGTACACGCGCCTCAGCGAGGCGCTGATCGCCCGCCTGAAGTAGCGCCGTCCGGGCGCCGTGACCCGCGCGCGACCGCGGCAGCCTCTCCGGCTGCCGCGGTCGCTGCGCTTGCGGGATGCCGTGCGCACGCCAGGCTCACTCGCTCTCCAGCGTCGCCTTCAGGCGCGCCAGGGCCTCGTCCCACTGCGAGCCGATGTGATCGAGCCAGCGGCGCGCGTCCTCGAGGCGGCGCGCGTCGATCGACCAGACGCGGTCGCGGCCGACGCGCGCGCCGTGTGCCAGGCCGGCGCCCTCGAGCACGCGCAGGTGCTTCGTGACCGCCTGGCGCGTGACGCGCGTGCCCTCGGTCAGGCGCGCGATCGAGAGCGGGCCGCCGGCGCACAGCCGCTCGACCAGCTCGAGGCGCGTGCGCTCGCCGAGCGCGGCGAAGACCGGCGCCGCCTCGGCGAGCGCCGCGCCTCCGCCCGCGCGGCGGCGCGCCCTAGCCGGAGACATGGCGCCGGATCCGCTCCGTCTGCTCGTTCCAGCCGCCCTCGTTCATGCGGTAGGCGAGCGCGCGGCGCGCCAGCGGCACCTCGTCGAAGCCCGACTCGACCACCGTCAGCCGCGTGCCGCCGGGCGCGTCCTCGAGCGTGAACGTCACCAGCGTCGGCGTCTCGCCCGAGTAGTCCACGCCCGGCTCGACCGCGTAGGGGTGCCAGCGCCAGGAGAGCAGGCGCCCCTCCTCCATGCGCTCGATCGTGATGTCCCAGGCGACGTGCTCGTAGCCGTGGCTGGTGACCTGGCCGCGCGAGCGCTGGCCGGGCGCGAAGGGCGCCTCCAGCCTCACGCCGAACCAGGCGCCGAACTCGTCCTTGTCGGTGAGCGCGCGCCACACGCGGGCGCGCGGGACCTTCAGGACGACCGTCTTCTCGATGCGATCCGTGCTCGTGCTGGTGCTCATTGGCAACCTCCTGGTTGCAGGTTAGGCGGGCCCGAGCGGTCGCGCAACCCATTGGTTGCCTTTTTCTCGCGTGTCGCTTCCGCGTCGATCCGCCCGCCAGCCTGCTTCTCGCCCCCCGCCCCGTTCCGGGGCTTTCGTGGTGAGATGGCGCTCCCCTCCTCTCGTCCCGCCCCCCTCGTCCCCCCCTCTCGCCGCATGAAGCCGGGCAGCCTGCTCGTCTGCGCCCTCTCCCTGTCCGCTCCCGCCGCCGCCCAGCAGTTCGTGCTGCAGCCGGGCGCGATCCCGGGCACGCCCCGCTGGAGCGAGGGCGTCGAGGCCGCGGACGTCGAGAACGACGGCGACCTCGACCTCTTCTTCGCCGACGGCGAGGGCTTCGCGAGCGCCGGGACGGAGCGCCAGAACGCGCTCGTGATCAACCGCCTGGAGGTGGCGGGCGGCTTCGCCGACGAGAGCGTCGCGCGCCTCGGCGCGCACACCTCGAACGCGAAGATGGTGATCACGGGCGACATCCAGGACGACGGCCTGATCGACGCGCTCTTCTGCAACGCGTTCTTCACCGACCCGCCGTTCCTGTACGTGAACCAGGCGGCGACGCCGGGGTTCTTCGGCTTCGAGGGCGCGGCGCGCGGGCTGACGACGGCCTACTCCTCGGGCGGCGGGCAGTTCGGCGACGTGGACGCCGACGGCGACCTCGACCTCTTGCTCGCGGACGGCTACCTCGGGAGCAGCGCGCGCCGGCCGCACCTGTTCCGGAACGACGGCACCGGTCACTTCGCCGAGGACGCGGCCTTCACCGCCGCCGCGCCGGCGAAGAGCGCGCAGATGGACGTGCAGCTCGTGGACCTCGAGGGCGACCTCGACCTCGACTTCGTCGGCATCTGCCGCGCCGAGAACGGCAGCGCGGGCGCCGGCGACCACTACGTGATGCTGAACGACGGCACGGGCGCGTTCACGGACCAGTCGGAGCTCCTGCCCGACGGCTCGAGCGGCAGCGTCTACGAGGGCGAGCTCGGTGACTTCGACGGCGACCGCGACCTCGACCTGTTCCTGATCAGCATCAGCGGCTTCGCCGACGGACCGGTGCAGAACGGCTTCGCGCCGAGCGGCCCGCTGTCCTTCCAGCTCGGCACGGGCATCGGCGGCGACGACGACAACGAGGTGCTGCTCTACGACTTCGACGGCGACGGCGACTACGACCCGTTCGTCGGCTCGCTCGGCTCGGGCGGCGAGAAGGCCTACGTGAACGGCGGCGCGGGCGCCTTCACGCTCGACGGCGCGCTGGTGCAGGGCGTGTCGGACTCGACGCTCGACATGACCGCCTGCGACCTCGACAACGACGGCGCCTACGACCTCGTCACCGCGCAGGGCGAGTCGAACAGCGCGCAGTGGGAGAACAAGGTCTACCGCAACACCGGCATCGTGGACCGCCAGCCCCCGGTCGTGCTGCTCGAGGAGGCGCTGCCCGCGTCCGGCCCCGGCGGCACGTGGGTCGTGCGCGCCGAGGAGCGCGACCAGGTGCAGGACGACGGCCAGGACTGGGTGCGCGGCGCCGTGCGCTACGTCGTGCTCGCCGCGCCGCAGGCGGAGGCGCTCGACGCGACGGCCGGCGGCTTCTCGCAGGCGCTGGCGAGCGTGGCGGCCGGCACGACGGTGACCTGGACGAACCAGGACACGGCGCCGCACTCGATCGTCAGCGGGACGGCGGGCTACGTCTTCGACTCCGGCCCGCTCGCGCAGGGCGAGACCTTCTCCTACACCTTCGTCACGCCCGGCCTGTACGACTACGGCGACCGCGTCGGGGGGCTGGGGAACGCGCAGGTGGACGTCACCGGCGCGGCGAGCGTCGGGCACGCGCAGCGCTCGGGCGGCGGCATCCACCGCTTCACGATGACCGACACGCTGGCGGGCGCGGGCGTCGCGCTCGCCTGGGAGATCGCCTTCACCGACTGGGCCGGCAACACGACCGTCGCCGCCGGCCACGTTGTCGACCTCGCGCGCGCCGTCTTCCGCAACGGCGGCGCGAACCCCGCCAGCCTGAGCGCCGCGGCGCCCGTGCTCGGCACGACGGTCGCGGCCGAGGTGGACCTCGGCACGACCGGCCACTCGCTGGCGATCCTGTTCGCGTTCGACGCGCCGATCGCCGTGACGCTGGCGGGCGGGCAGACGCTGCTCGCGATCGACCTCGGCGGCTCGGGCGAGCTGCTCGGGCAGTCGGCCGTGGCCGGGCCGCTGGCGGGCTTCCCGCTCCCGATCCCGCCGGACCCGAGCCTGGCGGGCTTCACCGCCCACTGCCAGGCGATCCACTTCGGCGGCATCACGCCGTACGCGCTCTCGAACGCGCAGGACCTGGTGCTCGGGTTCTAGCCGTCGCTCGCGGCGGGAGCGCTCGTGCGGTAGGGCAGCCCCGCCTCGTAGAGCGCGAGACGCTCGGCGAGCGGTGCGCGCTCGGCGTCGGACGCCAGCGCGAGCGCCTTCCGCTGCCACGCGAGCGCCCGGTCGAAGGCGCCCGCCTCGGCGTGCGCCGCGGCCAGCGTGTCGAGCGCGTTCGCGTCGCCGTACCCGCCCGCGCGCGCGCACGCCTCGGCGAGCTGCACCGCGCGCGGGCCGTCGCGCAGCGCGTCGAGCGGGCAGGTCGCGAGCAGCCAGGCGAGGTTGTTCGCCGCCGCCGCGGCGTCCGGCTCGAGCGCCTGCGCGACCCCGTAGTGCTCGATCGCGCCCGCGTAGCGGCCGAGCCGCTCGAGCGCGCTCGCCAGCGCGACGTGCAGCGACGCGACCTCCGGCTTGTCCGCCAGCGCGATCTCGAGGTGGCGCACCGACTCCTCGAGGCGGCCATCCTGGAGGTCCAGCGCGCCCAGCAGCCGGTGCGCGAGCGGGTTCACGCCGGTGCGCTCCAGCGTCGCGGTCCACAGCGTGCGGTCGTCCTTCCACAGCGCCGCCTGCGCGCGCGCGAGCGCGAGCGAGCCGAGGCACACGGCCGCGCAGGCCGCGCCGAGCGCGCGACGCCCGGCCGCGCTCGCGCGCAGCCGGCGCACGGGCCCGAGCTCCGCGACGCTCCACAAGAGCGCCAGCAGGACCCCGATCGCGGGCAGGTACGTGTAGCGGTCGGCGTGCGCCTGCGAGCCGACCTGCACCAGCCCGATCACCGGCAGCAGCATGACGAGGTACCACAGCCAGCCCACGAGGAGCCACGGGCGCGTGCGGCGCGCGCGCCACGCGAGCGCGGAGATCGCGAGCACGACCAGCGCGGAGAGCGCGACCGCTCCGCCGGGCGGCCCCTCGACCGCCAGCGGGTAGAAGGGCGCCAGCCCCGCCGGCCAGACGAGCTGGCGCAGATAGACCGCGCACGAGACGACCGCGTTCGCGAGCCGCGTGGAGAGCGGGATCGCGTCG
The DNA here is from genome assembly GCA_902826945.1 of uncultured bacterium. The sequence goes on along the minus strand of CADEGS010000078.1, from coordinate 5,929 downwards.
AGCGTCGAGATCGCTCCGCGCTGCGCGAGCAGCGTGGCGATGCACGAGGCGGCCGAGAGCGCGAGCAGCGGCAGCTTCTCGACCACGAGGCGTCGCGGCGACTCGCCGCGCGCCAGCCGGCCGAGCGGCCAGACGTCGAGCAGGAAGAGCACGGCGGGCAGCGTCACGAGCATCGGCTTCGCCAGCAGCCCGAGCGCGAAGGCCAGCGCGACGAGCGCCATGCGGCGCGGCGAGGGCGCCGCCGCGTGGCGCGCGTACGCGCCGAGCGCGAGCACGAAGAAGACGCCGCTCAGGACGTCCTTGCGCTCCGAGATCCACGCCACGGACTCCACGCGCAGCGGGTGGAAGGCGAACAGCGCGGCGACGAGCGCGCTGCGCCGGAGCGCGCCGGTGAGGCGCACGAGCGCGAGGAAGAGCCCCGCCGCTGCCGCCGCCTGCAGGAGGACGCTCGTCGCGTGGTGCCCGGCGGGCGCGAGCCCGTGGAGCTCGGCGTCGAGCATGTGCGAGAGGGTCGTCAGCGGGTGCCAGTTGGCCGAGTGCACGCCGGTGAACGCCCAGCGCAGGCCCTCGGCGCTGAAGCCGCGCGCGACGAGCGGACGCTCGACGACGTAGTCGGGGTCGTCGAGGTTGAAGAACGGGTGCCGCAGCGTCTGCGCGTAGATCGCGAGCGTGCCGGCGACGAGGCCGAGCACGACCAGGAGGCGCGCACGCCACGACGGCGCGCCGCTCTCTCCGGCGTCCGCGGCGAGCGCGGGCTCGCGGCCGGGGATGAGAGCGCCGTGGGGCTGCGCCGCTCCGCCCGCAGGCGCGGCGACGTCGCGCGGGGACGCGTCCGGCCTCCTCCCGCCCTCGGTCCCGCTCGCTCGGCTCGCGCTCTCCATGCTGCTCACTCTGGGTCCGCCGCGCGGCGGCTCCCGCGCGCCCACCACCGTAGCGGCGGGGCGCTCTCCGGTGGAACAGGGCTTTGCCGGCCGCGCGTTCCTCCCTACGATGCCGGTCGATGGAGTCCTCGCCTCCCTTCGACCTGGTCTGCATCGGCAGCGGACCGGCGGGGCAGCGCGCCGCGGTGCAGGCGGCGAAGCTCGGGAAGCGCGCGCTCGTGATCGAGAAGGCGCGCTGCTTCGGCGGCGTGTGCATGGACACGGGCACGGTGCCGAGCAAGACCTTCCGCGAGGCGGTCGTCGCGCTGCGCAAGGGGCCGGCGCGCCCGACGGCGGCGGCGCTGCTCGAGCGCGTCGCGCGCGTCGTGCAGCGCGAGACCGAGGTCGTGGCCGACCAGCTCGGCCGCAACCGCGTCGAGCTCCTGAGCGGCGAGGCCTCCTTCGTGGACCCGCACACGCTCGAGGTGCGCGGGACCACCGGCAGCGTGCGCGTGCGCGGCGAGCGCATCCTGGTCGCCGTCGGCACGCGGCCCGCGCCGCCGCCGCACGTCCCGGTCGACGGGCGCACGATCTGGTGCAGCGACGACGTGCTCATGCTGCAGGAGATCCCGCGCTCGCTCACGGTCGTCGGCGCGGGCGTGATCGGGATCGAGTACGCCTGCATGTTCGCGGCGCTGCGCGTCGAGGTCACGCTGGTGGACCAGCGCGAGCGCCTGCTCGAGTTCCTCGATCGCGAGATCGTGGACGAGCTGACGCACCAGATGCGCTCGGCCGGCGTCACCTTCCGGCTGGGCGAGAAGGTCGAGGCGCTCGAGGTCTCCGCGGCCACGCCCCCGCGCGCGATCGTGCAGCTCGAGTCGGGCAAGCGCCTCGTCTCCGACGCCGTGCTCTTCTCCGTCGGCCGCGTCGGCGCCACCGACGCGCTGAACCTCGCCGCCGCCGGCCTGGAGGCCGACGCGCGCGGCCGGCTCGCGGTGGACGAGCGCTTCCGCACCGCGGTGCCGCACATCATGGCCGCCGGCGACGTGATCGGCTTCCCGAGCCTGGCCTCGACCTCCGGCGAGCAGGGCCGCCTCGCCGCCTGCCACGCCTTCGGCGTGGACGCCGCCCCGATGCCGCCGCACTTCCCGATCGGGATCTACGGCATGCCCGAGATGTCGATGGTCGGCCGCCCCGAGCACGAGCTCACCGCCGACCGCATCCCCTACGAGACCGGCATCGCGCGCTACCGCGAGATCGCGCGCGGCCAGATCCTGGGCGACGACTCGGGCCTCCTGAAGCTGATCTTCCACCGCGAGGACCGCCGCCTGCTCGGCGTCCACGCGATCGGCACGAACGCCACCGAGCTGATCCACATCGGCCAGGCCGTGCTGCGCCTGGGCGGCGGCCTCGGCTACTTCCTCGAGACCGTCTTCAACTATCCGACGCTCGCCGAGTGCTACAAGGTCGCCGCGCTCGACGCGTACAACAAGCTCGCGCTGCACTAGGGAGTCGCGGCCTGGGCGGCCGGGCGCATCCGGGGATCCACTGCGGGCTGTCGGCGTAGCACGCATCGCGCGTCCAAAGAGTCCTCTTGCACAGCGACTCGCTGCGCAGGCCTGCCACAGAGCTAAGGCCGGCGCTTCCCGGGGTCCGACTCCCTCCGCCTCCACCGAGTTCGGCCGAAGTCCCGATCAAGAGCTGGCCTCGTTCGACCTGTGGCTCGGGGTCGAGTCAGCGTCGGCTGGTGGCGGCCAGGGACTGGACGACCGAGCGGCTTCGAGCCTCAGGGCCGAGCGCAAGGCACGGAGAGCGTCCTTCGTCCCGAGCTTCCGATCGTCGGCGAGAGAAGTCTTGGTGGGCTCCTTGCGACGGTCTTCGGAAGACGGGACCGACCAGTAGAGAACGTGCGAGCACAGAGTTCGGGCCAGGATCCCAGGACGGGAGGGTCTCAAGCGGACGTCTCGGATACCGGGTCCCAGAACGTCACGGAGCGGGCCGCCGATCAGGTCGCCGAGGACGAGACACCTGTGGGGAAAGAAGAGGTTCGTCCAGCGCGTCGAGCAGAAGACTGCGCCGTGGTTGGGCACCCGGAACGACCATTTGCGGCGCGATCCATCGACCGTGACGTCCCTCGTCTCCAGGTAGTGAACGTTGCCGTCGTAGAGGTCGGGCTCGTCCCCGGAGGTCGGCGGACAGGTAGGCAGCTCGCGCTCGAACTCTCGCTGCCTCACGGCGGCCGCCTTCGTGTCGAGCAAGAGCTCGGCATGGGCCAGCGGCGATCCCAGCGTGACGAAGTCCGTGACGAGCCACGGGATCCCCGCCGCGCGGTGCTCGCGCCACAGGCGGTGCTGGGCTTGCTGGAAGGCCTCGATGGCCTTGCCACGCTCTTCCTCCGGTGCCGTTCGGACTTTGGAGATTTCCTGCTGAAAGGCTGACGCCTCCGGCTGTCGGCACGGGACTTCGAACCGGGGGAATCGGAGCTCGTCCCAGAGGTGACGCAAGACGTCGTACCCGATCACGGAACCAAGGCTGTGCCCGACCACCACCACCCGGGAGTAGACGCCTCCCTCGTGCAACTTTCGCAGCAGTCGCACTCCTTCGGCGCGGAGCTTCGAACGGGACTCGATGTTCTCCGGCTCAGGCGTCAAGTAACGAGCCGCGTCTCCGATGTAGCGCAAGACGAAACGTCCGAAGACGAGCTGGGCTACCAGGAGGACGGCTCCTCCGAAGGTCGCGATCCAGGTCAGGAAGTCGCTCAGGGAATGCTCGTCGTTCTGCATGGCGCGCGCGATCGCGATGGCCGCCAAGACCACGGTCGAGACCGATGCCGACCAGGTCGCCCAATATGTCGAGCGCAGCCGTTGGGGAACGCGGCGCGGAAGACGGAGGATCAACCTGAGCATCCATGCAAACGTGGCGCCCCAGCGCCCGGCCTGCATGTGGTGAGCCCAGTAGAGCTCGTAGACATCCGTCGAGGGCAGACCTTGGCCGCTGTCCTCGACTAGGTTGAAACGGCGCAGCTCGAAGGACTCGGACAACCGATCGGGCTTGCTTCGAACCTTGCCGGGGGCGATCGCCGAGACGAAGTCCCGCAAGGTCTCCATCGGCCGTTGCTCACCGACGCCGTGGATGACGACGATCGCTTGCCGCATTCGCAGGTTTCGCCTGGAAGAGCGGCCTCGCGCCTTCGGACGGGGATCGAGTGCCGCGGCGAGCGTCGTCTCGAACTCGCGAGGGACGTTGCCCGGCTTCAGGGCGGATCCGAAGTGCAACCTGGTCCGCGCATTCCCGTGATTTCGCCCGGGATCCTGGAGCTCGCGATGCGGGAATTCGCAGTAGTTCGCGACCCAGGTGACCCGTGCGAGCGAAGCCCGCACGTACCGCTCCGCGACATCGAGGCTCCCCTTGCCTCTCCCGCGCTTGCGCATCGCGCCGCGGTCCTTGGCCTCGATCACCACGAGGTAGGCGCCGCTCGAACGCTCGCGGAAGACGATGTCCGGGGTCCACCGTTGAACCCGCGGCTCCCGCCACACCTCGACGATGGGTCCGTCCGCCTTCCTCGGCGTCAGCTCGACGCACGGCCTTCCCGAGCGTGCGCGCAATTGCCACACGCGCTCGCCGCGGGCGCCGCGGACGAGGTTCAACCTTGCTCTCCAACCGAGGCTCTCCGCGACTCCGACCGCCGCGGTGGTGAGCCAGACCTCGTAGAGCACTGCCCGCTCGCTCCACAACGGCAGGCGCAGGAACTCCTCGATGACATCCGTGAAGTCGAAGGCGGTGGTCTCGCCGGTCTGCCGCCAGACCTCGGACTGCAACCACTCGGTCACCTCCAGCAGGCGTCGGGCGAGGTCGTGGAGCCACGCGGCGAGCTCGTCATCCCGCGGAGGCACACCTTCGTCGTGTGGGTCCGGCTCCCGGACGAGGCCGGCCTTCCAGATGGCACACAAGCAGGCCAGGTCACCAAGTGCCGATCGTCGGGTGTGGGCATCTGCCTCTGGAAGGACTTCGATGACGCAGCCCGGAGAAGAGCCCATGGAGATCGGATGGCGGAGCAGCTCGGCGACGTCGACTTCGAGCCACAGGAGAGGGTCTGCGGGTGCTGCGCTCTGGGGTCGATGAATTCCGGATCCAAGCCTTCCGGTCCGGTCGTAGAACGCGGCTTCCCTCTGGTCGCTCTCGACTCCAACGTCCTCGGGGGGTGAGGCTTGAAGCCGTCGGACATGGGCGCGCACCAGGCGCAGCGCGATGGAGACGAACTTCTTCGCCGCATCGTCTGCAGACCGCCAGGCCTGGTGGACGGGGCTCGTCGGGGAAAGGGAGGCGACGTGATCGCCGACGTAGGGCAGGAAGCAAAGGTCCCGTGCGACCCTGCGCTGGTCTACACGTGAGATGACACTCTGGGAGCGCAATGGCCAGGTGCCGTAGAAGTCGCCGTCAACACGGAGGAAATCCCGCAGCTTCTCATGGTCGATCGCGCCCACTTGCAGCCGCAGGAGCGTGGCACGGATGACCCGTATGCGTTCGACGAAGGCGGGGCTGATCGTGAGCGATAGCTCGTCGCTCCCCATTTGAAAGCGGAACTCCTGCGAGTCACCGGATGTGGTCGCGGCCGCACGGGCGAGAAAGGCATAGATTCCCTCGACCATGTCGAGGAACGCCGCTCCGGAGGCGGCGACGCTGACGAGAAGCGCCTCCATGGACCCGCAGCGTTCCGCAAGGCGCCGTGCGACCTCCTTTCGAAATTCCGTCCGGGTCCAGGGGAACCAGGTGCGGCCATTCTTCAGGCCAAACTCAGTCTCCAGGCTCCGGAGGTCGAGATCGAAGTCTGCGCAGACCTCGTCTGCGACGTCCCGCTCGGCCTTGCGCGCACCGACCTCGAATACGGTGACGAAGAGTTCCGCGAGTTCGACTAGCGTAGCCATGCCGCTCCCCCTGTCGCAGCAGGCTACTCTCGGAGGTCAGCGACGGTACTCGTACGTTTAGGGGTGGCGCTCATGGACCCGATGGCTGGGGCCCCCTCAGGCCGCGACCGGCGCCTCGTCGGGGCGCACGGTCAGCGTCCGGCG
>CADEGS010000077.1 GCA_902826945.1 uncultured bacterium | reverse complement strand
CGCTCGAGGTCGAAGCCGTTCGGGATCCAGCGCCAGGCGCGCGGGCGGTAGCCGATCGCCTCGTGCGACAGCCGCCCGGCCTCGGAGTTCGTCACGATCACGTCCGGCCGGCGCGAGGCCCAGGCGCACAGCCGCGGCGCGGCGCGCGCGGCGAGGCCGCCGTGCCCGCGCGCGTCGAGCGTGCAGCGCAGGTTCCAGGCCAGCGCCACGCCGCGCCGCGCCGCGCCGGCCAGGCGCAGCGCCGCCGTCGCGAGCAGGTCGGCGTGGTAGAGCCAGCTCTGCACGACGAGCGGCGGCGCGCCCGCCGGACGCTGGCCGACGAGGCGCGCGAGGCGCGCCAGCGCGCGCGGGTCGGGCACGCCCGGGCGCATGCCGAGGCTCGTCACCGGCACGCCCAGCGCGACGAGGTCGGCCTCGAGCGCGCCGCCCGCGACGAGCGACACGACGCGCGGCGCGAAGCGCGCGCGGTCGCCGCGCTCGACCAGCGCGCACAGCATGCGCTGCGCGCCGCCGAGCTCGAGCGACGTGATCACGTGCAGGACCTCGATCACGCCGCGCCTCCGACGGCCGCGGGGAGCGGCGCGCGCGCCGGGCGCGCGAAGGCGCGCCGCAGGCCCTCGTGGAAGCCGTGGAACTGGAGCCACGCCAGCGCGAACGCGCACTGGAAGCGGTGGCGCGGCCCGTGCAGCCGCGGCACGACGGCGTAGAAGGCGAAGAGCAGCACGAGGTAGCAGAGCACCGGCCGCGCGCGCGGGTAGCGCCGCCACAGGTCGAGCGCGCCCGCGACGGCGACCGGCGCCAGGAGCCAGTGCAGCGAGGCCGGGAAGAGCAGGAAGCGGTAGCCCTCCGCCATGCCCCACGGCCGCGGCGTCAGCGCGAACTTGAAGAAGCCGTCCGCCAGCCCCGCCGGCCGCAGGAGCTCGACCGGGATCTCGCCGTGCAGCGGCACGAGCACGAGCGCCGCCAGCCCCAGCGCGACGAGCGCGTTGCGCCGCCAGCCCCCGAGCGCCAGCACGCCCCACGCGCCGACGCCGCCGGCGACGAGCAAGGGCACGTACCAGCGGAAGAAGTAGAGCAGCCCCGAGAGCAGCAGGAAGCCGGCCAGCGCGCGCAGCCGCGGCCGCACGGCGAGCTCCAGCGCGTGCACGAAGAGCCACACGGTGAGCGTCAGGACGACCGGGTCCTTCATGTTGAAGAAGGAGGACCAGGCGATCACGTCCCAGTGCAGGAGGTAGAACGCGCCCGTCGCGAGCGCCGTGCGCCGCTCCACCCCCGCCAGCGCGAGCAGCCGCAGGAGGCCGCGCGCCGCGACGCAGGTCAGCACGACGTTGGCGAAGACGGCCGCGTAGTAGGTCGGGCCGAAGAGCGCCTGGGCGAGGATGTTGCAGAGGTAGAAGCCGACGTGGTGGCCCTCGGCGGTCGCGAAGAGCTGGTCGGTCGCGCCCTGCGCGCCGCTCAGCACCGCACCGCCCAGCGCCTCGGCCTCCTCCACGTACTTGACGTCGTCGAGCAGGCGCCAGGCCTGCACGTCCACCAGCTCGTAGCGGAAGTGCAGGAACGGCACGGCGATGCGCAGCACCGCCAGCACCAGGGCCGCGCGCGCCCCCCACGGCTTCAGGAGCACGAGGAAGGCGGCGAGCGAGCACCACGCGGCGGTGCGCAGGAGCTCGGGCTCGAAGCTCGTCAACGCGCCTCCTGCGCCGTGCTCCCGGCCCGGGCACTTGCTAGCTTGCGCGCGTGCATTCGTCGCTCGAGGGGCGGCCGCTGGAGCGCGGCGGACCGGCGGCCGGGCCGCACGCCGGCGCGCCCGGCACGCCCTCCGGCGGCGACGCGCCCGAGACCGTACGGAACGCCGTGCGCGTGGTCTACATCGCAGGCTACGGCCGCTCGGGCTCGACCGTGCTCGACGCGCTGCTCGGCGCCCACCCCGCCGCGTGCAACCTGGGGGAGCTCGGCCGGGTGGCGCGCGCGGCCTGGCTCGGCGCAGAGTTCTGCTCGTGCGGAGTCCCCGCCGCCGACTGCCCCTTCTGGTCGGACGTGCGCGCGCGCTTCGAGCGCGCCGGCGGCGACCCCGAGCGCCTGGCGCGCCTCGGCGAGCGCCTCGAGTCCGGGCGGCTCCCGTTGCTGCGCGCCCTGGCCGGCCGCCGGCCGCGCGGCGGCGCCGCGGCGGCCTGGGCGGCCGAGCAGCGCCGCCTGCTGGAGGCCGTGCGCGCGGCCAGCGGCAAGGCGGTGCTGGTGGACGCCACGAAGAGCCCGGCGCGCGGCCTGCTCCTGGCCTCGCTGGCGGGCGTCGAGGTCTTCGGCGTGCACCTCGTGCGCGACGCGCGCGCGGTGGCCTGGTCGCTGGCGCGCGCCTTCGAGCGCGACGCGCGCGCCGGCCTGGAGCGCGCGCTGCGCCCGCGCTCGGGCGCCCGCACCGCGCTCGCCTGGAGCGTCGTGAACCGCGCCGCCGAGCGCGCGCTGGCCGCGCTGCCGCCCGAGCGCCGCGCGCGCCTGCGCTACGAGGACTACGTGCTCGACCCGGCCGCCGCGCTCGCGCCGCTCGCGGGCTTCCTCGGACCCGGCCTGGACGCGCTCGCGCGCGCGGTCGCCGCCGGCGCGACGCTCGCGCCCGGCCACACCGTCGCCGGCAACCGCCTGCGCATGGCCGGGCCGATCGCGCTCGCGCCCGACACGCGCTGGCGCGCGGCGCTCCCCGCGCGCGAGCGCGCGCGCGTCGAGCGCCTCGCGGGCGGCCTCTTGCGCCGCTACGGCTACGCGCCATGAGGCTGCCCGACTTCCTGGGCCTCGGCGCGCAGCGCGCGGGCACGACCTGGCTCGACGCGCTCCTGCGCGGCCACCCCGCGCTGTGGCTGCCCGAGCGGCGCAAGGAGCTGCACTACTTCGACCGCCACCACGAGCGCGGCGCCGCCTGGTACGCCGCCTTCTTCGCGCGCGCCCCGGCCGACAGGCTCGCGGGCGAGATCACCCCGCGCTACCTCTACGAGCCCGACGCCCCGGCGCGCGCCGCGGCGCTGGTGCCCGGGGCGCGCCTGATCGCCATCCTGCGCGAGCCGGTCGCGCGCGCCTACAGCCAGTACGCGCTGACCGTGCGCGACGAGGACTACGCGGGCACCTTCCGCCGCTTCCTCGCCGAGCGGCCCGACGCGCTGGCGCGCGGCCGCTACCACGAGCAGCTCGTGCGCTGGACGGCGCGCTTCCCGCGCGAGCGGCTGTGCGTGCTCGTGCTCGAGCAGGTCGTGCGCGAGCCGGCGCGCGCGCGCGCCGCGCTGGCGGCCCTGCTCGGGGTGGATCCCGCGCTCTTCCCCGCCGCGCCGGACGAGGGCGCGCGCAACGCCGGCGGCCGCGTGCGGCGCGCGCGCGGCTACGCGGCCGCGGTGCGCGTCGGCACCTGGCTGCGCGAGCGCGACTGGGACGCGCCGGTGCAGCTCGCCAAGCGCCTGGGCGTGGCGCGGCTGTTCGGGCCGCGCGCGCCGCTGCCGCCGCTCGAGCCCGAGCTGCGCGCGGAGCTCGCGCCGCGCTTCGCCCCCGAGATCGAGCGCCTGGAGGCGGACTTCGGGCTGGACCTCTCGCTCTGGCGGGGGGCCGGCTCCTAGCAGCCGTGGCAGAAGTGCTTCGGCGGCAGGGCGGCGGCATCCGCTCCGGGTCGGTGCCTGGAAACGCAGGCGAATCGGTGGACTCGGCGAGGCTTTCAGGTGCCGACCTGGAGTGGAGGACGTCGTGCTGGAGCCGAATGACTTCTGCCACGGGCTGCTAGGGCTCCCCGCGGGAGAGAGGCTTGCGGTCTCGCGCCGCATGCCCGAGCATCGAGGGCCCCCTCCGGAAGCCCGGGGCTCGCCCGGGCTCCCGCCCGCCCCGGCCGGGACGGCCACGGCCGCTCCCTTTCCCTCCTTCCGATCCCCATGCACGACCCCCGCTCCCGCTCCCTCCCCGTTCCGCTCGCGCTCGGCGCCGCCCTGCTGGCCGCGCCCGCGCTGGCCCAGACCGTCCGGCAGGCGCGCCTGCCGGACGCCTACCCCGACGGCCTGCGCGGCGAGGAGGCCGTGCGCGCGCTCGGCGCGGACCTCGCCCGCGTCGCGCGACAGAACGGGCTCGAGGCGGACGAGCTGACCGCGCTCCTGCGCCGCGACGCCAGCGCCTGGGTCGCGAACGGGCGCGTCCTCTACGTGGACACGGCGGTCGCGCCGGCCGCGGACCTTGGCGAGCCGGAGCCGCGCTACCTCGCCGCCGGCAGCGGCGACGACGAGTTCCACCTGCACAGCCTGCCCGGCGCGCCGCGCGTGGTGTACCTCGACTTCGACGGCCACCACTCGGTCGGCAACAGCTGGAACCACAACATCATGTTCCCGGCGTTCGACACCGACGGGGACCCGGGCACGTTCAGCGCGGGCGAGCTCAACTCGATCGTCGGCCACTTCAACCGCGTGGCCGAGGACTTCGCGCCGTTCGAGGTCGACGTGACGACCGAGGAGCCGCCGGCCGGCGGCCTGGCGAAGAACGGCGGCGGCGACACGACCTGGGGCATCCGCGTCGTGATGACGCAGGCCACCAGCGGCTTCGGCAACGGGATCGGTGGCGTCGCGTTCCTGAACTCCTTCGACGACTCGATCGACAACCCCTGCTTCGCCTTCAACAAGGGCACGAACAACGGGGCGATGACGGCCAGCCACGAGGCCGGGCACACCTTCGGGCTTTCGCACGACGGCCTGAACGGCCAGGAGTACCACCCGGGCTCCGGCGGCAGCGGCACGACCAGCTGGGGCCCGATCATGGGCGCGCCCTTCGGCAAGAACGTCGTGCACTGGAGCGACGGCTCGTACACGGGCGCCTCCAACACGCAGAACGACTACAACGTCATCACCAAGGTGGCCAACGGCACGCCCTTCAAGGCCGACGACTTCGGCGCCTCGGTGCCCTCGACGAACGACGCCCTGCAGTTCGCCTGCCCCGATCCCTCCACGGCCGTGCTGCGCGGCCTGATCGAGCGCCGCGACGACCAGGACGCGTTCCGGTTCCACACGCGCGGGGGGCTCGTCACGATCGACGCCAACACGGTCCCCGGCCCGAACATCGACATGCTGCTCGAGCTCTACGACGACACGGGCACGCTGGTCGCGAGCGACGACGAGCTCAACGAGGTCAAGGCCACGATCGCGATGGAGCTCTCGGCCGGCTCCTACACGGTGCTGGTCGACGGCGTGGGTCGCGACGGCCGCTACACCGACTACGGCAGCGTCGGCACCTACCAGATCACCGTGACGAAGCCGGTCTGGGGCGACGTGACGCCCGTCGCCGGCGTCGGCCCGGTCCTGGTCGGCCAGGGCACGGCCTGCGACCTGGCCCCGGTCGAGCTCGCCGTCAGCGGCGCGCCGGCCGGCTCGCAGGCGCTGCTCTTCTTCGGCCTGGACGAGCTGCCGCAGCCCCTCGCGAGCGGCGCGCTCCTCTTCGACCTGCGCCGCGCCGGCGTGCTCGCGCTGCCCGTGGACGGCGCGGGGCACGCCAGCGTCACGCGCCTGTGGCCCGCGGGGATCCCCTCGGGCACGGAGGTCGTGTTCCAGGCCTGGACCCTCGATCGCGAGTCGCGCACCCTCGCGACCACGAACGCGATCGCCGTCCTGGTCCCCTAGCGCGGCGCTCGCGCCCTCGCCGGAGAGAATCCCCGGCGCGGGCGCGCGCCTCGCCACGGCTCGCGGGCGCGCCGCAGGGAGCGTTTCCCTCGGCGCGCCCGCGATGCCAGGATGCGCGGCGTGATCGACCGCCGCGCGTTCCTCGGATTGGCCCTGGCGCCGCTCGCGGCGCGCGCGCGCGGCCAGGCGCCGCCCGCGCTCCCCGCGCTCGAGCGCGAGCCGGAGCTGGGCGTCTTCCTCGCCCGCGGGGCGCGGCTCTCGCTCGAGCTCGAGGCGCCGGCGCGGCTGGAGGCCGACGGGCGGACGACGGCCCTCGCGGCCGGACGCATCGAGCTCCTCCTGCGCGGGGACGGCTGGAGCCTGGCCGGCGCCGCGGGCGAGCCCGCGCGCGGCCCCGGACGCCTGAGCGGCGGCGGCGGCCCGGTCTTCCAGGTCGACGCGCAGCCGGAGTTCGGCGCGCCGCGGCGCCTGCGGCTGGCGGGCGACCTGATCGTGCAGCCCGCGCGCGGGGCGCTCGAGCTCGTCGAGCGCGTGCCGCTCGAGACCTACCTCGCCAGCGCCATCGGCGCCGAGATGAACCCGCGCTGGCCGGCCGCGGCGCTGGCCGCGCAGGCGATCGTCGCGCGCAGCTACGCGGCCGCGCGCTGGATGGAGCGGCGCGCCGAGCCCTGGCACCTGCACTGGCACTTCGGCGTGGACATGGCCTACCACGGCTGGAGCGAGGGCGTCGCGCGCGTCGCGCGCGCGATCGCGCCGACGCGCGGCGAGATGCTCGTCTACCGCGGCTTCCCGGTGCTGGCGCTCTTCCACGCCAGCTCGGGCGGGCGCACCGAGTCGTTCGAGCGCGTCAAGCCCGGCGTGCTCGCGCCCGACGGCAAGACGCCGATCGCGCCCGCGATGCCGGTCGTCGCGGACGACGCGGCGCTGCCCGGCGCCGCGGGCCTGGGCCTCGCGAGCACGCACGGTCGCTGGAAGACCGACGTGCCGCTGCCCGAGCTCACGCGCTCGCTCGCGGAGTGGTCCGCCGCCGCCGCGGGCCGGCCGCGCCTGGGCAGCGTCGAGGCGGTCTCGGTCGAGGGTCGCCACGACGACTCCGGCCGCGTGGCGCGCGTCTCGGTGCGCCACCGCCTGGACGGCGCGACGCGCTTCACCGAGCTCGGCGGGCCGGAGTTCCGCCTGGCCGCCGGGCCGGTGCGCATCCGCTCGCTGGCCTGGGACCGCTGCGTGGTCGCCTCGCAGCCGCCGGGCTACCTCGTGCTCGAGGGCCGTGGCTTCGGCCACGGCTGCGGCCTGAGCCAGGTCAGCGCCTGGTACCTGGCGCAGCGCGGCCTGGCGCCCGAGGAGATCGTCGCGCGCTTCTACGCCGGCGCGCGCATCGAGCGCCGCTACTGAGCGCTTCCTCGCGGCGGCGGCGCGGGCGCGGCCGGCGCGGGCCCGTCGCGACCAGCGGGCACGCGGCGCAGCCGGGCATCGACGACGCGCCACAGCGCCAGCGCGACCAGCGCGTGCGTGACGCTCGTCGCCAGCGCGATCCCGCGCACGCCGAGCCAGCGCACGAAGAGCACGTTGAGCACGACGTTCAGCGCCAGGTTCACGCCCGCCGCGACCAGCACCGAGCGGTTCTGGTGCAGCGCGGAGAGCACGCGCGAGCACAGCACCACGCTCGTGTAGAACGGCAGCTGCAGGACGTACAGCGCGAACACCCCCCTCACCGCGGCCGTGGCGCCGGCGTCGAAGGCGCCGCGCTGGAACACCAGGCGCACGATCGGCCCCGCCGCCACCGCCAGCACCAGCGCCGCCGGCACGGCGCAGGCGAGCATCGCCAGCGTCGAGGCGCGCAGGCTGGCGCGCAGGTGCGCGCGGTCGCCGCGCGCGGCCATGTCGGAGAAGTAGGGCAGGATGGCCGTGCCGAGCGCCGTCGTGCCGATCGAGAGCAGCGCGCCGACGAGCGCGTTGGCGTAGCTCAGCGTGGCCAGGCTGCCCTCCTCGAGCCGCGCGGCCATCGTCTGGTCGACGACCAGCGTGCCCGAGAGCAGGAGGCCGCCGCCCACCGCCGGCAGGTACTGGGCCAGGAGCACGCGCGAGGCGGGCGTCACGCGCAGCCGCAGCGACGGCCGCACGGGCGCGCCGCCGCGCCCGAGCGCGAGGCCGACCCACAGGCACTCGAGCGCGACGCCCGCGACGTGCCCCGCGACGAGCGCGTGCACGCCGTGGCGCGCGCCGAGCGCCAGCACGACCAGCGTGATCGTCAGCGGCACGGCGCCCGGGGCGAGGGTGGCGGCGAGGAAGCGCTTCTCCGCCTTGAGCACGGCGCCCCACACCGTCGCCATGCCGTGCAGGAGCACGATCGGGAGCAGCAGCAGGAACAGCTCGCTCGCGAGCGCGCTCTTCGCCGCGTCGAAGCCGGCGCCCGCCACGCGCAGGCACGCGGGCCACAGGAGCGCCAGCAAGAGCGTCGTCGCGAGCAGGACCGCGCACGACCAGGCGTAGACGTCGCGCAGGAGCGCGCGCGCCTCCGGCTCGCCGCCCTCGCCCGTGCGACCGCGCGCGCGCACGCCCGCCACGACCGGCACGAGCGCCGCCGGCAGGGTCGCGCCGAGCGCCCCGAAGGCGAAGGTCGGCAGCACGGCGGCCAGGAAGTACGCCTCGACCGCGTCGCCGACGCCGAACGACGCCGCGACGACCTGGCTCTTCAGCAGCCCGGCCAGGCGCACGGCGAACGTGCCGGCCGAGATCAGCGCCGCGGCGGCGAAGATGCGCCGCGTCGTGCTCGTGGGGGTGGCGTCCAAGGAGGCTCCGGCCGGGTCCGGGAACCTAGAGTGCGGATCGAGGGGGCCGAAGCGAAGCGTCCGCCGCGCGCCGGGCCAGCGACCAGTCGAGCGCGCGCTCCAGCCCCTCCTCCAGCCCCTGGCGAGGCTCGAGCCCGAGCAGGTCGCGGGCGCGCTCCACGGCGGCCTGGCTGTGGCGCGGCTCGCCCGCCCGGGGCGCCTCGTGCACGGGCGCGGGCGGCGCGCCGCCGAGGCGCGCGGCGACCAGGCCGGCGAGCGCGCGCGCGAGCGCGGAGAGCGAGGTGCGCCGCCCCAGCCCGACGTTGCAGGCGTGGAACCCCTCGAGCGGCGCCAGCGCGGCCAGCAGGTTCGCCTGCACGACGACCGCCACCGGGCAGAAGTCGCGCGAGCTGGTCCCGTCGCCGAAGAGGCGCGGGGCGCGGCCGTCGAGCAGGGCCTCGATCCAGCGCGGGACGACCGCGGCGTAGGGGCCGTCGGCGCGCTGGCGCGGTCCGAACACGTTGAAGTAGCGCAGCGCGACGCAGGCGGGGCCGCCGCTCGCGCACAGCGCGTGCGCCAGGAGCTCGCCCGCGCGCTTCGAGGCCGCGTAGGGCGAGAGCGGCGCGCCGAGGCGCTCCTCGTCCCACGGCAGCGAGGCGCGGTCGCCGTAGACGCTCGACGAGGAGGCCAGCACGAGCCGCCGCGCCCCG
The DNA here is from genome assembly GCA_902826945.1 of uncultured bacterium. The sequence goes on along the minus strand of CADEGS010000077.1, from coordinate 8,450 downwards.
GCCGCGCGCGCCGCCAGCGCCACCTGCACGGTGCCGCGCACGTTCGCCTCGAGCGTGGCCAAGGGCTCCGCCACCGAGCGCGGCACCGAGCCGCGCGCGGCCTGGTGCAGCACGACCTCGGCGCCGCGCGCCGCGCGCGCGCAGGCGGCCGGGTCGAGCACGCTCGCGCGCTCGAGGGCGAAGCGCCGCCAGGCGTCCGCGCCGACCGCGGCGCGCACCTCCGCGAGGTTCGCGAGCGAGCCGCTCGAGAGGTCGTCCAGCCCCACCACCTCCTGGTCGAGCGCGAGCAGCGCCTCGACCAGGTGCGAGCCGATGAAGCCCGCCGCGCCGGTGACGAGCCAGCGCCGCGGCCGCGCGCGCAGCTCGCCCTCGACGCTCGCGCCCGCGCCCACCCTAGAGCCGCCAGCGGCGCACGCCCTCGGGCAACGCGCGCGCGTCGAGGGCGCCGAAGAGGTCGATCACGAGCGGCGGACGGCGCGCCACGAGCCGCCGCACGAGCGGCGCCAGCGCCGCGTGCGGGACGGCCAGCACGAGCGCGTCGGGCTCGCCCAGCGCGTCGGCGCCGACCGGCTCCAGGCCGTGGCTGGCGCGCACCTCTGCGGGGTCCGCCAGCGGGTCGTGGCACACGACGCGCGCGCCGTGCGCCTCGAGCGCGCGCACGAGCGCGGGCACGCGCGAATGGCGCGCGTCGGGCACGTCGGGCTTGAACGCGAGGCCGAGCACCGCCACGCGCGCGCCGGCGACGGGCCGGCCGAGCTCGGCCAGGAGCTCGGCCGTGCGGCGCGCGACGAAGGCCGCGGTCGCCTCGTTCACGGCGCGCGCGGCGCGCAGGAGCGGCGCCTCGAGCCCGAGCGCCTGCGCCAGGCCCGCCAGGTGCTCCGCGCACGCGCCGATGCACTGCCCGCCGACCAGGCCCGGCCGGTAGCGCTGGAAGTTCCACTTCGTCGCCGCCGCGTCGAGCACGTCGCCCGTGTCGAGGCCGAGCCGGTCGAGGAGCGGCGCGACCTCGTTCATCAGCGCCGCGTTCACGTCGCGCTGCGCGTTCTCGAGCAGCTTGGCCGCCTCGGCGACGGCGATCGAGGGCGCCTCGTGCACGCCGGCCGGAACGACGGCGCGGTAGAGCGCCGCGACGCGCGCGAGCGTCGCGGGGTCGCTCGCGCCGACCACCTTCACGACCGCCTCCAGGCCGTGCTCGGGGTCGCCGGGGTTGATGCGCTCGGGCGAGTGCGCCAGGCCGAAGCCCGCCCCCGGCGCGAGCCCCGAGGCCTGCGCCAGCAGGCGGCCGCAGACGGACTCGGTCGTGCCGGGCGGCACGGTGGACTCGATCACGACCACGTCGCCCGGCGCGAGCAGCGCGCCGAGCTTCCGGCAGGCGTCCTCGAGCGCGCGCAGGTCGGCTCGCCCCGCGTCGCCGGGCGGCGTCGGGACGCACACGACGTACACGTCGCAGCCGGCGAGCTCCTCGAGCGTGTCGGCGAGCGCGAGCCCGCTCGCCGCCAGCGCCTCGGGCAGGACGGCGCGCGCGCGGTCGCGCCCGGCGCGCAGCTCCGCGAGGCGCGCGGGATCGCGGTCGTGCCCGAGCGTGCCCGGGAAGCGCCGCGCCATGGCCACCGCCAGGGGCAGCCCCACGGTCCCGAGCCCGATCACACCGATGCGTCTCATGTCGAGCAGCCGCGCCTCGCGCGCGGCGGCGGAGGATCGAGCAGGGCCGGCGGAGCGTCAAGCGCCGCGCGCTGCGCGCCCGGGCCGGCCGCGTCCGACGACGGCGGGGCAAAGGTCTTCCGGCGGCGCGGGCGAGCGCGCGCCCGCGCCGCCCGGAGGCGCGACCGCGTTCCCCGCAGAGCGACGCGCCATGCTCGCGGCCCCAAGGAACGAGCATTCCGGGAGCCGCGGCCGCCGCGCCGTCGCACGGCCCGCGGCGCTTGCCGCACGCGCGCGGACATGCCAACTTTCGCGCCGCGACGCGCCAGCGCCCGCCACGCCGGAGCAGGGCTCACGCGCGAGGGCCCCGACCGCCGATGGAACCGGAGACGACCGAGGGAACCCGCCGCCCGGTAACCCCGCCCGGCGGACGCCCGACGCTCTGCAGAGGATGACGCACGCCAGGAGCACGGCCGCCGCCCGACGCGCGGACGGCGACGCGAGGCCCGCCCCCCACGGCCTGCGCACGGAGCCTGCCGCGGGAGAGCCCGCCGCGCTCGCGCCCCTGTGCGCCCCGGAAGAGCTGCCGTGCGCCGCGCCCGCGCGACCGGGCCAGGCGCCGCCGCTGTCGCTCGTCGGCGGCGACGAGCTGGACTGGGACGCGCTCCTGCCGCGCAGCCCCTACGCGCGCCGCGGCAAGCGCCTCCTGAACCTGGCGTTGCTCCTGGTCTGCGCGCCCTTCGCGCTGCTCCTCGGGCTGCCGATCGCGCTCGCGAACGCGGTCCTGTTCCGCGACCCGCGCCGCGTGCTCTTCCGCCAGCCGCGCGTCGGGCTGCGCGGGCGCGTCTTCTGGATCTACAAGTTCCGCACGATGCGTGAGGCACCGGCCGGCGCCTTCGACTCGTGGAAGCGCGGCGACGGGCTGCGCGTGACGCGCCTGGGGCGCCTGCTGCGCAACACGCACCTCGACGAGCTGCCGCAGCTCTTCAACGTGCTGCGCGGCGAGATGGACTTCGTCGGGCCGCGGCCGGAGATGGTCGAGATCGACGCCTGGGCCTGCGAGCACGTGCCCGACTTCCGCGAGCGCAACGCGCTCCTGCCGGGCATCACCGGCCTGGCGCAGATCACCCACGGCTACGCGGGGATGGACGCCGCGGCCTACGGACGCAAGCTGGCGGCCGACCAGCGCTACCGCGAGCGGCTCTCGCTCGGCCTGGACCTCTCGATCCTGGCCCGCACGGCGGTCTGGATGCTGCGCGGCCGCGGCTGGCGCCGCGCGGCGCCCGGCGCCGTCCCCGAGGCCGGCGCCGCGCGCTAGCGGCGCGCCGCGCGGCCTAGAATGGCCGCGTGCAGACCGGCTTCGTCTACCACCCCGCCTGCGTCGGGCACGACACCGGACGCGCGCATCCCGAGACGCCCCAGCGCCTGCGGGCGGCGCGCGCGCGGCTGGACGCGAGCGGGCTCGCGCGCGAGCTGGACGAGCTCCTGCCGCGGCCGGCGACGCGCGCCGAGCTCGAGCGCGTGCACGACGCGGCCCACCTGGACGCGGTCGAGGCGCGCTGCGCGCGCGGTCCGTGCGCGCTGGACGGCGACACGCGCGTCGGCCAGGCCTCGTGGGAGGCGGCGCGGCTCGCGGCGGGCGGCGTGCTGGAGGCGGTCGAGCGCGTCGAGAGCGGCGTCTGGCGCAACGCCTTCGTCGCCGTGCGCCCGCCCGGCCACCACGCCGAGCGCGCGCGCGCGATGGGCTTCTGCCTGGTGAACAACGTCGCCGTCGCCGCCGCGGCGCTGCGCGCGCGCGGGCGCGAGCGCGTGGCGATCGTGGACTGGGACGTGCACCACGGCAACGGCACGCAGCACCTGTTCGAGCGCGACCCGAGCGTCTTCTACGCGAGCCTGCACCAGTGGCCGCTCTACCCCGGCACCGGCGCCGCGCACGAGCGCGGCCTGGGCGCCGGCCTGGGCGCGACGCTCAACTGCCCGATGGAGGCCGGCAGCGGCGACGCCGACTGGATCGGGACGCTGGAGACCGACGTCCTGCCCGCGCTGGAGGCCTTCGACCCCGACTTCCTGCTCGTCTCGGCCGGCTTCGACGCCCACGCGCGCGACCCGCTGGCCGGCGTGCGCCTGAGCGAGGAGGGCTTCCGCACGATGACGCGGCGCATGGTCGAGCTCGCGGCCGAGCGCTGCGGCGGGCGGCTGGTCTCGGTGCTCGAGGGCGGCTACGACCTCGAGGCGCTGGCGGCGTGCGTGCACGTGCACGTCGAGGAGCTGCGCGGGGCGCCGCGGTGAGGCTCTCGACCGCCGACCACGACCGCGGCGCGGCCGGCATGCGCTACGTGTACCCGGTCGTCTCGCGTCGCGCCGGCGGCGTCTCGGTCGGGATCAACCTGAACCCGAACGACGCCTGCAACTGGCGCTGCGTCTACTGCCAGGTGCCCGGGCTCGTGGCGGGCAAGGGGCCGGCGATCGACCTGGGGCTCCTGCGCGAGGAGCTGGCGCGCCTGCTGGGCGCGATCGTGCGCGGCGATTTCCTCGAGCGCTCCGCGCCCGAGGGGCTGCGGCGGCTGTGCGACGTGGCGCTGTCGGGCAACGGCGAGCCGACGAGCTCGCCCGACTTCCGGGCCGCGATCGAGGTCGCGCACGAGGTGCTGCAGGACCAGGGCGCCGGCGCGGTGCCGATCGTCGTGATCACGAACGGCTCGCTCGCGCGCCACGCGCCGGTGCAGGCCGGCCTGCGCGCGCTGGCCGAGCGCGGCGGGCAGGCGTGGTTCAAGCTCGACAGCGCCACCGACGAGGGGCAGGCGCGGCTGAACGGCGCGCGCGCGGGCGCCGGCGCGACCTGGGAGAACCTGCGCGCCTGCGCCGCGACGGTCGCGACGTGGGTGCAGACGATGGCGCTCGCCTTCGACGGCGAGCCGCCCTCCGCGGCGGAGCGCGCCGCGTACCTGGCGCTGCTCGCGCGCGCGCGGCGCGAGGGGCTCGGGCTGCGCGGCGTCCTGCTCTACGGCCTGGCGCGGCCCTCGCACCAGCCGGAGGCGCCGCGGCTCGCGGCGCTGCCCGCGGCGTGGCTCGAGGCGCTCGCGGCGGACGTGCGCGCGCTCGGGCTCGCGGCGCGCGTGTTCCCCTGAGGGTCGCGCGCACTCAGGCGCCGAGGCCGAGCCGCAGGCGGATCTCCTCCGCCACGCGCGCGGGCTCGACGTCGGAGGTGTCGATGGCGAGCTCGCAGGCCGCGTAGCGCGGGGAGCGCTCGGCCAGGATCGCGCGCAGCTCGTCCATGGCGTGCGGGTTGTCGCGCATGGGGCGCGGGTCGCCCTGCGCGACGACGCGGCGCATGTGCTCCTCGGGGCGCGCCCGGAGCCAGACCGTGCGGCACGTCTCGCGCAGGCGCCGGAAGCTCGCCTCGTGCGTGACGATCGAGCCGCCGGTCGCGATCACGAGGCGCTCGCCCTCGCCCAGGACCTTCTCGAGCGCCTGGCGCTCCCAGCGCTGGAAGCCCTGCGCGCCGTGCAGGTCGAAGACCTCGGCGATCGTGAGGCCGCAGAGCTCCTCGACGCGGCGGTCGAGCTCGACGAAGGGCACCTCGAGCGCGCGCGCGAGCAGCCGGCCCACGCTGGACTTGCCCGCGCCGCGCAGGCCGACCAGCGCCACGCGCTCCGGCCGCTGCAGCGGGGGGCGCAGCGCGACGAGCTCGGCCAGGTCGCACTCGAGCGCCGCGGCCAGGCGGGCCAGCACCAGGATGCTCGGGTTGGCGCGGCCGGCCTCGGCCTCGGTCACGGTGCGGCGGCTGACGCTCGCCGCCCGGGCCGCCTCCCCCACGCCGAGGCCGCGGCGCTCGCGCGCATGCCGCAGGCGTCGCCCGAGTTCCTCGAGAAAGCCTTGCGTGTCCATGAGCAGGGGTCTTATTCTTCCCCGGCTATCGCGATATGAGCAATATAATTCCCGCTGCAAGCTGGCGGTGCCGCCGCCGGACCGACCCGAGGAGACCCCGTTGAGCGAGAGTGCCGTCCTCCCCACCGCGGCGGAGCCGATCGCGTTCGAGACGCACCCCGACCGCTACCGCCACTGGCAGCTCGCGGTCGAGGGCGACCTGGCCACGCTCACCCTGCGCGTGAAGCCCGATGGCGGGCTGCGGCCGGGCTACGAGCTCAAGCTGAACTCCTACGACCTCGGCGTCGATCTGGAGCTCGCCGACGCGCTCGAGCGGCTGCGCTTCGAGCACCCCGCCGTGCGCTGCGTGGTCGTCACCGGCGGGCTCGACCGCGTCTTCTGCGCCGGCGCGAACATCCCGATGCTCGCCACGAGCTCGCACGCCTTCAAGGTCAACTTCTGCAAGTTCACGAACGAGACGCGCCTGGGGATCGAGGACGCGTCCGCCTCGTCGGGCAAGCGCTTCCTGGCTGCGCTGAACGGCACGGCCTCGGGCGGCGGCTACGAGCTGGCGCTCGCCTGCGACCGGATCCTGCTCGCCGACGACCGCAACAGCGCCGTCTCCTTCCCCGAGCTGCCGCTGCTCGGCGTCTTGCCGGGGACCGGCGGGCTGACGCGCCTGGCGGACAAGCGCAAGGTGCGCCGCGACCGCGGCGACGTCTTCAGCACGACCGCCGAGGGCATCAAGGGCAAGCGCGCGGTGGAGTGGAACCTGGTCGACCGCATCGCGCCGCTCTCGCGCTGGAAGGAGGCCGTGGCGCAGATGGCGCGCGAGCTGGCGGACGAGCTGCCCGCGTCGTCGGCGCGGGGCGTGGCGCTGCCGCCGCTCGCCGCCGAGCGCGACGAGCGCACGCTCGCCTACCGCCACGTGACGCTCGCGCTCGACCCCGAGGCGCGCACGGGCGCGCTCGAGCTGCGCGTCCCCGCCGACCCCGGCCCGCGCACGCCGGAGGCGGCGCACGCCGCCGGCGCGTCGTGGTGGGTGCTGGAGTGCTTCCGCGAGCTCGACGACGCGCTCCTGCACCTGCGCTTGAACCATCCGACGATCGGGCTCGTCACGGTGCGCGTGACGGGCGACCCGCGCACGGTGCTCGCCACGGACGCGCTCCTGGCCGACGATCGCCACTGGTTCGTGCGCGAGGTGCGCGGCCTGGTGCGGCGCGTGCTCAAGCGCTTCGAGAACACCGCGCGCAGCTTCTACGCGATCGTGGACGGCGGCACGGCCTGGGCCGGGACGATGCTCGAGCTGGCCCTGGCCTGCGACCGCACCTACGTGCTGAACGATCCCGCGGCGGGCGTGCGCATGGGCGTCAGCGCGCTGAACCGGGGCGCGCTGGCGATGGCGAACGGCCTCTCGCGCCTGGCGACGCGCTTCCTGGCCGAGCCCGAGGCGGCGGCGCGCGTGCTCGAGCACGAGGGCGAGCTGTTCGACGCGGAGCGCGCCGACGAGCTGGGCCTGGCCACGTTCGCGCCCGACGCGATCGACTGGGAGGACGAGCTGCGCATCGCGCTCGAGGAGCGCGCGTCCTTCTCGCCCGACGGCCTGACCGGCATGGAGCAGAACCTGCGCTTCGCCGGGCCCGAGACGCTCGAGACCAAGATCTTCGGCCGCCTGTCGGCATGGCAGAACTGGATCTTCCAGCGGCCCAACGCCGTCGGCGAGCGCGGGGCGCTCCAGTGCTACGGCACGCCGCAGCGCCCGACCTTCGACTACCGACGCACCTGACCCGGCCACGACGGAGCCAGCCATGAGCAAGATCGACTACGAGCAGACGATCCCGAACAACGTCGACCTGAAGTCCGACAAGCGCCTGCAGCGCGCGCTGGAAGCCTGGCAGCCGAGCTACCTCGACTGGTGGCGCGACATGGGCCCGAGCGACTTCAACGAGAAGGACGTGTACCTGCGCACGGCCGTCAGCGTGGACAGCGACGGCTGGGCGCACTTCGGCTACGTGCGCATGCCCGAGTACCGCTGGGGCATCTTCCTGGCCGACGCGGAGAAGGACCGCCGGGTGGGCTTCGGCGACCACCTCGGCGAGGAAGCCTGGCAGCAGGTGCCGGGCGAGCACCGCAACGCGCTGCGGCGCATCATCGTGACGCAGGCCGACACGGAGCCCGCCTCCGTGGAGCAGCAGCGGCTGCTCGGGCACACCGCGCCCTCGCTCTACGACCTGCGCAACCTGTTCCAGGTCAACGTCGAGGAGGGCCGCCACCTGTGGGCCATGGTCTACCTGCTGCACGGCTTCTTCGGCCGCGACGGTCGCGAGGAGGCCGAGGAGCTGCTCGAGCGGCGCTCCGGCAACGCCGACCACCCGCGCATCCTGGGCACGTTCAACGAGCCGATCACCGACTGGCTCTCGTTCTTCTGCTTCACGACCTACACCGACCGCGACGGCAAGTTCCAGCTGCTCAGCCTGGCGGAGAGCGGCTTCGACCCGCTCTCGCGCACGTGCCGCTTCATGCTGACCGAGGAGGCGCATCACATGTTCGTCGGCCAGACGGGCCTGGGGCGCGTGATCCAGCGCACGTGCGAGCTGATGAAGGAGCACCCCGACCGCGACGTGCGCGAGCTCGGCGGCGTCCCGCTCGAGACGGTGCAGCGCTACATCAACTTCTGGAACTCGTCCTCGAACGACCTGTTCGGGGCCGAGATCAGCTCGAACGCCTCCAACTTCTTCAGCGGCGGCCTCAAGGGCCGCGCGCACGAGGCCAAGCTGGAGGTGGACCACCGCGCGCTCGAGCAGACCTACGCCATGGAGGTCTGGGATGGCGGGCGGCTGCGCAAGGACGAGGTCCCGCTGCGCAACGCGATGAACGAGGTCCTGCGCGACGAGTACGTCAGCGACAACGAGAAGGGCATCGAGTACTTCAACAAGATCTGC
>CADEGS010000076.1 GCA_902826945.1 uncultured bacterium | reverse complement strand
TGCGCGGGGCTGGCGCTCGTCCTCTATCCCTTCTACTCGGGGCCGGTGCGCGGGGCGCGCTGGGGCGCCGCGCTCGGGCTGGCCCTGGCGGGCACCGCCGTCGCGGTGGTGCTGGCGCTGCCGCCGGCCGCGGCGGAGAGCGGGCTCGGCGCCCGCCTGGTCGCCGGCGCGAGCGCCCTCGCCACGGGCGCGGTGGCGGGCAGCGTGCTCGTCGCCATGGTGCTCGGCCACTGGTACCTGACCGTGCCCAACCTGGCGGTGACCCACCTCCAGCGCCTGAACCGCGTCAGCGCCGCGTGCATGCTGCTTTCGCTCGCGCTCGTCGCCGCGACCTGCCTGGCCTTCCGCGCCTTCCTGGCCGAGGCGGAGGCGCCGCTGACCGGTCCGACCGGCCTCTTCCACCTGGGGACGCGCGTCGCGGTGGGGCTGGTCCTGCCGCTGGTCTTCGCCGCGATGACGGCGAGCTCGCTGCGCTACCGGAACACGCGCTCGGCGACCGGGATCCTGTACGCCTCGACGGTGCTGGTCCTGATCGGGACGGGCGTCTCGATCGCGCTCCAGGACTCCTACGGGCTGCCCCTGTGAAGGGGGCCGGGGAGCTCGGGCTCGAGGCCGGGCGTGGGCCGGAGCACCGCGCGGCGCGGGCCGGGACGCTGGAGGCGCTCGAGCTCGCCTGGCGGCGGGCCGGCGGCGCGGCGCTCGCGCGCGAGGCCGCCGCCGCCGAGGGCGGCCTGCGCGGTTGCCTCGCCTGCGGGCATCCCGAGCTCTACACCCAGCGCGACGTCCCGCGCGCGCTCGGGATCGGGATCGTCGTCGTGGCGGCGCTCCTCGCCCCCGCGACGCGCTACGCCAGCCTGGTCGTCGCCGCGCTGCTCGACGCCGGGCTCTACCGCATCGCCCCGCGCATGCTGGTCTGCTACGCCTGCCGCGCGCGCCACCGGGGCTTCGCCGAGACCCCGCGCCACCCCTCGTTCGACCGCGAGATCGACGAGCGCCTGCGCTACGGCCGGCGCGCGGTCATGGGCCGCCCGATGCGGCCGGGCGGCACCGCCGACGCGCCCGAGCCCGAGCACTGAGGCCGCTACTCGCGCGGGGCGAGCGCGTCCCAGCGCCGGCGCAGGGCCTCGACCCGCCGGCGGTTCGCGCCGAGGTCGGAGCGGCCCACGCGCGAGGCCGAGCGCACGTGGATCACGCCCTCGTCCGCGTCGATGCGGAGCTCGACGTCGTCCCGGAAGCGGAACACGCGCGAGGTGAAGACCGCGTGCACGTAGTCGTCGCCGGCGCTCACGATCGCGGCCCGGGGCTCCGCGCGCAGCAGCGCGAGCAGCGCCTCGCGCGCCGCGCCGGCGGGGCCGGAGAAAGGGAAGGGCGCCACGTGCGCCTCGGACGGCGTGCCCTCCTCGCTCGAGACCGCGTTGGGAGAGGCGGGCAGCGCGCGCAGCCGTCCGCCGACCAGCCCGCCGGAGGGCGCCAGGCGCGCGCTGCGCGAGCCCAGGAACCACAGCCCGCCACAGGCCAGCACCGGCACGAGCACGAGCAGGAAGAGGGTCCAGGACTTCATGCGCGCCACGGTGCGCCGGGGCCGGGCCCGGGTCAACAGCGGCCAGCGCGTCGCGAAGGCCGGCCGCGGGGCCTTAAAGCAAGAAAGCCCCGCGACGCGCGCGGGGCTCTCTGTTCGCTACGGGTCCGGACGCGCCGGACCCCAGTGGCCGCTCCCTCCGCCGCGACGCGCGCGGCTCGGGGGCGCCGTGTCGCGCTCAGCGGGTGGAGCCGACCACGAGGCCGATCTGGAAGACCGAGCCATCGTCGCCGTCGCTGTCCACGTCCGACCACTGGGCCTGCCACTTGGCGTTGTGCCCTTGGCGGTACCAGTTGACCACGACGCTGATGACGCTCTCGTCGTCCGCGTTGTCGAGGTCGTCGAAGCGCACGCCACCCTCCCACTCGTCGTTGAGCAGGTAGCCCGCCCAGATCGAGAAGGGGTTGGTGTCGTCGTCGTTGACGAAGCTCAGGCTTCCGCTGTTGAAGCGGCCGAAGTCCGGGGCGGTCGCCAGCATGCCGGTCAGGTCCTCGTTGATGAAAGCGATCTCACCACCGAAGCTGATCGGACCGGCCGTGCCACGGGCGTCGAACGCGAACATCTGGCCGTCGCCGGAGACGTTGTCGTCGGCATAGAAGACGGCGCCGAGGGTCGCGTTCATGTCGTCCGAGGCGCCCAGGGCGCCCTCGTAGACGCTGGCGCCCGTGCCCAGGTCGAACTCACCGCGGGCATAGTAGCGGTGGCCGGAGAACTGGCCGCTGGCGCCGTTCTGGACGCCCGCGTACCACCGGAAGAGGTCCTGCGAGCCGTTGATGGCCACGCCGGCATCCCACCAGTCGAACGCGGAGCCCAGGGCGGTGCGGTCGATGAAGAGCTGGTTCTCCGGATCGACGATGTTGCTGAGCAACACGCGGGCCTTGTAGCTGCCCGCCGTCGTGGTGAAGTACTCCGCGCACTCCCACTGGACGTAAGCGTCCTCGACCGTCGCAGCGAACGACGGGGTGGGGAGGCTGAAGCCGTCACCCATGTCCCAGCTGATGCGCCATTGGTAGTTACCAACGCCGCCCCAGAAGGCCATGTCGACGTCCTCGAACTTGAAGCCGCTGACGTCGTCGTCCCCGCCTCCCGTCGCGATGTCGTCGCTCGAGAAGGTGTAGGTGAAACGAAGAAGAGCGGTCCAGCCCATGCCCTCTTGCGAGGCGGCATAGGAAGAAGCGAGACCGTGGATCTCGCTATCGAGCTCCAGCCAGTCGCTGCTGTCGGCAGGGTCGGCCAGTCCGACCGTGCTCGTCGCCGCGACCGCGAGAGCTCCAGTGACGAATCGGTTCATGAGTCCATGCACTCCGGAATGTGAGTCAGGGTTCCTCACGGAATGGGGATCCGTTGGGCTCGGGAGCATGCTCGATCGCCCTGCCCAAAGGAAGTCAGGATCCGAGGAACTTCGATCCCCTTTCTCGGCCCCCGGACGGCTCGGGTGGGTTCTCCGACGGGGGTCGGGCGTGGAACGAAAGGAAGGCGCAAACGTGGCACGCACGATTCTGGGCGTGGTTGCGCGTCCCTTTGCTGGTCTGGCCAGGGAAAAAGGGTGACCAGCAAGGGCGGGGCCGCGCCCCGGCGCTCTACGAAGGCGCTTTGCCCTCGCCGAGGTGCTCCGCGAGCAGCCGGTCGGCGGCTTCCACCTTCTCCAGGAGGCGCTCGGGGGCCCGCAGGCCGAGCGCCCGCGCGGCGACCAGGCGCGCGGTCAGGCGCCCGCGCGCCTCGAGCGTGTAGCCCCAGTCGTAGTCCGGACGCCCGATGTGGCGCGGGTCGGCCGAGTGCACGTGCTCGGCGCAGGCGAGCTCGAGCTCGAGCCCGGCCGCCCGGCGCCAGCGCTCGCCCAGCGCGTCGCCGAGCGCGCGCGCCCGCTCGACGACCGCCTCGAGCTCCGGCTCCGAGCGCTCCCCTTCCTCGCACGCGACCAGCCGCTCCCCCAGCGCGACGAGCAGCGCGCGCGCCAGGTAGCGGTCGGGCGGGCGGCTGGCGGCCGCGGCGGCCTCGAGCCCGGCCATCGCCGCCGCCAGCGGATCCTCGAGCTCGCTCACCCGTCCTCCCCGCGCCGCCGGCGCTTCAGCGCGCCGCGGCGCTCCTTGGCGCGCAGCCGGCGCTCGACCGAGCCGCGCGTCGGCCGCGTCGTCCGACGCACGCGCTCCTGGCGCAGCCCCTCGCGCAGGATCGTCGCCAGGCGCTCGAGCGCGTCCTTCTCGTTCTGGAGCCGCTGGCGGTGGCGCGAGGCGTGCAGCACGATCTCGCCGCCGCTCGTCAGGCGGCTGGCCAGCCGCTCGAGCAGGCGCGCGCGCTGCGTCTCGCTCAGGCTCGGGCTGCCGCGCACGTCGAAGCGCAGCACGACCTTGCTCGCCGTGCGGTTCACGTTCTGGCCGCCCGGACCGCCCGAGCGCGCCGCCTCGAGCGCGATCTCGCGCCGCGGCAGGACCAGCCGCGCGGTCACGCGCAGGCCCTCGGCTCCGCCCGCCCCGGCCACGTCAGCCCGCGGGGTCGCGCTCCCGCAGCATGCGGAAGGGGTAGATCCCGGTGTCGTGGCCGTCGGCGAAGCGCAGCGCCAGGCCATAGTGGCCGACCAGGCGCACGTCGCTCTGGGTCAGCGCGTCGGGGACGCTCGCCGGGTCGAGCAGCGCGCGGCCGGTGAGCTCGTCCACGCAGCGCGCGCACGGGCACAGCCGGCGCAGCTCCGCCGCGCTGTAGCGCGTGGTGTGGCCGTCCTCCCAGGCGATCGTGAGCGAGGACGGGTCGCTCTTCGTGATCACCGTCGGTCGGGCCGGGTCCGGCATGGGAGCGCCGTGGTGGGCAGAGGCGGACTTGAACCGCCGACCCCTTGATTTTCAGTCAAGTGCTCTACCGACTGAGCTACCTGCCCGGGCCCGCACGCGGCGCAGCGCCGCGAGCCGGGCGGGAAGTCTGACGGGGGTGGGGGATGGCGTCAACCGTCGGAGGCCCCGCGCGAGGCCGTCCGGGCGAGCGCCGCCGGCTCGGCCTCGAGGGGGCTCTGGGCCAGGACCGCGCGCGCGGCGGCGACGTCGCGGCGGATCTGCTCGGCCAGCGCCTCCAGGCCGGCGAAGCGCTGCTCGCCGCGCAGCGCCGCGAGGAACTCGAGCTCGAAGCGCTGGCCGTAGAGGTCGCCCTCGAAGTCGAGCAGGTGCACCTCGACCAGGGGCAGCTCGCGCTTCACCGCCTCGACCGTGGGCCGGAAGCCGATGTTCGCGACGGCGTCGTGGACGCGCGTCGAGAGGTCGGGGAGCTGGCGCCGCACGCGGCAGGCGTACACCCCCGGCGGGGGGTGCAGCTCGTGGTGCAGGTCGAGGTTGGCGGTCGGGAAGCCGATCGTGTGCCCGAGGGCGCTGCCGTGGACGACCTCGCCGAAGACGCTCACCCGCCGGCCGAGCATGGCGGCCGCGCGGTCGAGGTCGCCGAGCTCCACCGCCTCGCGGATGACCGTCGAGGAGACGCCCCACCCGCCGACCAGCACCTTGGGCACGACCTCGACGTCGAAGCCGGCGGCGCGCAAGGACTCCGGCGAGCCGGAGCGGTCGTGGCCGAACTTGCTGTCGAAGCCCAGCACGAAGGCGCGCGCGTCGAGGCGCCGGACGGCGATCTCGTCCACGAAGGACTCGGCGGAGAGCGCGCGCAGCTCGGCGTCGAAGTCGAGCACCAGGGCGTGCTCGATCCCGGCGCGTGCGAAGAGCTCCAGGCGGTGCTCCAGCGTGGTCAGCGTGCGCGGCGCGCGGCCGAGCAGGAGCCCCTTGGGGTGCGTGCGGAACGTGATCACGCTCGGCCGTGCTCCCATGCGGGCCGCGCGGGCCACGTTGGCGGCCAGGATCGCCTGGTGGCCGCGGTGCACCCCGTCGAAGACGCCGATCGACACCACGCTGCCGCCCTTGCGGGCGGGCACCGCGCCGCGGCGACCGTAGGTCGTGATCAACGCCCGGCGGCGGTCTCGGCCGCCTGCTTGCGCCTGTAGTCGCGCACCAGCTCCTCGAGGGCGGTCTTGTTGCGCACCTTGTCGGCGGCGGACATGCGGTCCACGAGCAGCACCCCCTCGAGGTGGTCGTGCTCGTGCTGCAGGATGCGGCTCTCGAAGCCCTCGAGGGCGAGCTCGAAGGGCTGGCCGCGCACGTCGAGCGCGCGCACGCGGCAGGCCTCGGGGCGCTCGATCTCGGCGAAGATGCCCGGGAAGGAGAGGCAGCCCTCCTCGAACAGCACGGGCGCGCCGGAGCGCTCGAGGACCTCCGGGTTGACGAAGACCTTCGCGTCCTCCTTCTCGCCGCTGGCGCTCAGGACCAGGATGCGCTTCTTCAGGCCGACCTGCGGGGCGGCCAGGCCCACCCCGCGGCTCTCGACCATGCGCTCGAGCATGGCGGCGACGATGCGCTCCAGCTCGGCGTCGAAGGCCGTCACCGCCAGCGCGGGGCGGCGCAGGACGGGCGCGGGGTAGAGGGTCAGGTCGAAATGCAGCGCGTCGGGCATGGGTCGTGCCCCGGCCTCGCAACCGCGGCCGGGATCGCTCCTACGATACGAGTCCTGGGCGACGGGGGAAGCCGATCCAAGTCCCCGGGCCGCGCGTTCCGCCCCCCGGGACGCCCGCGTTGACCGTTTTTCGGCCTCCCGGTATCCTGCTCCGCCCTTTCCCGCGCCTGCCCTCCGCGCCGTCCGCGGGGGATCCGACCGGAGTCGCTTGGACTTCTCGAAGCACCTCCAGAAAGCCGACCAGGCCCTCGAGCGCCGGAACTACGACTACGCGATCGAGCTCTACCGACAGTTGATCGACCTCGATCCCGACCTGGGCGAGGCGCGCGGCGGCCTGCGGCGCGCGCTCCGGGCCCGCCACGAGACGCAGGGCGGCGGGCGGCTGCGCCGCCTGGTCGCCGGTGCGCTGCCGCTGGCGCGCGCGCGCGCGCTGCGACGCGTGGGCAAGCTCGAGGCGAGCGCCCGGGCGCTCGAGGACTACCTGGTGGCGAACCCGCTCGACGCCGGGGCCAACCTGGAGCTCGGCGTGGCGCTCGAGGAGTCCGGCCACCTGCGCTCGGCGCGCGCGGTCTACGAGTTCGTGGCCGAGATCGCCCCGCGCAACCCCGAGGGGCTCAAGCGCGCGGGGGCCATGATGCGCCAGGCCGGCGACGTCGGGCGCTCCCTCTCCTATTACGAGCGCGCGCTGGCGATCGACCCGCGCGACCGCGACGCGCTGCGCGCGCGCAAGGACCTCTCGGCCGAGGCCGCGCTGGCGCGCGCCGGCGGCGAGGGCGTGCGCCACAGCCGCGACCTGGCCGTGGACGCGGCCGGGCAGGCGCGGCTCGAGCGCGCCCGCCGCACGCACCTCTCGCCCGACGAGCTGCGCGAGGAGCGCGCGCGGCTCGAGGCCGAGGTCGCGGCGGCGCCGGGCGCGGCCGGGACGCTGGCCGCGCTCTCCGAGGTGTGCCGCAAGCTGGGCGCGCTCGAGGACGCGCTCGCGCACGCGCGCGCGGCGGCGGCCGCGGAACCGGGCGTGCTGGGGCACGCCGAGCGCGAGGGCGAGCTCGTCTCGCGCCTGCTCGAGCGGCGCCTGGAGCGCGCGCGCGAGGCCGGCGACCAGCCCCTGGCGGCCGAGCTCGAGCGCGACCTCGCCCGCCACGAGGTCGAGGACTGGACGCGCCGCGCCGGGCTGCGGCCGGGCGACCCGACCCTGGTCCTCGGGCTGGCGCGCCGCCTCGAGCGCGCCGGCGAGACCGACCGCGCCCTGGCCGAGCTGCAGCGCGTGCAGCACGACCCGCGCGTGCGGCCCGAGGCGCTCTTCCTGATCGCGCGCGGCTTCCGCGCCAAGGGCGTCCTGGACCTGGCCGAGAAGGGCTTCCGCGCCGCCCTGGAGGCGGCCGAGCCGGGCTCGGAGCGCGCCAAGGAGGCGCTCTATGCGCTCGGCTCGCTGGCCGGGGAGCGCGGGGACCACGGCGAGGCGCGCGCGTGCTTCGTCCGCATCTACGAGATCGACATCGGCTACCGTGACGTGGCCGAGAAGCTGAAGGAGCTCTGAACCATGCCGAACATCGCCCAGACGAAGAAGCGCATGCGCCAGGCGGAAGAGCGCCGCCAGGCCGGCCGCGTGAAGGCCAGCGCGATGAAGACCGCCATCAAGAAGGTGCTGCGCGCCCCGACCGCCGAGGAGGCGAAGACGCACCTGCCGGAGGCGATGAAGCGCATCGACAAGGCCGCCAAGGCGAGCGTGATCCACGACAACGCCGCCGCGCGCTACAAGGCGCGCCTGGCGCGCAACGTCGCGACGAAGGGTTGAGCGCGACGCGGGGGGCGGCGCTCCCCGCCGAGCGGGCCGCGGCGCGAGCCGCGCGCCCAGCCACCATGGTCGCGCCCGGGCTCGTCGCGGACGGCGGGAGGACGCGCTGCGCCTGGTGCGGCGCGGACCCGCTCTACCGGCGCTACCACGACGAGGAGTGGGGGCGCCCGCTGGCCGACGACCGGCGCCTGTTCGAGACCCTGTGCCTCGAGGCGTTCCAGTCCGGCCTCTCCTGGCTGACGATCCTGCGCAAGCGCCCCGCCTTCCGGCGCGCCTTCGCGCGCTTCGACCCCGAGCGCGTGGCGCGCTTCGGAGCGCGCGAGGTCCAGCGCCTGCTGGCCGACCCCGGCATCGTGCGCCACCGGGGCAAGGTGGAGGCCGCGGTGCACAACGCGGCGCGCCTGCTCGCGCTGCTCGAGGAGCGGGGCTCGCTCGCCGCCTACGTGTGGGGCTTCGAGCCGCCCGCCGCCGAGCGCCCGCGGCGCGCGACCCTGGCGGCGCTGGCGCGCCTGGGCGTGCCGCCGAGCGCGCGCGCGCTGGCGCGCGACCTGCGCCGGCGCGGCTGGGTCTGGCTCGGGCCGACCACGTGCCACGCCTTCCTGCAGGCGGCCGGGCTCGTGAACGACCACCTCGAGGGCTGCGACGCGCGGCCCGCGGTCGAGGCCGCGCGCCGGGGCTTCGCGCGGCCCGGGTGAGCGCTCGGTCCGCTCGCGCTCGACCCGGTCCCGGCGGCGCGCAGCTCGGGGCGCGAGCCGGCAGTCCGCAGCTCGTGGTCGGGCGCGTCCTGAGCCTCGGTGCGTGCTCGGGGTGCGTGCTTCCGTCGTTGCGCGACGACGGTTCGCGCCTGGCGGCGCGACGAGGCCTTCGGCGCTACGGCGCCGGCCGCGCCGGCCGCGGCCATGCGGCCACGCGCCTCAGCGCGAGCCCAGCACCCGCCCGTAGCGGAAGTAGACCTCGAGGCACAGCACCATCAGCGCGGTCGAGTAGACGCGACCGCCGGCGTAGCCCCACGGGCCGATCGGGTCCCAGGACCCCTTCTCGTCGCCCTCGTGGCGCTGCGAGTCCACGACGGCCTTCTCCATCGCGGTGCGCCACTTCTTCCAGCGCTCGCCGCCCATCTGGAACATCGCGTAGGAGCCGTAGTACCAGTAGTACATGTCGGTCCCGAAGCCCTCCGGGTCCCACTCCGGCAGCTTGCGCGCGAGGACGTCGGCGTGCTTGTTCATCACGTCGACCTGCGAGGGGTCCTGGTGCAGGAAGAAGCGGCACAGGAGCCCGACCGCGGTCATCGCCTCGCCCTTCTCGGGCGGGAAGTGCTCGTTCGCCTTCGTGCGCGAGGAGAGCACGCCCAGGCCGTCGTAGCCGACGCGGCCGGTCGCGGTGTCGGTCACCTCGTCCAGCCACAGGAGCGCGCCCTCGAGCGCCGCGGGGTCGACCGTGAGGCCGGCTTCCTTGGCCGAGGTCAGGGCCAGCACCATCCAGCCCGTGACCGACGTGTCGTTCTCGCCGACCGGCGGCACGTCGTAGCGCCAGGCGCTGTAGGGGTTGCGCGCGGTGTGGATGTAGTCGATCGCGCCCTGCGCGGCGCGCTTGTAGAGCGGGTTCTTCGCGAACACGTACGTCTCGCACAGGGCGAGCGACGCGATCGCGTGGTCGTAGATGAAGTCGTGGCTCGAGCGCTCGCCGATCAGGCCGCTGTCGCGGTCCTGCTGCTTCATCAGCCACTCGATGCCCTTCTTGACCGTGTCGCGGTAGGTGCCCTGGTTCGTCGTGCTGCCCTCGCCGAGGAAGGCGAGCAGCGCCAGGCCCGTCATGCCGACGTCGTGCGTCGGGTTGCCGGGGCCGCCGCAGGTCGTGGAGCCGATCTTGCCGCAGTAGGCGCTGAACCCGTCGGTGTCCCAGTAGCCGTCCGGCGACTGGTGCGCGGCCAGCCAGTCGAGGCCGTCCTTGAGCGCCTGCTCGATGCCCTTGCCGCCGCCGAGCCCCTGCTTCGCGCGCCCCATGCGGCCGCCGAACTTGCCGGCGGCGGCGCCGCCGCCGATGCCGATCACGTCGTTGAACGACTCGCCGGTGAGGTTCGACTCGAGGAAGTCCTCGGTGGAGGTCTCGACCTCCTCGGAGACCTCCTCGATCACCTCGGCGTCCTGGAGCACGGGCTCCTCGACGACCTCCTCCTCGACGACCTCCTCGATCTCCTCCTCGGGCTCCTCGAAGATCTCCTCCTGCTCCGGGGCCAGCGAGGCGTTGATCTCCTTGTCGGGCTTCTTGTTGAACTCGCTCCAGGGGATGGCCGCGAGGATGAAGAAGATCAGCAGGTGGGCCGCCGCCGAGATCGCGAGCCAGGGCGCCTTCTGGGTCCACTCGTAGAGCACGTCGTTGAACGACTGCTCCTGCTCCCAGGACTTGGGCAGGTGGGACTCGATGTGGATCGGGGGCGTGTCGTGCGCGCTCATGCTCGTCTTCCCCGGGTGCCGGGCGGGGACGCGGAGGCCCGCCGAACCACGGGGGGCCGGAGTATATCCCCCGCCCGCGGGCCGGACTACGAGCCCGGCGGCGCGGGGCTCGTCTCGGGCGCGGGCGGCTCCCAGCCCGGCGCGTGCCAGACGTAGGAGCGCTCGAGCAGGCCGGCCTGCGCGCGCTCGAGGATCTCCTTGTCGCGCAGCCGCGCGTAGCTCTCGCGCATGCGGCGCTGGAGGGTCTCGTCCTCGAAGCCGGGAGGGGTCGCCGCCTCCCGGCGCTCGAGCAGCCTCACGACCCGGAACGCGAGCGTCTTGCCGCCCTCGGTGATCGGCATCACCTCGCTGAAGGACCAGACCGGCGCCTCGAGCGCGAAGCGCCGCAGGCCGTCGTCCGACAGCCGCCGGGCCTCCAGCCAGTCGGTCTTCCCCAGGCTCTCGCGGTTCGAGAAGGTGTTGGCCTCGACCAGGTCGTCGAAGGGCTCGCCCGCGAGCGCCCGCTGGCGCAGGCCGGCCACGCTCTCGCGCGTGCGCTCGACGTCGTTGCCGAGCGCCGCGATCGGCACGACCAGGTCCTGGAAGCGCACGTAGGCGGGCTCGGCGAAGGAGTCGAGGTTCGTGCGGTAGATCGCGCGCAGCTCGCCCGGCCGCAGGAAGCGGTCGCGCACCGGGCGCTCGGTGCCGGCGCTGTCGTAGCCGAGCTGCTTGCCGACCCAGGCCTGGCGGTAGATCAGGTCGCTCTGGCGCGCGCCCATCGCGATCGCGCCGACGCCCTCGGTCTCGAGGAAGTCGTTGTAGCGCTGCGGGCCGAGCTCGCGGCGGCGCTCGTCGAGCGTCAGGCGCACCGCGCGCTCGACGCGCGCCGGGTCGATGCCGAGGTCCTCGCCGGCCTGCGTCTGGAGCTCGGCCAGGACGTTCGGCGGGACCGCCTCGCGCAGGTAGCGCGCCAGGTCGTCGGGCGAGCGGATCTCGACGCCCGCCTGGCGGCTGCGCTGCTCGACGAAGCGCAAGAGCTCGTCGGTCGTGATCAGGTGGTCGCCCGCCTGCGCCGCCACCCCGTCGGCCCAGCGCCAGCCGCCGCCCGGGTCGACCGGCTCCTGGGCGGCCGCCACCCCCGCGAGGAGGAGCGCGCGGACGAGCGAGCGGGCGACGCGGCGCATGGGCCGGATCTTCGCGCCGGGCGGCGCCCGGGGCAAGCGGCCCGCTACTCGGCCGCGCGCAGCAGGCCCTCGATCCAGGCCAGCGCGGCGGCGGGGTCGCCCTGGCGCTCGCGCGGCACGACCAGGTGCGCGACGCCCGCGCGCAGCGGGCGCAGCTCGGCGCGCGCGCCCGCGAGCAGGCGCTCGAGGCCCACGCGGTCGGCGTACTCGACGAGGTAGGTCTCGCCGCGCCACAGGAGGCGGCGCACGCCGCAGCGCGACAGCGCGGCGCGCACCAGGAACTGGCGCACGAGCGCCTCGGCCTCGGGCGGCACGCGACCGTAGCGGTCGCGCATCAAGGCCAGCGCGTCCTCGGCGCCCTCGGCGTCCTCGACCGTCACGAGCTTGCGCAGGAGCTCGACGCGCTCGTCGGGCGAGGGGATCCACTCGGCGGGCAGGAAGGCGCGCAGGCCGAGCTCGAGCTCGACCGCCTGCGCCTCGAGCTCGGCGGTGACCTCGCGCGGGACCTCGGCCAGGAGCGCTTCCGGCGTCGCGCCGCCGATCTTCATGCGCTCGACGGTCTGCTTCAGGAGGCGGCAGTACATGTCGTAGCCGACGGCCGCGATGTGCCCCGACTGCTCGGGGCCGAGGATGTTGCCGGCGCCGCGCAGCTCCAGGTCCTTCATGCTGATCTGGAAGCCGGCGCCGAGCTGCGTGAGCGCCTCGAGCGCCTTGAGCCGCTCGCGCGCGGCCTCGGGCATCGGCCGCGAGCGGTCGATCAGGAGCAGGCAGTGCGCCTTGTGCGAGCCGCGCCCGACGCGGCCGCGCAGCTGGTGCAGCTCGGCCAGGCCGAAGCGGTCGGCGTCGTCGATCAGGATCGTCCCGGCCGAGGGCACGTCGATGCCGTTCTCGACGATCGTCGTGGCGACCAGCACGTCGACCTCGCCGCGCGTGAAGTGGCCCATGACCTCGGCCAGCTCGCGCCCGCCCATCTGGCCGTGGCCGACGGCGAAGCTGCACTCGGGCGCGAGCGCGAGCAGCTCGCGCGCGCGGCGCGCGATCGACTGCACGCGGTTGTGCAGGAAGAAGACCTGCCCGCCGCGCGCCTTCTCGCGCAGCAGCGCCTCGCGCACGCGCTCGACGTCGTCCTGCCAGACGAGCTGCGTGTCGATCTCCTGGCGGCCGGGCGGCGGCTCGGAGAGCGCCGAGATGTCGCGCAGGCCCGCCAGCGAGAAGTGCAGCGTGCGCGGGATCGGCGTGGCGCTCATCGCCAGCACGTCCACCTGCGCGCGCAGCTTCTTGAAGTGCTCCTTGTGCGTGACGCCGAAGCGCTGCTCCTCGTCGATGATGACCAGCCCCAGGCGCTTGAAGGCGACGTCCTTGGAGAGGATGCGGTGCGTGCCCACGAGCACGTCCACCTCGCCGCGCGCGACGCGCGCCAGCGTCTCGCGCGCGCCCTTGCCGCCCACGTAGCGCGAGAGCACCGCCACCTCGACGGGGAACTCGGCCAGGCGCTCGCGCAGCGTCGCGCCGTGCTGCTCGGCCAGCAGCGTGGTCGGCACGAGCACCGCCACCTGCCCGCCGGCCGAGGCGACGCGGAAGGCGGCGCGCACGGCCAGCTCGGTCTTGCCGAAGCCGACGTCGCCGCACAAGAGGCGGTCCATCGGGCGCGGCGAGGCGAGGTCGGCGCTCACCTCGCCGTCGGCGGTGCGCTGGTCGCCGGTGTCGTCCCAGGGGAACGACGCGACCAGGCTGCGCGCCAGCTCGTCGTCCCAGCGCCACGGCGGGCGCTCGTTCAGCTCGCGCGCGGCCTGGATCGAGAGCAGCTCCGCCGCCAGGTCGATCAGCGCGCGCTCGACCTTCTCCTTGCGCTTGCGGAAGGCCTGGCCGCCGATCTTGTCGAGCTCGAGCGCGCCGGCGCCCGAGCCGATGTAGCGCTGCACGAGCTCGATGCGCGAGGCCGGCACGTAGACGCCGACCTCGTCGGCGAAGAGCAGGTGCAGGTGCTCCTCCTCGCCGCCGGCGCGCTCCATGCGCACCAGCCCGGCGAAGCGGCCCAGGCCGTGCACGGCGTGCACGACGAGGTCGCCCTTCTTGAGCTCGAAGAACGACTCGAGCGCGCGCACGCGCAGCTTGGCGCGCTGCTTCGTGTGGTGGCGCGCGCCGGGCGCGCCGAGCAGCTCGCGGTGGTTCACCACGGAGAGCCGCAGGCCGGGCAGGCGGAAGCCGCGCGCGAGCGAGCCGGTGCGCACGGCCAGCCCGGCCGGCGCCTCGCCCAGGCGCGCGCGCAGCCGCTCGCCCTCGGCGTCGGTGGCGCACAGGACCAGGACGTCCTCGCCGCCGCGCGCCGCGGCGGAGAGCGCCGCGGGCGCCTCGCGCGCGCCGACGGCGAAGGCCTGCACGCTGCGCGCGCCGAAGTCCACGTCGGGCGCCGGCAGGCTCTGCAGCACGACGCGCCGGTGCGCGTCCTGGATGCGGCGCAGGTCGGCCAGCGCGCGCGCGTGCGCGCTGGAGCGGATGCGCAGCCCCTCGGCCTGGTCCTCGATGCGCAGCGGCTCGACCTCGACGAAGACCGTCGCGGCCGAGAGCAGCTGCGCCGGCGCCACGCCGCTGCCGTCCTCGACGCCGCCCGCGTCGGAGGCCAGGCACAAGGAAATGCGCTTGAGCGTCTCCAGGCTGCGCTGCGTGTCGGGGTCGAACGTGCGCAGCGACTCGACCTCGGCGTCGAACAGCTCGACGCGCAGCGGCAGCTCGGCGGCGAAGGGGAAGACGTCGAGGATGTCGCCGCGCACGGACACCTCGCCCGGCCGCTCGGCCAGCGGCTGGCGCACGTAGCCGGCCTCGACCAGGCGCGCGAGCAGGGCCTCGGGCGCCAGCTCCTGGCCGACCTGCAGGTGCAGGAACTCGCGCTCGAGGTCCTGCGGCGAGGGCAGCGGCTGGAGCAGCGCGAGCAAGGACGACACGAGCAGGCGCGGCCGCCGCTCGCGCGGCCCGCACAGGAGCTGCGCGACCTGCAGGCGCTGGCGCACCGAGTCGGGGTCCACCAGCGAGCGCGCGTCGCCGCTGCCGCGCGCGCCGACGCTCTCGCGCGCCACCAGCGCCGTCGGCCGCTCGCCGAGCGTCTCGAGGTCGTCCTGCAGGAGCTCGGCCTCCGCGTCGGTCGAGCACAGGACCAGCCACGGCCCCTGCGCGCGCTGCACGAGCCGCGCCAGCACCAGCGCCTGCGACGAGCCCCACAGGTTGCCGGCCGCCACGCGGCGCGCGCGCGCGGCCGCCTCGAGCAGGCGCTCGAACGGCTCGAGCCCGTCGATCACGGCGGGGGAGAGGGCCGGCGCGGCGCCGGCGGGCAGCGCCTCCGGGGCCGCCGCCTCGAGCGCTTCCGCCTCGACCGGCGCGCCGCCCTCGTCGGCGGGAGGGACGGCGCTCACGCGTCGGGCTCCTCGTCCTCGAGCACGAGCAGCGCCTCGTGCGCCGCCCAGCGCTCGGCCTCCTTGCGCGTGCGGCCCCAGGCCGAGGGGAACGTGCGCGCGCCGATGCGCGCGGCGACCAGGAAGGCCTTGGCGTGGTCGCTGCCGCGCTCGTCGACGAGCTCGTAGCGCGGCGGCTCGCCGGTCGCGAGCTGCGCCACGCGCTGCAGCGCCTGCTTGGGGTTCGCGGGGCGCTGCAGGCGGCGCACGCGCTCGAGCGGGCCGGCCAGCGTCGCGCTCACGAACGCGGCCGCGGCCGCGAGGCCGGCGTCGAGGTAGACCGCGCCGAGCAGCGCCTCGTAGACGTTGGCGAGCACCGAGCGCGGCAGCGTGCGCTCGCGCATGCCCAGGCCGACCTTCAGCTCGCGCTCGAGGCCGAGCGCGAGCGCCGCGCGCGCCAGCACGGCGCGCGAGACGACCCAGGCCTTGAGCTCGGTCAGCTCGCCCTCGGGCAGGTCCCCGTGCGCGTGGTAGAGCGCCTCGGCCACGACCAGGTCGAGCACGGCGTCGCCGAGGAACTCCAGGCGCTCGTTGTCGGCGGGCTCGCCGGTCGAGGCGTGCGTCAGCGCGAGCGCGAGCAGCGCCTCGTCGCGGAAGGCGTGCGGGATCATCGCGCTGCGGGCGGGAGCGTCTGCCAGTCGTGCCCTTCGACGCACACGAGCCAGGCGGGCTCGTCCAGGCGGGTCCAGGCGATCGCGTTGGCGCGCGCGCTCGCGCCGTCCTCCGAGACGAAGTCGAAGGTGCGCGCCAGGCCGGCGCGCTCGCGGGCCTCGTTCAGCTCGCGGTAGACCGCCCGCCCACGCACGTCGGCGTGCCCGTAGGCGCTGCCGGTGAGCCCCTGGACGTGAAAGACGAAGGCGCCGCGCGCGTCGAGCACGGTGACCTGCGCGTCGCGCCGGAAGCGCATCGCGCGCAGCGCGTCCCGCACGCGCTCGACGGCGCTCTCGTCGCGGCTCCCGGCGCGCGCCTCCTCGATGCGCCGCACCGCCTCGGCCAGGCCGTCCTGGACCTCGCGCTCGAGCTCGGGAGGGAGCGCGGGCTCGCGCGCGCTCCAGGCGCGGCGCGCGGCCTCCTGCGCCGCGGCGCGCGCCTCGAGCCGCGCCGGCCAGCGCTCCATGACGGCCACCAGGCGCGGCATGAAGTCGGCCAGGCGCGGCGTGCGCTCGCGCTCCTCCTCGTAGCGCCCGAGCGCGTCGGAGAGGTCGCGCGTCCAGGGGAAGCCGCGCTGCTCGGTCTCGTGGCGGATCGCCGCCTCGCGCTCGGGCCCCGCGGGCCAGAAGCGCGTGCACGAGGCGCGCACGAGGGACTCGGCCATCATCGTGCGCCAGTTGCCGTACGCCTGCCGCTCCATCGCCTGGGCCACGAAGGGATAGGCCCGCGAGCAGGCGGGCTCCAGCGCGTCGGCGAAGGCCTCGACCAGCGGGTTGGCGAAGGCGTGGCAGTACTCGTGCGCGACGGTGCCGAGGGTGTCGGGCGAGAACTCCGGCACGCCCCACGCGTCCGCGCGCCCGACGCCGATCACCTGGTGCACCTCCCTCCCCCCGCCGGGGAGCCGCACGGTCCCGCCGTAGCTGCCTCCGCCGGTCAGGAGGCCCGGCGCGGCCCGGAACCTCATGTCCTCCGGCACGCCGAAGAAGGCGTCGAGCCAGGCCACGACGTCGCGGCGCGCGAGCAGCGCGCGGAAGCGCCGCTCGCTCTCCGCGTACAGCGCCGCGTTCTGCGCGAGGAAGCCGGCGAAGTCGCTCTCGGCGGCGAAGCGGCGCGCCTCCGCGCGGAAGCGGCGCGCCTCGCGCAGCGGCCAGCGGCGGTCGAGCGAGCGCCCCTCACCGTCCCACAGCCCGTGCTCCGCCAGCTCCGGGAGCTCGCCCAGGTGCAGCGCCATGCCGATCACGGCGTCGTGCGAGACGCCGCTCGTGAAGCGCACGCGCCGCAGCGTCTTGACCGCATCGTGCTGGGCGAAGGGCGCGAAGCGCTCCTGCGTGTCGCGCGCGTAGGCGGTGTCGAGCGGGCTCGAGTACTCGGCGAACCCGGCCAGGCGCGCGAGCACGCACAGGAGCTCGACGTTCGGATCGACGCGCACTTCGATGGCGCGCGGCTCCGCGGGCGCCGGGGCGGCCGCGGCCGCCCCGTCCGCAGCCGGAGCCAGGGAGCCGTCCGCGGCGCCGTCCGATGCGGCCGGGCGCGCCGCGGCGCCCGTCGCCCGCAGCTCCCCGCCGCCCTCGCGCGGCGCGCGCGCGCCGCGGCAGGCGAGCACGCCGAGCGCCGCCGCCAGCACGAGCCAGCCTGCCTTCGCCGCCATCGGGCTCCGAGGGTACGGTGGGGGGCCGCGATGGAGGAAGAGGACCCGCGCCCGCGCCGGCACGACCACCTCGTCGAGCCCCTGTTCGGCGGCCTCGGGGTCGAGGGAGAGGGCGACGCGCCTCCGCCCGCCCGGGCGGGCTGGCTCGCCCGCGCATGGGCCTGGGTCGTGCGGGGCTTCGCGCGCGCGCGGCGGCGATGAGGGAGCGGGGGCGCGGCGTGGCGCGCCACGTTCTCGGGTGTCGGCTTGCGCGGCAGGGCGGACTCGACCGCTCCGGGCCGCGTGCTTCCGTCGCTGCGCGACGATGGGGTCGCGCCTGCGGCGCGACGAGGCCTGCGGCGCCACGGCGCTGCCGCGCCGGCCGCGGCCATGCGGCCGCGGGCTGAGGGACGAGCCTCGGGGATCCTCGCG
>CADEGS010000075.1 GCA_902826945.1 uncultured bacterium | reverse complement strand
ATGGCGCACGGCAAGGTCTACTGCTTCGGGCCGACCTTCCGCGCCGAGAAGTCGAAGACGCGCCGGCACCTGACGGAGTTCTGGATGCTCGAGCCGGAGATGGCGTACGCCGAGCTCGCGGACGTCCTGGAGCTGGCCGAGGACACGATCGTGGCGGCGGTCTCCTACGTGCTCGAGCGCCGGCGCCCCGAGCTCGAGATCCTCGAGCGCGACGTCGCGCGCCTGGAGGCGATCCGGAAGCCCTTCCCGCGCATGACCTACGACGAGGCGGCGCGCGTCCTGCAGGACCACCCCGAGTCGACCTTCCGCTACGGCGAGGACCTGGGCGCGCCGGACGAGACGATCCTCTCGAACCTGCACGACCGCCCGCTGATGATCACGCACTACCCCGCGGCGGTGAAGGCGTTCTACATGAAGCGCGACCCGCTCCAGCCGGACAAGTGCCTGTGCGTGGACGTGATCGGCACCGAGGGCATGGGCGAGCTGATCGGCGGCAGCCAGCGCGAGGACGACCTCGACCTCCTGCTCGGGCGCATCCGCGAGCACGACCTGCCGCAGCAGGCCTTCGAGTGGTACCTCGACCTGCGCCGCTACGGCTCGGTGCCGCACGGCGGCTTCGGCCTGGGGCTGGAGCGCCTGGTGGCCTGGATCGCGGGCGTCGAGCACGTGCGCGAGTGCATCCCGTTCCCGCGCACGATCTACCGCGTCGAGCCCTGAGCGCCGCGGCCTGACCCGGGGCACGCGCTCGCGCGCCCCGGGTCCGTGGCCCGCCGCTACGGCAGCGCCTGCTGCAAGAGCGCCAGGAGCGGCGCGACGTTCTCGATCGAGTTCGCCCCGCGGCTGATCAGCGCCGCCAGCGCCCCCTGCGCGTTGCCGGTGGCGGTGTAGGCGTAGAGCGCCGGCAGCAGCGCGCTGCCGCTCGTCAGCCCGAGGTACAGCCCGCCGGCCACGTGGTAGTTGTCCTTCGGGATCGTCGTCGTCAGCCCGGCGGGGATCTGGCTCGCGTCGAGGTAGGGCTGGCCGTCGATGCGGCCGACGGGGTAGCGGTCGAGCAGGCCGTCCGTGCCGGTCTTCCAGGCCAGGTTCCACAGGCCGTTGCCGCAGCGCCGGAGCATGTCGGCGGTGTGGATGCCGACCGTCTCCTCGGCGGCGTGCAGCGCCATCATCATGTAGACCTGCTCGTTCGCGCGGTGGGCCTTGTAGTCGGGCACCTCCGCCGTGGAGGACTGGAGCGTGTGGAGGCCGATCGGGCAGGGCTCGTTCAGGCGGTGGCCGTAGGGCGGGCTCGTGACGACCTTGCCCGTCTCGAGGGCCGAGAAGAGGCCGTTCTGCATCTGGCCGCGGTAGAGCGCGAGCGTGAACTGCACGAACCAGTCCTCGTGCCGCGCGCGCCAGGCGTCGTCGGAGATCGCGTAGACGGTGGCCAGCGCGTCCGCGGCCCAGGCCTCGGCGCGGCCCCAGGGCAGGCCCTGGGCCTTCAGCGCGGGGATGGCGACGTGACCGCCCGGCCCCTCGTAGAAGATCATGCGCTTGAGCGTCGCGTCCATCGTCAGGTAGAGGCGCGCCAACGGGTCGTTGTCGAGCCACACGAGCACCTTGTTCGCCTTCGAGCGGCGGATCAGGTGCTGGTCGTCGATCGGCTCGTACTCGAGCGGGTCGTAGGCCGCGGTCCCGCTGCCCGGCCCCGTGGTCGAGAAGTGGAACGGGGCGTCCTTGACCGGGTTGCCCTGGAACCTGTTGTTGAACATCGACCAGGGCAGCGTGCCGTTCGCGTTGCGGTAGTCCTCGATCGCGATCGGGCGCCCGTCGGGGGCGTAGATGCAGCCCATCTGGCGCGAGGCGTAGCGCAGCTGCTCGACGAAGAGCGAGAGGATCCCGTCCACCTGCGCCGTGGCGGCGGCGATCACGCCCTCGTACTGGAAGATGTCGATGCCGCCCGTCATGCCGCCGTACTTCACGCCGCGCGCCGGCCACAGGAAGGACACGGGCACGTCGCCGGGCAGCGTCGGCAGCAGGTTCTGCAGCCGGTTGTAGTCGTCGGTCTTCTGCGTCGTGAGGTTGACCGTCAGGTGGCTCAGGTCGGGGACGGGCACGCTCTCCGCCAGGTACCCGCCGTCCTTCCAGCTCGCGACACCCCAGCCGCGGTAGCTCAGGTCGGGCGTCGTCCCCGTCGGGTGCACGACCACGCGGAAGGAGCGCTCCATGCGCTGCGGGATCACGTGGTTGTCGGGCCGCACGAGGTAGCCGTTGCCGACGGCCGGGTCCGGCAGGAAGGACGTCCACGTCCACCCCGAGGGCACCAGCAGCTTCAGCGAGCGGAAGTAGACGTCGGGGCGCGCCGGCAGCGTGCCGTCGTTCCAGTTGACGATCAGGTGCAGCTGGCGGAGCGAGGCGTCGATCGTGCACCAGCTCTGCACGCCGCCGAAGGCGTCCTGGCTGGTGGTCTCGAGCGTGACGGTCGCCGGGCCCAGACGATAGGGCTCGAAGCGCGAGTCGAAGCCGGTCAGCGACCGGTAGTGGTGCCCGCCCGACTGGTCCTCGATGTCGAGGCGTACGGCGCCGGGCGTGAGCGCGACGAGCAGCGCCTGCTGGTCGAACGCGGAGACGTGGAAGGCGCTGGGCTGCAGCAGGACGGGGAACACCTGCTTGCCGCTCCACGGGTTGCTCGGGCACACGGCGCGCAGCTCGACGACCAGGCCGTGCTGCAGGCGCGCGACGAGCTCCCACTGCGTGTCGAGCGCGTCGCCGCTCGGCGTCGTGATGGTGTAGGGGCACTGCGTGCGCTCGAACGGCCGCGGGTCGATCGCGAGCGTGCCGTGCACGACGAACGGCCCGCCGGCCGAGGGCACCTGCACGGTGAGCTCGGCCACGCGCTGGCCGGGTAGCGCCTGCTCGGCGGCCGAGCGCGGGACGGCGCCCGGCGGGTGGGTCTCCGCGTGCGCGAGGCGAGCGCTCGCGAGCGCGAGGGAGGAGGAGAGGACGAGGAGGAAGAAGGAGCGGGCCAGAGGGGTCCGGCGAGTCGGCATGGTTGCGATCCCGATGGTGTTGCGTCGCCGTGGACGCCCCGCACGGGGGGCCCGTCGACAGGTGCGCGAGCACGCGCGACCTCCGCGGCGGCACGGTTGGAAGCGGTCCTTCCCTAGCCGCCGGGCCCCCCCGCCGACTTGGGCTCGGCGCACCCTAGCCCCGCGGAATCGCGGGTTTCCCGCGGATCCGACGAAAAAAAGCGAGCGCACCCGGGACGTTCGAGCTGCCGTCTGGTTCCGCTCCGGCACACGATTTTTTGCAAGATCCAGCCGCAAATCGAGCGCGCGCAGGAGGACGCATTTTGGGTGTTCTTAGGAGGGCGGAGGTGAGTCGCGAGCAGGGGGTTGCGCGACGACGTGGGAGGGGCTCCGGGGAGGGAAGCGTGGGGAGGGGGCGGCGTGGAGCGAGGGCGGGCGTGCTTCCGTCGCTGCGCGACGATCGCTTCGCGCTGCGCGCGCAGGAGGCCTGCGGCGCTGCGGCGCTCCGCGCCGGCCGCCGCCCAGCGGCCGCGGGCGCGAGGTCCTCGCGCTAGCGCACGAGGGCCTCGCGCAGGACGCGCACCGCCTCGACGCGGGCCGCCAGCGACGCATCGGCGCGGTAGGGATCGGGGATGCCCGCGCGCGCGGCCAGCGCGGCCGAGGCGCGCCCGCGCGCCCACGCGGTCGTCGGCGAGGCGCCGAGCTCGGCCTCCGAGCCGCGCCCGAGCTCGGTCCCGAGCAAGAGGACGCGCAGGAGCAGCGGCTGCACGGCGTCGCGTCCCAGCGCGAGCGCGCTCGCCGCGCACTCGACGCGCACCTCGAGGTCGGGGTGCGGGCGCTCGCCGACCGCGAGCGCCTCCAGGCGCGGCGCGAGCGCGCGCGCGGCGGAGGAGAGCGCGAGCGCGCGCGCGGCGACGACGTCCGCGGCGTCGCCGTTGCGCTCGGCCGACGCGACGCGCCGCTCGAGGCGCGCGAGCAGGAGCTCGGCCGCCTCGGGCGTGCCCTGGCGGCCGAGCAGCACCGCGGCGCGCACGCCCGTCGCGCCGGGCTCGTCGAGCGCGAGGGCGAGCTCCGCGCGCGCGCGCGGATCCAGCGCGAGCGGACCGCCGAGCGCGTCGAGCCAGCGCTCGAAGGCGGTCGGCGAGAGCGCGCGCCAGTCCTCGCGCAGGCCCGGGGCCGGCTCGCCCGCGGCCGCCAGGGGCGCGCTCGAGCGCTGCTCGAGGTGCTCCGTCGCGCCGGCGCACGACCACGCGCACGCGGCGAGCGCAAGGCCGAGCGCGCGCCTCACCGCCCCAGGCGCGCCAGCGCGGCGCGCGCGTCGGCGTAGTCGGGCGCGGCGGAGAGCGCCTTGCGGAAGGCCTCGACCGCGCCGCCGGTCTGGCCCAGCTGCTCGCGCGCCAGGCCCAGGTTCTGCCACACGAGGTGCACGCTCTCCGCCTGCGGATCGACCGCCAGGGCGCGCTCGTAGCACGCGGCGGCGTCCGCCAGGCGTCCCTCGGCCCACAGCACGTTGCCCAGGTTCGTGTGCAGCTTGACCAGGTCGCCGCGCTCCGCGCCGGCGCCGGCGCGCGCGAGCCCCTCGCGCAGCGTCGCCTCGGCGTCCTGGAGCCGGCCCAGCCCCTGCAGGCAGAGGCTCTTCATGATCGAGGAGGGCAGGTAGGCCGGGTCGAGCGCCAGCGCCTTGTCGTAGTACGGGAGCGCCTGCTCGAGGTTGCCCATGCCGTGCTGGAAGAAGCCCATGTTGTAGCGCACGAGCGCGTTGTCCGGCTCCAGCGCCTGCGCGATCTGCATCTGCTGCACCGCTCCCTGCGCGTCGCCGAAGTGCGTGAAGAGCAGCGAGCCGAGCGCGCTGCGCGCCTTGACCAGGGACGGATCGAGCTTCAGCGCGCGCTCGTACGCCTCGCGCGCGCCTTGCTGGTCGCCCTCGCGCTCGCGCGCCAGGCCGAGGTTCAGGAAGGCCCCGGGGTCCGTCGGGGCGAGCTCCACCGCGCGCTGCGCGGACTCCAGCGCGCCGCCCTGGCCCGCGTCGTAGCGCACCTTGCTCAGGTTCGACTGGGCGCGCGCGCTCTCCGGGCGCTTGGCGACCGTGTCGCTCCACAGCGCGAGCTCGGAGCGGTAGACGCCGTTGCGCGCGTTCGTCGCGACGCCCAGCGCCAGCGCGACGGCTCCCCAGCCCAGCGCGGCGGCGCGCGCGGTCGCGGCCGCGCTGCCGGTGACGCGCGCGAGGAGCGCGACGCTCCAGCCCACCGCGAGCGCGACGAGCGCGGCCAGCGGCAGGTACATGCGATGCTCGAAGGCGGCGTCGGCGATCGGCACGACGCTCGACGTCGGCGCGAGCACGAGGAAGGCGGCGCAGCCGCAGAAGCCGCTCCAGCGCCGGCGCGCGAGCAGCGCGACGCTCGCGGCGAGCAGCGCCGCGAGCAGCAGCGCGCCGGGCCACACCGCGCGCAGGCGCTCGGCGAAGGGCCAGCCGTAGTCGAACGCGAGGCCGCTCGGCCACAGCGCCAGGCGCAGGTAGTGCGGCACGACCTCGCACTGCGTCAGCAGGTAGCGCCAGGGCGTCACGCCGGCGTAGCCCAGGCCGACGTCGGTCGTCACGCCCGGCGCGGGGAAGAGGGCGTGCCCGAGGAACCCCGACCACGCGCCGAAGCCGAGCACCGAGATCCACAGCGCCGCGTGCAGCGCGGCGCGCCGGCGGGGCGGCGCCGGGGTGCCGCGCAGGAACACCCAGTCGTAGGCCAGGGCGGTGAGGGGCGCGCTGATCATGACCTCCTTGCTGGCCATGCCCAGGAGCCCCGCCATCCAGGCCACGCCGATCCAGGGCCCGGCGGTGGGGGAGACGGCGCCGCGCACCAGCGCGAGCAGCGCCAGCAAGTAGAAGAGCGCCATCAGCGACTCGCCGCGCTGGATGACGTAGGTCACCGCCTGCGTCGTCAGCGGGTGCACGCCGAACACGAGCGCGATCGCGAAGGCGAGCGGCGCGGCGCCGGAGCGGAAGCGCTCGCCGAAGCGCGGCAGCAGCAGGGTGCGGCGCACCAGCGCGAACAGGCACGCGACGACCGCGAGGTGCACGGCCAGGTTGACGGCGTGGTAGCCGAAGGGCTCCAGCCCGCCGCTGCGGTGATTCTGGTAGAGCGTCCAGTCCGTGAAGACACGCCGGTCGTAGTCGCCGAGGGTGCGCGCTCGCAAGCGGTCCACGATCGGCGGACGCGTGCCGGAGAAGCTGCCGGCGATCCGCTCCAGGTTGACGCGGTCGTCGAACTGCAGCGCGCCCCCGAAGGTGCGCGCGTAGGCCAGGCCGACGAGCGCGCACAAGAGGACGAGCAGCAGGCCCGGCCGCCGGCTCCAGGGGAGCGCGGCGGGCGCCTCGGAGGTGGGAGCGGCGGCGGTCGTGGGGTCGGGTCGCATGGTCGTGCTCTCGAGCGCCCCAGGATACGCGCGCGCGGTCTCCGCGCCGACCCGGCTCCGGCGGGGCGCGCTCGATCGCGATCGCGTGCAACCGCCGCCGCCCGCGCGCGTCTTGCGGCGGAGGTTTCCATCCCATGCAAACGATCCATCCCCGCCGGGGAGGCGCGGGCCGCTCGAGGACGAGCGCGCCCGGCCTCCGTCGCCCGCTCCTCGTGTTCCTCACCGCCGCCGCGCTGGCCGCGCGGGCCGGCGCCCAGGCTCCGCCGCGCCTCGTGATCTCGACCACCAGCGACGTCGCCGCCACGGCGGAGCTCGAGGCGCTGGCGGACGAGGCGCTCGTCGCCGCCGGCGGCGCGCGCGCGCCGACCCCCCAGCTCGCCGCCAACCACTGGCTGGCCCAGGCGGGCTTCGTGCCCGGCGACATCGACGCCTTCGCGCGCCTGGAGAGCTTCCCGCCCGGCGACGCCGGCTCGTACGTGTTCTCGCTCCTGGCCGACGAGAACGGCTTCCGGGACGGCGACATCCTGACGTTCACGCCCGGCGGCGGCGTCGAGGTGCTGTTCGCGGAGGACTACGTCCTCGAGGCGCTCGGCCTCTCCGGCGGCAACCTGGACGTGGACGCGTGCGACATCGACCCGCTCGGGCAGCTCGTCGTCTCGCTGCAGAACGACGCCGCGGGCACGTCCCTGGGCACGGTCTCCGACGGCGACGTGCTGCGCATCCGCTTCGACGGCCTGATCGACGTGCTGGCCACCGAGGCCCAGGTGCAGGCGAGCTTCTCGATCGCGACGGGCCTGGGCGACGCGATCGGCGACGTCCAGGGCCTGTGCCTGGTGGACGACGAGCTGTGGGTGGCGGTGCAGAGCCCCTCGTCCCACGACGGGGCCGTGCTCGCCATCGGCGCGGACCCGCGCATCGTGGTCGAGGAGGCGGACGTCGGGCTGGGAGGGGCCGAGATCGACGCCCTCTCGCCGGCGCGCGACGGAGACGAGCTCGCCTGCCTGACCCTCTCGGCGACGGCGGCGCTGGAGGGCGACACGCTGCACCTGGAGCTCTACGGCCGGCCGGGAGAGGCCTACCTGCTCGTGCAGTCGGGCGCGGCGGGCACGCTCTTCTACCCGGGCTTCACCGGCTTCGGGGCGTTCTACGTGGACCCGTTCGATCCCTGGCTCGCGATGGTGGTCGCCAGCACGGACGACTCGGTCGTCGTGCTCGACGGCGGCGGCCGCGCGTCGGCGGACTACGCGATTCCCTTGGCGCCGGTCTGGGGTCCCGGGCCGGGCGGGGCGGACGGGTGGTCGTTCCAGCTCCTGAGCGCGTCGGGCGAGATCTCGGCGCCGCTGCGGGTCGAGCGGATGTAGCGGCGGGGCAGGCGGGGGGAGCGCGGGTGCGCTTCCCCCGCCTGCCGGTCGGCGCGCGCCGGCGGAATGGGCGTCGCGGGCGCGGATCCCCTCGCCGCGATGCGGTGCGTGGGTCGGCTTCTCGCCGTCGGTCCGGGCCTGGTCGACGCGGGGACGCGTGCTCCCGTCGCTGCGCGACGATGGGGTCGCGCCTGGCGGCGCGACGAGGCCTGCGCCGCCACGGCGCTGGCGCGCCGGCCGCGGCCATGCCTCAGCGCGCGTCCTGGGGCAGGTACGACCGCAGGCCGAGGGCGTCGGAGACCCACAGCCGGCCCTGCGGCAGGAGCGCCTTCGGCGATTCCCAGGCGACGAAGTTCCAGTTGCCCGAGCGCAGCGCGCTGAAGCTCTTCCCGTCGGACGAGGTGATCACGTACTCCTCGTCCTTCACCGTCACGGTCCACTCGGTCCAGGGCGATTGCAGCGACAGGTCGCTGTTCACCCCGCGGTTCAGCAGGGAGAGCGTCGCGCTCTCGGTGTTGGCGGTCTGGTCGATGCTCTCGGTGCCGCGCACGCTGCTCTCGGCGCGGTAGAAGGTGGGCTCGAGCGAGTTGGTCCAGACCCCGATGCGTCCGTCGGCGAAGCTGACCGTGACGCCCGCGCGGGTCCGCGAGGGGCCCTTCTTGGGGGGCGAGCCGATCTCGCGCCGGCCCTCGACGTTCCCCGTCCCGGCATCGACGAGCCAGACCACGCCGTCCTCCGAGATCACGAGCAGCATGCTCGGCCGCTCGGGCAGGAACACCGGCGTGCGCGCGATGCCGCCCAGCGTCTCCAGCCGGGCTTCCCAGCTCGTCTTGCTGCGCGGGTCGAGGCGCACGAGACGACCGCGCCGGTCGGCCACGACGTGGTCCTCGCCGACGGCCACGGGCGCGGCCTCCACGTCGGTGCCTTCGGGCCAGGAGCGCTCCGAGAAGCTGTGCAGGTGCAGCACCAGGTCGCGCGGCTTGCTCGTGACGAACGCGCGCGGCTCGCAGCGCGGATACTCGAAGCGCAGCTCGACGCGCTCGCCGAAGGCGGAGTGCATCGTGAAGGGGGTCGTCTGCGTGCTGCCGTCGGGCAGCGTCACGTGCGCGCCGGAGGGGCGCGACTCGACCTGCCAGGGCATCAGGTGCTCGACCGGCCGCTTGCAGACCCCTTCCAGCGCCGCCTCGGCGGCCTCGTGCTGGCCCTGCGAGCAGAGCTCCTCGGCTCGCTTCACGCCGCCCCAGTGCGCGCGCACCGTCTCGAGCTCGCGGCGGAACTCGGGCAGGTTGTTCAGCGTCGGGTCGATCTGGACCAGGCGCTCGTAGGAGTTGATCGCGCGCTCGAGGTCGCCGGCCTTGTCGTGCGCGCGCGCGCTGGCGAGCAGGATGTCCTGGTCCTCCTCGAGGCGGCGCTTGCGCAGCTCGACCGCCTCGGCGGCGCGCTGCTCGCGGCGCAGGGTCACCGCGGTTTGCATCTCGACCATGCGGAAGCGGAACGAGCCCTCCTCGGGGCTCTGCACGTCGGGCGGGATCTGGCGCACGATCTCGCCCAGCCGCTCGAGGAAGCGCTCCTCGCCGCGCAGCTCCTCCTCGCCGGCCGAGGCCGGATAGGCGAGCTCCTCGGACTCGCGCGTCAGCCGCCGCGCCAGCATCCCGAACAGGTCCTGACGGGCCGCGGTGGGGGCGTCCTCGACGTCGGGCGGGTCCCCGAGCTCCATCGCCAGGCGCGTCCCGAGCACCGGGTCGCCGAAGCTGCACTCCTCCTCGGCGGCCTGGAAGAGGCCCTTCCAGCGCTCGAGGACCTTGCGCTCGGCCTCGTCCTTCAGCTGCTCGAGGCTCTCGCGCAGCTCGCTCACCTCCTCGCTCGCCTCGCGGGCGAAGAAGTCGTTCAGGAGCTTCAGCGCCAGCGCCGGGTCGTCCATGTGCTCCTGCACCTGGGCCATCCGGCTCTCCATCTCGCGCCGGTGGTGCGTGCGCACGAAGGCCGTCAGCGAGAGGATCACGCCCAGCGAGACGCCCGAGATCAGGCTCCAGCGCCGCCGCAGCCGCTGCTTGACCAGCAGGCGCGTCTCGATCAGGAGCTCGTTCGCCTCGGGGTGGTCGGGGATGCGCCGCAGCACGATGCGGATCGGCACGAGCGCGCGCTCGCTCTTGTCCGCGTCGGCCAGCTCGCGCGCGGTGTCGAGCAGCCAGCGCACGCCCTCGTCGAGCAGCCCCGAGTCGAGCATGTGCTTGCCGAGCTCGACGCGCGTCTGCGGCCGCGACGGCAGGTGGGTCGCGGCCAGCCGCAGGAGCGCGCGCGTGCGCCCGTCCCGCCCCTGCTCGCGGAAGTCGCGCGCCATCCGCAGGAGGTCGTGGAAGGTGCGCGTCTCGGGATCGCTGGCGCTGGTCAGGCGCAGCGCGATCTCGTGCAGCTGGATGATCGGGTCGGCGTGGTGCGCCTCGACCAGCGCCGCCCAGCGGCGCAGCGTGGCCTCGCGGTTCGAGTGGACGAAGTCCAGCTTGCGCAGCAAGAGGCGCGCCGCGCGCGGCCGCAGGTGCTTCAGCAGCGGCTCCAGCCGCCCGTTGTGCCACTCGCCGAGCAAGAGGTCGGCGTCGCCCATGAGCGGCCCGCCGGGAGGCGAGGTCTCGAGCCAGCCCGTCAGGCGCGTCGCGGCGCGGCCCAGGCGTCCGACCTCGAGCTCGCGCTGCGCGGCGGCCAGGAGCTCGCGCGCCTCGGCCACGCGGATGCGGCCGGCCGTCATCGAGGCGCCGACCAGCGAGCGGCACTCGCTGAGCGTGATCTCGAGGCGGTCCGCGATCTCCTGCAGCGTCGAGTTGCCGTCGCACTCGGCCAGGAAGCTGCGCTGCTCGCCCTGCGTCGAGCCCGGATCGAGCGCGCGCAGGATGTCGTGGGCGGTCAGGCGCGAGGCGGGGCCGCTCGAGCTCT
Organism: uncultured bacterium; assembly: GCA_902826945.1. The sequence goes on along the minus strand of CADEGS010000075.1, from coordinate 7,200 downwards.
CGTCCGCGATGCGCGCGTACTCGAGCAGCAGCACCTCGACCGTCATGCCCGGGCCCCACGGGCTCGACTGCGGCGCGACGGGCGCGACGTCGCCGAACGACACCGGGGCGCCCTTCGCGACCGTCGGACCGGCGACGGCCTGCGCGGGCACCGGCAGCGGGCCCTGCTCGAAGCGGAAGTGCAGGTTCGGCGCCGCCAGCATGCGGTAGACCGTCTCGAGGCGGCCGACGCGCGCGATCGCCAGGCGCCGGTTCGTCTCGAGCGCCGGATCCTGCCGGTCGGCCCAGGCGTGCTCGCAGCGCCGACGCCAGATCGTCTCGTCCTCGTCCGGCGCGGGCAGGACGTGGATCTGGCCCTTGTGCAGGCCGAGCATCGCGCAGCGGTCGTCGCCGTCGAGCGTCAGGACGCCGTCGCGGCCGCCGCGCGCCAGGCCCTGCAAGAGCTCGCCCAAGCCGATGCCGGCGACGTCTCCCTGGAAGCTCATGACGGGGATCGGGGGAAGCCTCCTGCGGCGACGACGCGCGCCGAGCGAACGCGCACCGCGCAGGCTCTTCCGGAGGAGCCCTATCGGTCCTCTGCGCCGGGTCGCTGGAGCCCCTTGCCGCCTGCCAGACGGTCCCGCAGGGCGCGCAGATCCTCGGGGGTGTCCAGGTCGTCCAGGATCGCCTCGCTGGCCACCGCCACGGAGAGGAGCGGCCGGGCCCGGGCGCGCAGCGCGCGCAGGGGGCGGTCGGGGGAAAGCCCTTCCAGCTCGGCCGCCAGGGAGCGCCCGAGCACGATCGGGTGCCCGTGGCGCGGCCGGCCGTCGGGCCCCGGGCAGGCGGGCGCGAGCCAGCCGCTCGCGGGCGCGCCGGCCGCGCTCCAGGCGTCGCGCAGCGCGGCGAAGACGGCGGCGGGGACGAGCGGCGCGTCCACCGGCGCCAGGCACAGGTCGCAGCCGGCGCGCCGCGCCGCCGCCAGCGCCGCCGAGCCCGTGCGTCCGGCTTGCCAGCGCTCGTTCCGCGCCAGCTCGACGCCGGGCGGCAGGGCGCGCGCGATCGCCTCGTGATCCGGCCCCGCGACGACCAGCGGGCGAGGGTCGCCCAGGGCGGCGCCGGCCGCGAGCAGGAGCGCGAGCGGCGTGCGCGGCGCTCCCTCGCCCGCGTCGAGGCGCGCGAGCGCCTTCGGCTCGCCCAGGCGCGCGCTGGCGCCGGCGGCGAGCAGCACCAGGCGCGGCCCGCGCGCCATCACGCGCCCACGTAGCGGTCGTAGAGCGTGCGCGCGCGCACGACGTCGTCCGTGCCCTCGACCAGCGCGCGCCCGTCGCGGAAGACGGTCAGGCGCACGCCCTCGACGCCGACGCGCACCAGCGCCTCGTTCGCGATCAGGTCCGGCGCGACGGCGCGCAGGCGCTGCGCCAGGGCGGCCAGGTCCACGCCGCGCGCGCCGCGCGGCACCTGCACTGTGTCGCGCCCGCACAGGCGCTCCGCCTGCCGCCCGGCCGCCTGCTCGAGGAAGGGGAACGAGCGCGCGCCGCAGGCCGGGCAGCCCGGGTCGCGCGGCGCGACCAGGCGGCGCACGCCGCCGTTCCACACGTCGATCTCGACCAGCGCGGGCTCGAGCGGCGCGCGCGCGGAGCGCTCGTCCGCGCCCGAGAGCAGGCGCAGCGCGAGCCCCGCCGCCAGCGCCGCCACGGCGGCCACCGCCGGCTGCAGCACGCCGGCCGACTCGCACGTCTCGAGCGCGCCGGGCGGCGGCGGGTCGGGGAAGACGCAGCGCAGGCAGGGGCCGCGGCCGGGCACGATCGGCAGCACGAGCCCCGCGGCGCCGACGACGCCGGCGTAGATCCAGGGCAGGTGCTCGCGCACGCAATAGTCGTTCAGGAGGTAGCGCGTCGCCAGGTTGTCGGTGCCGTCGAGGACCAGCGCCGCGCCGGCGGCGAGCTCCGGCAGGTTGTCCGCGTCGAGCTGCGCGGCGTGCGCCACCACGCGCGTCGGGCCGCCGATCGCCGCCAGGGCCTCGCGCGCGGCCAGCGCCTTGGGCGCGCCCTCGGCCGCGTGGCGGTCGAGGAAGAGCACCTGGCGCGGCAGGTTGGAGAGCTCGACCACGTCGCGGTCGATCAAGACGAGCGTGCCGACGCCCGAGCGCACCAGGCTCTGCGCCAGCGCGCCGCCGGTCGCGCCGCAGCCGACCAGCAGCACGCGCGCGCGCTCGAGCGCGCGCTGGCCGTCGGCGCCGAAGGGCGGGAAGCGCTCCTGGCGGTCGAAGCGCGCGGGCGGGGCGGGCGCCCCGCGCGCGCCGGAGGAGGGCTCGCTCACGCCTCCCACGATCCGCGCCGGAGCCGGCGCGCGTCAAGCGCCGGGCCGGGGCTCAGATGCCCAGCGCCAGGCCCACGTACGGGCCCGAGAAGTCGAGGTCGGCCTCGACGTCGCTGCCCTGGTCGGCGTAGTCCACCTCGATCGTGATGTAGCGGTAGCCGACCACGAGCGAGCCGTGGAAGCCCAGGAAGCGCTCGAACGTGTACTCGCCCATGACGTCGAGGTCGAGCACGGTCGCGTCGATGTCCGAGTAGCTGCCGGTCAGGCCGCTGCCGACCGCGCTCACCTCGAACGGGCCCAGCGCGACCGCCACGCGCGCGGCGGCGACGGGCAGCGCGATCACCTCGGCCGAGGTGATCGAGTTGCCGCTGGAGAGCGAGCGCACGGTGCCCTCGAAGTCGATGTAGCGCGCGCCGAGGCCGATGCCCACGTCCACGAGGTCGGTCGGGACGAGGTCGAAGGTCACCACGACGTTGGCGCTCGTCAGGTCCAGGCTCGACTCGACCTCCTCGCCGGCGGAGATCACGACGCCGCCCAGATCGAGCTGGCTCTGCGCCGTGCCGGTGCCCTCGTACTCGGCCCAGTAGGCGCTGGCGGCCACGTGCGCCGGGCCCCACGCGAAGTCCACGCGCGGCTGGAAGACGCTCGAGTCGTCCTCGAAGCCGAGCTCGCCGACGTCCGAGCCGACGCTGGCGCTGTTCGCGGAGACGAGCACGTCGCCGGCGATGTCGAGCCCGCCGTAGCGCGGGATGGCGACCAGGGACGGCGTGAGCTGGCAGGCGCACGCGAAGAGGAGCCACAGGGCGCTCGCGACGAGTCGGACGGCAGGCTTCATCGGCTTCCCCTCCGTCGCCCGTATCGGACGGGGCGCCGGCGCCCTTGAAGGAAAAAACCGGCCGCGCGGAGCGCCTCCCGGCGCGGGGAGCGGCTCCCTTGACAACCCCCGCGCACGCGCCGATGCTCTCCCCCCGCACGCCCGGCTAACGGGCGCGCAGGGGCCATTCCGCGGCTCCGCACGGTGAGTGTAGCTCAGTCGGTTAGAGCACCAGATTGTGGTTCTGGGAGTCGGGGGTTCGATTCCCCTCACTCACCCCATCCCGCGCGGCGTCTGCGCGCGCCTCGCGCCGCGGGCGCGCTCCGAGCTTCCGCTCGCTGCGCGCGCCCTCTAGGCTCCCGGCGATGGCCTCGCGGACGGAGGAGCTGAGCGCGCTCGAGCCGCGCCTGAGCGAGCTCGCCCGGCGCGTCGACGCGGTGCGCGATCCGGGTCGGGGGACGTTCTTCTGCTCGAACCACGTCTGGCTCCCGCTGGCGAGCGAGCTGCGCGGCCTGCTGGGGGTCTACCGCCCCGGATGGGCCGCGCACGAGCCGGGCGATCCGCTCTACGACGGCCAGGCCTTCGAGGACTGCTACGTGGAGCTCTCACGGCGCATGCCGCCCTGCCGCGGCTGCGGATGCCGGCAGTTCCAGCCCTGGCGCGAGCGCCAGGAGCCGCGCGACGCCGGCTGAGACGCCCGCCGACGGCGCCTCCGGGAGGCGCGTCCAGCCGCTCTCCCGGCCCGCCCGCGCGCGGCCCCGGCGTGGTCTTCCGCCCCGGTCTGGCGGGTCAAGGGGGGATCTCGTTTTTCCAGGCAAGGAGAGCCGACCTGACGTATCGTCGAGCCGTCTCTCCGCCTCCTTCTTCTCCCCTCAACCCCTCGAGGCATCGACCCATGCGCATGCGTTCCCGCTTCCCCTCCGGCCTGGCCGCCACGGTCTGCCTGGCCGCCCTCGCTTCGGCGCAGGCCCCGCTCGGCCCGCGCGGCGCCACCCAGGCGCGCGTCTCCCCGCTGATCCCGATGGAGACCTTCGGCCAGATGGGGATGCGCTTCGCGACCGACCCCGGCCTGGTCGAGGCCCTGGACGGTGCGCTCGACGTCACGCTGCACGGGGTGACCGTGCCGACGCATGCGGGCTTCCAGGCCGTGGACCTGGCGCTCTCGCGCGTGGACCCCGTCTCCGACAGCGCGCTGGTGCAGGTGGACGGCAAGATCGTCGGCGGGGCCGCGCTGCTGCGCGAGGGCGTCAGCCTGTGGACCGGCGTCGTCGCCGGCGAGGAGGGCTCGGACGTCTACCTGGCCTTCACGCCCACCGGGACGCGCGGCTGGATCGCGCGCGCGGACGGCCGCTCGCACTTCTTCGCCGTGCCCGACGACGGCGACTGGAACGCGACCTCGACCCTGCTCGTCCACCAGGACGACCCGTTCGTGAGCGAGAACACGCCGACCTGGACGTGCGAGACCGACACCTCGAACATGCCGACGCTCGCCGAGGAGGCCGAGCAGGGCGCCCGGCGCGCCTCCGACGCGCACGGCTACACGAGCGCGCGCCTCGCGTCGAGCGCGTCCTCCGGCACGATCGAGGCCAAGATCTCCGTCGATACGGACTTCCAGCTCTACACGAAGTTCAACAACCTGACCGCGGAGATGAACTACGTGGTCGCGCTGTGGGGCGCCATCAGCTGCCGCTTCGTGGACGCCGTGGACGTCTACATCACGCTGCCGTGGCTGTCGTTCTACACGATGAACAACGACCCCTGGAACACGCCCGACAACGGCGGCTCGAGCAGCCAGATGCTGAACGAGTTCCGCAACCACTACAAGGACACGGGCTTCCCGAACGGCGCGGTGCTCGCGCACTACATGAGCGGCTCGAACCTGGGCGGCGGCGTGGCCTACGTCAACGGCTTCTGCTCGACGAACGGCGTGGCGGTCAGCGGCAACCTGCACGGCCAGACGCCGATCCCGGTCCCGACCAAGAGCTCCCTGAGCTGGGACTTCGTCGTCTGCGCGCACGAGACCGGACACAGCTTCGGCTCGCCGCACACGCACGACTACTGCCCGCCCGTCGACTCCTGCTACCCGGGCCTGTGCACGAACGGCACGCAGTGCTCGAACAACGGCACGATCATGGGCTACTGCCACCTGTGCCCGGGCGGCATGAACAACGTGCAGACGTTCTTCCACCAGCGGGTCGCGAACCGCATGTCGAAGGTGGTCTCGGTCAGCTGCATCTGCGGGCTGTGCCCGTGCACGCCGGCGCACCTGAACGGCATCGAGCCGACGTCCGTCGTCTCCTACCTGCCGGCCGGCCAGCAGGTGAACCTGAGCGGCGTGGGCCTGTCCGGCGTGACCGCCGTCTACGTGGACGGCGTGCCGCTGCCGCAGGGCGCCTGGTCGATCGACAGCTACACCCAGCTGCACTTCGCGATGCCGACCGTCTCGCACACGGGCGAGGTCGACGTGTTCATCGAGGACGACTGCGGGCCGTCGGCCTCGCTCTTGATCCACGTCGAGCCGCCGGCGGAGCCGCACATGGGCCTGGTCACCCCGTTCGTCTCGCTGGTCGGCCATGCGAACGGCTTGCCGGTCACCGTCTCCGGCCAGCCGGGCGACGTGGCCTTCGTGATGTGGTCGCCCGAGCAGGTGCCGACGGTCCTGCCGGGCTACCTGTCGCTCGACATCGGGAACGCCTTCTCCACGCTCTACTCGCTGTGGACCGTCACGATCCCCGAGAAGGGCTGGGAGCGCATGGTCTTCCCGCTGACCGGCGTGCCCCTCACCACCGTGTTCCACATCCAGGCGGCCGTGCTCGAGGTCGGCAGCGGGTTCCCGCTCGTGACCACCGAGTTCGTCAGCGCCGTCGTCTGGATCTGAGCGCGGCCTGACGGGGGGTCGGCTCCCCGGCCGGACGGCTCGCGCCGCCGGTCGGGGGCCGACCCCTCGCCGTTCCCGGAGCGCCCGCGACGCTTGCGGCGGGGGCCGCCCGGGTGCGAGGCTCTGGGCGTGGCGAGCCGCAAGCGCACGCAGCGGGCCGGGACGCCGCCCGCGCCGATCGACCCCGCGCGACTGCGCGCCTTGCGGCAGCGGCTGGCGCGCGCCATTCCCGAGCCGCGCTGCGAGCTCGACCACGGGAGCCCCTGGCAGCTCCTGGTCGCGACGATCCTGAGCGCGCAGAGCACGGACCGGCGCGTGAACGAGGTCACGCCGGCCCTGTTCGAGGCCTTCCCGACGCCCGCCGCGCTGGCGGCGGCCCCGCGCGCGGACGTCGAGCGGCTGGTGAAGAGCACCGGCTTCTTCCGCAACAAGGCGCGCGCGATCCAGGAGGCGAGCCGGGAGATCGCCGAGCGCCACGGCGGGGAGGTGCCGCGCGCGCTCGAGCCCCTGCTCGAGCTGCGCGGCGTCGCGCGCAAGACGGCCAACGTCGTGCTGGGCACCGCCTACGGCATCGCCTCGGGCATCGTCGTCGACACGCACGCGGGCCGCGTCGCGCGGCGCCTGGGGCTGACGCGCGCCGAGGATCCCGAGACGGTGGAGGAAGACCTGTGCGGCGCGTTCCCGCGCGCGAGCTGGATCGAGACGGGCCAGCGCCTGGTCCTGCACGGGCGCTACGTGTGCCTCGCGCGCCGGCCGCGCTGCGCGACCTGCCCGCTGAACGAGCTGTGCCCCGCGCGCGAGGCCGAGCCGGAGGCGGGCTGGAGCGAGCGCGCGCTGCGCGAGGCGGACCGCGTCGCGGCGCGCGGCGACCTGGAGGGCGAGGGCACGCCGCCGCGGAGGGGCTGAGCGGCGCCGGGCTCTGGGCGAGGGCTGGTGCCCGCGGCTTGATGCTGCTGCGGCTTGCGGCCCGCGGCGCGTGCTGAGAGCGAGCGTTCCTGGTCTCGCTGGCCAGCACGAGGCGCGTGCTGCCGTCGCTGCGCGACGATGGGGTCGCGCCTGCGGCGCGACGGGGCCTGCGGCGCCACGGCGCTGGCGCGCCGGCCGCGGCCATGCGGCCGCGGCGCTGAGCCCCGAGGCTCTGGGGATCCTCGCGAGGCGCGAGGATCCCCAGAGCCTCGGGGCTCAGCGACGCCGCGCGCGCAGCGCCTCGC
>CADEGS010000074.1:4845-17909 GCA_902826945.1 uncultured bacterium | reverse complement strand
AGAAGGAGATCAAGGCCTGGACGATCCAGCGCGGCGACAGCGCGCCGGTGGCGGCGGGCAAGATCCACTCGGACTTCGAGAAGGGCTTCGTGCGCGTCGAGGTCTACTCCGTGGACGATCTGGTGCGCCACGAGAGCGAGGCCGCCATCCGCCAGGCCGGCAAGATGCGCGTCGAGGGCAAGGACTACGTCATGCGCGAGAGCGACGTGTGCCACTTCCTGGTGAACCGCTGACGGTACGCCTGGCCGGGCTCTTCGTGTACCCGGTCAAGGCCTGCGCCGGGCTGGCGCTCGAGCGCGCCGACCTGGAGGAGCGCGGGCTGGCGGACGACCGCCGCTGGATGGTGGTGGATCCGAGCGGGCGCGCGCTGACGCAGCGCGACGAGCCGCGGCTGGCGCTGGTGCGCCCGCGGCTCGCGCAGGGCGGGCCGTGGCTCGCGGCGCAGGGCGCGGGCGAGGTGCGCCTCGAGGCCGGCGCCGAGCGCGCGGAGTGCCAGGTGTGGAGCTCGCGCGTCGATCTGGCGCTCGCGCGCGAGCCGGCGTCGCGCTGGCTCGCCGCGCTCCTCGGGCGTCCCGTGCGCCTGGCGCACCTGGACGCCGCCGCGCGCCGCAACGTGCGCGCGATCGAGGGCGGGCCCGCGCTCGAGGTCAGCCTGGCGGACGAGCTGCCGTTGCTCGTCGCCGCGGTCGAGTCGCTGGACGCGCTGAACGCGCGCCTGGCGCGCGCCGTGCCGATGGACCGCTTCCGCCCGAACCTCGTGCTCGAGGGCGCGCCGGCCTTCGCCGAGGACGGCTGGCGGCGCGTCGCGCTCGGCGCGGTCGAGCTCGAGCTGCTCAAGCCCGCGGGCCGCTGCGCCGTCGTGTGCGTGGACCAGACGCGCGGCGAGCGCGACCCCGACGGCGAGCCGCTGCGCGCGCTGGCCGCCTTCCGCCGCGCGCCCCCGCGCCCGCAGGCGGACCCCGGCGGCGTCTACTTCGGCGTGCGCGCCGCGCCAGCGACGACGGGCGCGCTCTGCCGCGGCGACGCGCTGCGCGTGCTGGCGCGCTGGTAGGGGAGGGAGAGGCGGGAGGCGTCGCGCGCGCTACTTGTCCGCCACGTCCTCGAAGTCGAAGGAGTTCTTCGGGTCGGCCGGCGCGATCTTGAAGACGTACTTCAGGCCGGCGGGCGGGGGAGCGGGCGCGTCGCCGGGCTCCTCGGCGGCGCGCGGCCGCTCGGGGGGCGGCTGGACGGCGCGCTCGGCGCGCTCCTTCTCGTCGGACGGGCTCACGGGCGGACCTCCTCGGGGACGGGGACGGCGAGCGGCTCGAGCAGGCCTGCGCCCGAGAGCTCGTGGACGGCGCGGCGCGCGTCGGCGCGCGCGGCGGCGGGGACGACCTCCACGACCTCCTCGAGGGAGCGCGCGCCGTCGCAGCGCTCGAGCAGGAGCGCGGCGGCGGGCGAGAGCGAGCGCACCTCGCCGCTCGCGGGGTCGTAGACGAGCAGCGAGGGCTCGCGCGGCTCGGGCGGGAGCGTGCGGTCGAAGCGCTCGCGGTCGGGATCCTCGATCAGGTCGGACTGGTAGCGCGGGCGCAGCGTGTGCGAGTCGATCGAGGCCAGGCGCGCGTCGATCGAGGCGCGGTCGAAGGCCAGCTCGCGCGCGCGCAGCCCGCCGCGCGCGCGCGGGACGGCGGAGCCTCCCCCGTGCGCGGCCGCGGCGCGGCGCGGCGCGGCCAGCACGTGCTCGTGCAGCGCCTCCCAGCTCCCGTGGCGCGCCAGGTAGAGGAAGTAGTGCCCCTTCAGCTCGTGGTAGAGCATGTTCGTGCTCTGGAACACGGGGAAGTGCGAGCGCAGCGCGCGCGTGAACTCGAGGTAGGCCTCGCGCGCCTCGCGCCGGCTCATGCCGCTCTTCACGTCGAAGTCGTAGTAGACCTGCAGGTCGGCCTCGGGGTCGACGTGCACGGCGGAGATGTCGAACTCCTCGCGCCGGCGGAAGATCTCGGACGTCTCGTCCAGGTAGAAGACGCGCACGCTGACCTCCTGGACGTCGTCCTTGTGGGCCAGGATCGTGCGCAGCGTCTCGCTCGCCTCGGCGCGCGTCTCGGTCGGGAAGCCGATCATGACGTAGAGCGTCACCGAGATGCCGGCGTTGCGCACGCGGCGGATCAGCTCCAGGCTCTTGTCGGGGTCGATGCCCTTGCACATGCGCTCGAGCACGCGGCGGTTCGCGCTCTCGTAGCCGAAGGCCATGCGCTTGCAGCCCGAGGCGGCCAGCTCGTCGCACGTCTCCTGGTCGAAGACGTCGTGCTCGAGGCGCGCGTCGCACCACCAGGAGAGGTCGAGCCCGGCGTCCAGGATCGCGCGCGGCAGCGCGCGCGCCATCTTCGGCGGCAGGTCCTCGATGGCGAGGTAGAAGTGGCGCGTGTCGTGCTTCTCCGAGAGCACGCGCAGGTCCTCGACCGTCTGCTCGATCGTGCGCCCGCGGTAGCCCGGGCCGATCACGGTGTAGAGCGTGCAGAAGACGCACTTGCCCCAGTAGCAGCCGCGCGTCGCCGCCAGCGGCAGCACGAGCTCGGGCGAGAAGTACTTGTCGAGCGGCATCCCGTCGAAGTCGGGCGTCGGGATGGTCTTGATGTCGAGCGGCTCGACCTGCGGCGTGTAGCGCACCGTGCCGCCGGCGTCGCGGTAGATCAGGTTCGAGACGCGCGCGAGGTCGCCGTCCCCCTCCAGGGTCTCGCACAGCTGCAGGAGCGGCCGCTCGCCCTCGAGCAGGATCATGCTGTCGATCAGGCTCCACACCTCGTCCTTCATGGCGAGCTTCTTCGAGGTGTAGGCCAGGAGCCCGCCGCCGACGGTGATGTGCACCTCGGGCTTCCAGGCCTTGACCAGCCGCGCCAGCGTCAGCGCCGGGATGGCCTGGCTGGGGAAGGTGAGCGAGAGGCCGATCAGGTCGGGGTCGAGCGCCTGCAGCCGCGGCAGCGTGTGCTCGCGGAAGTGCGCGACGAAGGGGTTCTCGCGCTCGTCGTCGAGCGCGGCCACGATCTCGGCCGAGCGCTCGACGCGGTTCTTCATCACGAAGCCGTGCGCGGTCAGGCGCGTGGGCGCGTGCTCGGCCGAGAAGAGCCGCAGCCCCTGCTCGATCGTGCGGCCCGCCCACAGGTAGCGCTCGTAGTCGTAGAAGAGCTCGGGCGTGCGCAGCACGCGCTTCGCCTCGTCGATGCGCTCGACGACGTCGCCGCCGCACAGCTCGATCTCGGACAGGAGCTGGTAGCGCTCCATCTCCGAGAACCGCAGCGAGGCGCGGCCCTCGAGCGCCGCCAGCGCCGGCCCGGCCTGCACGCGCTCGAGCGAGCGCGCCAGGCGCTCCTTCGACAGGAACGCGTCGTAGGCCTCGATGCTCTCGTCGAGCAGGTGCACGTCGCTCACGCCCTCCTGGCGCAGCCAGGCGGCCAAGGACGGCAGCGAGAGATAGGGCTGGGTGAAGTGCCCCTGCGGGGGGAAGACGAGAGCGACCCTCATCGTGTCGGTTCCTCGGGCTCGTCGGGCTGCGGCTCGTGCACGGTGACCAGGTTGTCCAGCGGCGGCGCGGCGACGAGCGAGCGCAGCCCGGACGGCCAGCGCACCTCGATGCGCTCGATCGAGGCGACCGGCCCCAGGCCGAAGTGGAGGCGCGGGTCGCTCGCCCCGTAGAGGCCCTGCGCCGTTCCGACCTGGCGCGTCCAGATGCGCCCGCCGGCGAAGACCTGCACGAGGGCGCCGTAGCCGTCGCGGTTGGAGACGCGGCCGACGGTGCGCACCGCGACCCAGCGGCCGTCGCCGCGCTCGCTCCGGTTCTCGAGCACGCGCGGGCGCTCGCCGATGTCGACCAGCACGGCGTCCACGTCGCCGTCGTCGTCGAGGTCGCCCAGCGCCAGCCCGCGCGCCGAGCGCGGCACGGCGAGCCCGGGCCCCGCGCGCGCGGTCGCGTCGACGTACGTCAGGCGGCCGTCCTCGCGGCGCGCCTCGAAGAGCTGGCTCAGCTGCGCCCAGTCCGACATGCCGATGCGCGCGGCCTGCGGGTAGACGTGGCCGTTCGCGACGAGCAGGTCGAGGTCGCCGTCGAGCTCCACGTCGAGGAAGCCGCAGCCCCAGCCGAGGCGGTCCTTGCTCGGCTCCGCCAGACCGAATTGCGCCGCGCGGTCGGCGAAGCGGCCCGTGCCGTCGTTCACGTACAGGCCGTTCGCCTCGAAGTCGAAGTTCGTCTTGAACACGTCGAGGTCGCCGTCCTGGTCGAAATCGTCCACGGCCAGCCCCATGGCGCCGGTCGCCGCGCCCGCGGCGTCGTAGGCGAAGCCGCGCGCCGCGCCCTCCTCGGCGAAGCGCGGCCGGCCGTCGGCGTCGTTCCCCTTGTTGTGGAACAGGTTCGAGGGCTGCAGGTCGTTCGCGACGAGCAGGTCCTGGCGGCCGTCCATGTCCACGTCGGCGAAGACCACGGCGTAGGAGCACAGCGCCTTCTCGAGCGCCAGGCCGACCTTGTCCGTCGCCTCGGAGAAGTGCCCGCGCCCGTCGTTCAGGAAGAACGCGTCCGGAGCGCCGGCGTTCGCGCCCTGGCGGTTCTCCTCCTCCGGCCCCCAGGCCACCTCGACGCCGTCGACGACGTTGCGACGCCCCTCGAGCGGCGGGTGCTCGGGGTCGAACAGGCAGTAGTTCGCGACGTACAGGTCGAGGTCGCCGTCGGCGTCGGCGTCGCCGAACGCGGCCGCCGCGCCCCACAGCGCGCAGCCCAGCCCCGACGACTCGCTGCGGTCCTCGAGCTCGCCGCCCGCGTTCCACAGGAGCACGTCGGGGTCGAAGCAGGCGAGGTACAGGTCGGGATCGCCGTCGTCGTCCACGTCGCCCGTCGCCAGGCCGTTGATCCACTCGTGACGCCGCGCGCCGGCCTCGGCCGTCGCGTCGCGGAACCCCATGCGCCCCTGGTTCTGGTACAGGCGCGTCTCGCCGTCGTGGGGCACGTCGAGCCGCCGCCCGTCGTCCCGGTAGCGCATGCTCGAGCCGTTGGCGACGAACACGTCCAGGTCGCCGTCGGTGTCGTAGTCGAGGAGCGCCGCCCCGCAGCCGTTGCTCTCGGGGATGTACCAGCGGCGCGCGTCGCCGCTGCGGTTCACGAGGTCGATGCCGGCGTCGCGCCCCACGTCGACCAGCTCGATCGCCGGAGCGCCGGCGCGCGCCTCGTCGCCGCAGGCGCTCGCGAGCGCGGCGGCGGCGGTTCCCAGGCCGGCGAGGAGGAGACGCGCACGCCGCATGGCGGCAGTCTAGCAGGCGCCGCGGGCCCGCCCCAGCGAGCCGCGGGCGCTCCGCGGCCCTTCCGGCGCGCGAGCGAGTAGGATCCTGCGCGCGCTCCGCGCCCCGTCGATGCCCTCCGTTCCCCCCGCCGCGCGCGCGCGCCGGCTCGCCATGTGGTCGGGCCCGCGCAACATCTCGACCGCGCTCCTGCGCTCCTTCGAGAACCGCTCCGACGCCGCGGTGGTGGACGAGCCCTTGTACGCCTTCTACCTCGAGCGCACGGGCAAGCCGCACCCCGGGCGGGAGGCGGTGCTGGCCGCGCAGCCGCGCGACTGGCGCGCGGTGCTCGAGCGCCTGCTCGGGCCGCCGCCCGGAGGGCGCGCGCTCTTCTACCAGAAGCACATGGCGCACCACCTCCTGCCCGAGGTCGAGCGCGAGCGGCTGGACGGCCTCGAGCACGCCTTCCTGGTGCGCGACCCCGCGCGCATGCTGGCCTCGCTCGACCGCGTCACGCCCGACCCGGGCCTGGCGGACACGGGCCTGCCGCAGCAGGTCGAGCTCTTCCGCCGCGTGCGCGCGCGCTCCGGCCGCACGCCGCCCGTGATCGACGCCGACGACGTGCTGGCCGACCCGCGCGGGCTCGTCGGCGCCCTGTGCGCGGCCTGGGAGATCCCGTTCGAGCCCTCGATGCTCGCCTGGCCGCCGGGCCCGCGCGCGACCGACGGCGTGTGGGCGCCGTTCTGGTACGAGGCGGTCTGGCGCTCGAGCGGCTTCGAGCCGCCGCGCCCGCCGCCGCCGCCGCTCCCCGAGCGCCTGCGCCCCCTGCACGAGCTGTGCAAGCCGCTCTACGAGGAGCTGCGCGCCGAGCGCCTGGCGCCGCTCCGCTCCTAGAATGCCGGGCCACCCCAGCCGGAAGCGACCGATGCACGCCCTCCTCGCCCTCCTCCTCGCGCTCGCGCCGGCCCAGGCGGCGAGCGCGCCCGAGCCCGTCACCGTGCTGCGCGCCGCGCGCCGCCTCGACGTCGTGTCGGGTCAGCTCGTCTCGCCGGGCGTCGTCGTCGTGCGCGGCGAGCGCATCCTCTCGCTCGACGCCGCCGACGCGCCGGCGGACGCGCGCGTGATCGAGCTCGGCGAGCGCACGCTGCTCCCCGGCCTGATCGACTGCCACACGCACCTGACCGGCGACCTCGAGGGCGACTGGGTGCTGCGCGAGGTGCAGGAGGGGCCGGCCGACGCCGCCCTGCGCGGCGCCCGCAACGCGCGGCGCACGCTCGAGGCCGGCTTCACGACCGTGCGCGACGTGGGCGCGGGCGGCTTCGCCGACGTCTCGCTGGCGCGCGCGATCGACGCCGGCTTCGTCCCCGGCCCGCGCATGATCCCCGCTGGCCACCCGATCACGATCACCGGCGGCCACGGCGACACGACCGGCCTCGCGCCCGGCCTGGCCGAGCGCGACTGGCGCGGCGGCGTCGCCGACGGCCCCGAGGAGGCGGCCAAGGCCGTGCGCTACCAGATCAAGCACGGCGCACGCGTGATCAAGGTCTGCGCGACGGCCGGCGTGCTCTCGTTCGAGGGGCCGGTGGGCGCGCAGCAGCTCTCCGAGCCGGAGCTCGTGGCGATCGTCGCCGAGGCGCACCGCCACGGCCTGCGCGTCGCCGCGCACGCGCACGGCGCCGAGGGCATCAAGGCCGCCGTGCGGGCGGGCGTGGACTCGATCGAGCACGGCTCGCTGCTCGACCCGGAGGCCGTGGCCCTGATGAAGGAGCGCGGCACGTGGCTCGTCCCGACCACGTACCTGGCCGACGCGATCGACATGGACGCGCTGCCCGCGCCGATCCGCGCCAAGGCCGAGTGGCTGATGCCGCGCGCGAAGGAGCGCGTGCGGCTGGCGGTCGCAGGCGGCGTCAAGATCGCCTTCGGCACCGACGCGGCGGTCTACCCGCACGGCCTGAACGCGCGCGAGCTCGGCGCGCTGGTCGAGCGCGGGATGAGCCCGCTCGAGGCGCTGCGCGCGGCGACCGTGGGCGCGGCCGAGCTGCTCGGCACCGACGACCGCGGCCGGCTCGCGCCGGGCCTGCTGGCCGACGTCGTGGCCGGGCCGGGCGACCCGCTGGCCGACGTGCGCGCCTGCGAGCGGCTCGACTTCGTCATGAAGGGCGGCGTCGTCGTGCGCGGGGTCGAGTAGGGCGTGCTGCAGCGCTTCGACGAGCGGAACCGCGACCTGATCGTCAACGTGAACGGCGTGCTCGCGCACCGCGACCAGGCGCGCGTCAGCCCGTTCGACTCGGCCGTGCAGGGCGGCGACGCGGTGTGGGAGGGGCTGCGGCTCTACGGCGGCCGCATCTTCCGGCTCGAGGAGCACCTCGAGCGCCTGCGCCGCTCGGCCGTGGCGCTCGGCTTCGAGGCGATCCCGAGCCCCGCGGCGATCACGCGCGAGATCGCGCGCACGCTGGAGGCGAACGGCATGCACGACGGCGTGCACGTGCGCCTGACGCTCACGCGCGGCGAGAAGATCACCTCGGGCATGGACCCGCGCCTGAACACGAAGGGGCCGACCCTGATCGTGCTCGCCGAGCACAAGCCGCCGGTCTACGGCGACCGTCCGATCGCGCTCGTCACGAGCGCGATCCGCCGCCCCGGCCCCGACGTGCTCGACCCCAAGATCCACCACGCGAACCTGCTCGGCTCGATCCTGGCGAAGCTGCAGGCGAACGCCGCCGGCGCCGACGACGCGCTGATGCTCGACGCGCGCGGCTTCGTGGCCGAGACGAACGCGACGCACGTCTTCGCCGTCGAGGAAGGCGTGGTGCGCACGCCCTTCGCGCACGCCTGCCCCGAGGGCATCACGCGCGCGAGCGTGCTCGCGCTGTGCCGCGAGCACGGGATCCCGTGCGCCGAGGCCGACCTGTCCGTGGCCGAGCTGCAGCGCGCCGACGAGGTCTTCTGCACCGGCACGATGGGCGAGCTCGTCCCCGTCGCGCGCCTCGACGGCCGCCCGATCGGCCGCGAGGTCCCGGGCCCGCGCACGCGCGAGCTCGTGCGCCTCTTCCGCGCGCTGGTCGAGCGCTCGGGCACCCCGGTCGTCGCGGTCCCCGGCCAGGACGGCCCGGTCGGGGGCCGAGCCCCGGTCTGACCCGCGGGCGAAAGGCCGAACCGCCCGTGCGCGGCGCTGCGTCGTAGGATGCGCAGGCCCGCCCCGCATGCTCGCGCCCGTCCCGCCCGCCTGGCAGAACGTCCCCGCCCTTTGCGCCAACGAGCGCGCCGTGCTGCGCCCCGAGGGCGGCGGCCACGCCTTCGAACGCCACCTCCGCCGCGGTGCGCATCGCCGTGCCCCCGCTGGCCGCGCTGGAGGGCTTCACCTTCTGCGCGCAGGCGCTGATCCGGCCGAGCGGCGCGCCCCCGATGCTGACGAACGCGCTGGACGTCCGGATCGGCGGCTGCGCGTGTCCTTCCGCATCGGCGCGCGAGCGCTGAGGCCGCCCGCGACCCCATGCTCCTCCTTCCCGGAGATCCCATGACGAGCCTGCTGCTCTTGCCCCTCCTGCTCGCCGCGCAGGACCCGGCCGCGCCCTGCACGATCCAGCGCGCCGAGCTCCTTCCGCCGGCGGGCGAGCCGGACCGCCCCTGGTTCGGCCTCGGCCTCTCCGTCGAGGGCGACGTCGCGGCGGTCGGCTCGCCGGGCTCCGGCGTGGGGGGAGCGGTGTTCCTCTACGAGGAGCGCGACGGCCGCTGGCAGACGGGGCCCGTGCTCGAGCCGCCCGGCGCGATGGAGCGCGACGCCTTCGGCTGGAAGGTCCTCCTGCGGGAGGGCCGGCTGCTCGTCACGGCGCTGTACACGCACGACGCCTCCGGCGCCGAGCGTGGCGCGCTCTTCGTCTACGAGCGCGACGGCAGCGCCTGGCACCTGCGCTCGCAGGTCGTCCCGCAAGGCTCGGGACAGACGGAGGTCTTCGGCGCCGCGCTGGCCGCGAGCGAGGACCGCATCGTCGTGGGGGCACCGCTCGCCACCGACCTCGGCTACCACTCGGGCGCCGCGTACGTCTTCCGGCGCGAGGGCGACGGCTGGGTGCAGGAGGCGCGGCTCTTGCCCTCGCCGGAGCCGCCGCACGACGGCCAGTTCCAGGAGTTCGGCTCCTCGGTCGCGATCGAGGGCGACGTGCTCCTGGTCGGCGCTCCGGGGCTCGGGTTCCTCTACTGCTTCCGGCGCGAGGGAGACGCGTGGGAGCTCGAGCAGCTCATGGAGGACTACCCCGACACCGGCTTCGGGTCGTCGCTCGCGCTGCAGGGCGAGCAGGCGCTCGTCGGCGCGCCGATGGGGCCGCACGGGTTCGGGCACTACGGCGTCGTCTACGTGGTCGAGCACGGCCCGCAGGGCTGGACGCGCACCGGATCGATCGCGCGCACGAGCAGCGCGCAGTTCGGCTACGCGTCCTTCGGCTTCGGGTCGCCGCTCGTGCTCGACGGCGACCTGCTCGCCGTCGGCACGACGCCGCTCGGCATCTACCCGGCGTGGGGGACCTGGATCGCGCGGCGCACGGCGGAGGGCTGGAGCGCTCCCGAGCCGGTCGTCCCGCTCGGCTCGCGCCTGCCGGACTTGCTGGGCACGCGCGTCGCGCTGGACGGCGAGCGGCTGCTCGTGGCCGACGTGCCCGATGGCCCGGGCCGGGGCCGCGTCTTCGCCTTCGACGTCGGCCGCCGCACGGGCGGGAGCGCGGCCGCGCGCCAGGGGCCGGGCGTCCTGCCGCTCCTCGATGCGCGACGCACGACGGTCGGCACGACGCTCAGGCTCGACGTGGCCGCTCCTCCGGCGGGCTACCGGACGCAGATCTTCGGCTTCGAGAGCCCGACCGCGATCCCGCTCGGCACCGGGACGCTCCTGTGCAAGGGGGACGAGCTCCTGTTCCTCTCGTCGTCGCTCGGGAGCGGCGGCTTCCCCCTCACGTGGTTCCTCCCCGTTCCGCCGCTCGCGGAGCTCGCCGGCGCGTCCTTCTGTGCGCAGGCGCTGCTGCGGCACTCGACGCAGCCCGCGCTCCTTACGAACGCCGTGGACGTCGTGATCGGGCGCTGCGAGTGCCCGGAGCGCGACCCGGACTAGCGCAGCCAGGGATCCCAGGGGTTCGCCTGGCTGGCCTCGAGGAAGGGCTCGACGCCGGGGAGCGCGAGCGCGGCGGGGGCGGGCTCCATGGCGTAGAGCGTCTCGCTCGGCGTGCTCCACACCGGCACGCGGCCGTCGGGGAGCGGCGCGCCGAAGAGGAGCGTCCACGGGCTCGCGCCCTCGGCCTCGAGCGTCAGCGCGCCGCCCGTCCCCGCGCGCGCGCCGAGCGCGTCGGCGCGCGCGGGGTCGAGCACGTCGGCGTAGGGCAGGCGCTGCACGAAGAGCGAGAAGGCCTGCGCGGGGACGGGGGCGGCGGGGAGCTCGAGCGCGCCGGGCGCGAGGACCCAGTCCCACGGCGGGCGGCCGGCGCGCAGCTCCTCGGGCGTGACCTCGCGCGCGCGGCGCTCGAGCGCGAGCCGCGCTCCCGCCGCGTCGCGCACGGAGACGCGCGTCACGCCGCCGCGCCAGCCTTCCCAGTCCATGGGCACGACCCACGGCTCGAGCAGGGCCGGCAGGCCGCCCGCGCGCGGCGCGAGCGCGGCGCGCGGGTCGGCGTCGATCGACCAGATCTCGCGCGCGCCGCGCACGCGCACGAACGAGCCCTGCTGCCCCTCGCCCGGCAGCGAGGCGCCGACGTCGAAGGCGATCTGCACGTCGCCGCCGGGATCCTCGAGCACGCGCGGCCCGCACAGGCTGACGCGCAGCGCGTCCGGGCCGACGATGCCGTACGCGGCGGCCTCGTCGGGGGCGTCGCTGACGACGAAGCCCTGCGCGTCGAGCAGGCCGTCCGCCAGCGCGCCGATGGCGCGCGCGTCGGCCGGCGCGCCGAAGAGCTCGAGCGCGCGCCAGCGGCCGCGCAGGCGGCCGTAGGTGCGCGTCGGGACGCCCGGGCGCTCGACGCGCAGCGCGGAGAGCGCCAGCGCGGCGCGCCGCTCCTCGGGGACGATGCGGCCGACGCGGCCGCGCAGGTCGCGCTCGCCCGCCGCGCCGCGCGCGAGCGCGCGCTCCCAGAGGAGCAGCGCGGCGAGGAGCAGCGGCAGGAGGACGAGCGCGCGCCTCACCGCGCTCCTCCCCTTGCCGTCGGCGCGCGCGGCGCGCGCCGGCGCGCCAGCGCGAGCGCCAGGGAGAGCGCGACGAGCGCCAGCGGCCCGCCGCCCAGGACCGCGGCGCGCCAGGCGAGCCGCGTGCGCTCGTCCAAGAGCGGCACGCCGCGCGGCACGCGCCGGCGCGTCGCCAGCGCGGAGAGCTCGGGCTCCAGCGCGAGCGTCGCGACCGCGTTCCCGAGCAGGTGGTCGGCGCGGAAGCGCGGGTCGTCGAGGCTCGCGTCCTTGAAGGGCTCCGAGGCGCCGACCAGCAGCAGCGCGCCCGGCGCCGCCTCGGGCCAGGGCGCCGGATCGGGCGGCGGCGCGAGGAGGGGGTCGAGCGCGAGCGGCGCCTCCGGCGGCGGGAAGACGCCCTCGACGAGCACCGCGAGCGCCTGCGGTCCGGCCCACAGCGGCGCGCCGGTCGCGGGATCGGCCGGCGGGCCGGCGAGCCGCTCGGGCGGGATCCAGCCGCCCTTCCAGTCGTAGCGCCAGGCGTGCGGCGAGGTCGCGATCAGGGTGCGCGCCGTGAGGCCGAGCGCGTTCAGGCGCTCCTGGTCGAGCTCGATCGCGCTCGGCCAGGCGAAGGCCTGGTCGCCGAGCGTGCGCGTCACCGGCGAGGCGCGGTCGTAGGCCGCCGAGGAGGCGCGCACGAGGAAGGGCAGGGCGGAGCTCTGGCGCTCGAAGTCGCGCTCCGCGCCGCGGCCGGTGATCTGCGTGTCGGTCTCGATCGTGGTCGAGAGCTCGTCGAAGAGCACCTCGCGCACGAGGTGCACGCCGATCTCGGGCAGGTACAGCCGCTCGAGGTCGCACGACTGCGGCTGCGGCCAGTAGACGAGCTCGAAGCCCGCGCCGCGGTACTGGCGCGACTGCACGACGAAGTGCTGCGCGCACAGGAGCACGCGACCGCCGCCGTGCAGGTAGCGCAGGAGCGGCTCGAGCATCGGGGCGACCGGGCGCCGCGGCTGCATCCAGACGACCAGATCGGCGCCGGCGAAGGGCTCCGGCGCGCGCGGGTTGACGTGCGTCACGCGGTAGCCCTGGCGCTCGAGCAGCGCGCGCGCGCGGCTGTAGACGTCGGTGCCCGAGGGCGCGAACAGGCCCTTCTGCTGGAAGTCCTCGTGCGCCTCGGCCGCCGACAGGCGCGGCACGTCGGAGGCGAACGCGACCGTCGGCCGGCGGCCGGTCTCCAGGCGCCAGAGCGCGAAGGCGACGCGCAGCTCGAGCTCCTCGAGGTCGCGCGCCTCGGCGATCGAGACCGTCTCGCTGCGCCCGTCGCGCTCGAAGAGGAGCGTGGCCCACACCGAGCGCACGACGGTTTCCTCGGCGTCGCGATCCACGACGTCCTGGCGCCGCGCGCCGAGCGCCTCCAGCCGGCGCGCCAGCGCCGGGTCGTCGGCGGGGTCGGCGCGCTCGAGCGCGAGCTCGGCGCCGGCGCGGCGCAGGTCGTCGAGCAGGCGGTCGAGCCGCTCCAGGCCGCCGCGCCAGCGCGGCGGCAGGCTCGCGCGCGGCGAGAAGGCGCGCGTCACGCGCACCGCGCCCGAGCGGCCCAGGCGCGCCGCCAGCGCGCGCGTCTCGGGCGCCAGCACGGCCGTGCGCGCCGCGCCGGCGTCGGCGCGCAGCCCCGCCTCGCGCGCGAGCACGGCCAG
>CADEGS010000074.1:0-4835 GCA_902826945.1 uncultured bacterium | reverse complement strand
GCGCGCGGGCGCGCAGCGCGCGCGCCTCGCGCAGGCGCGGCACGACGAACGTCGCCAGGAGGAGGGCCGGCACGAGCGCGACGCAGGCGAGCCGCCAGGCGGCGCGCTGCCAGGCGACCAGCCGCGGCAGCGGCGCGCGCTCCGGCGCGGGCGCGTCGGCGCTGACCAGCCGGCCGTCGGACGCCAGCTCGTCCACCAGCGTGCGCAGGAGCGCCCCGTGCGCGTCGTGCTCGCGCGCCAGCACGCCGTCCTCGAAGGGCGTCGTCGCCGCCAGCGCGACGACGTGCCCCTGCCAGGGATCGTCGGGCGCGAGCTCCACCGCCAGCGCCTGCTTGGGCAGCTCGAGGCCGCGCTCGCGCGCGAGCGCGGCCAGCGCGACGGTCGCGCCCGGCTCGAGCGCGACGCGCCAGGTGTCGTCCGAGGTCGTCGCCAGGACGTGCGCGCTCGTCCCGCGCCGCGCCAGGCGCGCCGCGTCGAGCCCGAGCGGCGCGGCCAGCGCGAAGAGCAGCGTGCCGTTCGGCTGGCGGTCCCAGCGGCGGAAGTCCTGGTTCGGCGCGATGCAGCGGATCGCGAAGGGCGCCGCCACGGGCGCGTCCGCGAGCAGCGCCTCCTCGGCGCGCGCGTCGCACAGGAGGCCCGGCGCGGGGCGCAGGCCGAGGTGCGCGAGCAGCGGCTCGAGGCCCGCGGCGCCCGGGCGCGTCGCGAGCTCCGGCCCGCCGGGACCGGCGCGCAGCCCGCCGTCCGCCGCGAGCAGCGCGCCCGCCACGACCAGGCTGCGCCCGGCGGCGAGGAAGCGGTCGAGCTCCTCGAGGCGCGCGGGCTCCGCGCGCGCGGGCGCCATCCAGAAGAGCAGGTCGGCGTCGGCGGGGAAGGGCGCGCCGCCGTCGAGGTCCACGCGCTCGAGCGGGCCGCGCTCGGCCAGCGCCGCCGCGAGCTCGTCGTAGCCGCGCCCGAGCGGCGTGGCCAGCGCCAGGCGCGGCGCGCGCGGCGCCTGGATCTGCTCCAGGTGCGCCACGATCGCGCGCTGCAGGCGCGGCAGCGTCTCCGGCGCGATGCCGTTCACGACCGCCGGCGCGCGCGTGCCGAGCGCGAGCGTCAGGGCCGACCACACCGTGCGCTCGCTCCAGGCGTCGCGCGCGACGCTGCGCACGCGGAAGGGGGCGACGCGGCGGTTGGCGGCGAAGCCGGAGAGCTCGGGGCGGTCCTCGGGATCGACGATCTTGTAGTCGAAGCGCCCGGGCGCCGCCGCGCGCATGGCCTCGAGCAGGCCCGTGACCTGGCGCTCGAGGCGCCGCATCGACGAGGGCATGCGCTCGCGGCGCGAGACGTAGTAGGTGGCGGTCAGGCGCTCGTCCAGCGCCTCCAGCGCGGCGCGCGTGCGCGGCTCGAGCGTCGTCGGCCGCTCGCGGCCGAGCTCGACGCGCAGCGCGCCCGAGCGCTCCAGGTGGCGCGCGACGCGCGCGGCGAGGCCGGCGCAGGCCGCGCCCAGCGCGAGCACGAGCACGAGGCCGAGGACGTCGCGCGCGCGCACGGCTCAGGAGCGGTTGCGCTCGAGGACCAGCCCGCAGGCGAAGAGCGCGAGCGCGCTGAGCGAGACGAAGTAGATCGCGCTCGAGAGCTCGAGCACGCCGGCCACGAGCGCCTGGTAGTGCGGCGCGACCGAGACCCACTCGTAGAGGAAGGTGCCGACGGCGAGCCGCGGCGCCAGGCCGTCGAGCACGGCCACGACCTCGTCGTTGCCCGAGAGCACCAGCGCGAAGGCGCAGAGCGCGGTGGTCACGAAGGCCACGATCTGGTCGCGCGCGGCCGCCGAGAGCAGGCTGCCGACCGCCAGGAAGAGGCCGCCCAGCAGCACGAGGCCCAGGTAGCCCGTCGCGATCGGGCCCCAGTCGGGCCGGCCGAGCACGGCCAGCATGACCGGGATCGGGAGCGAGGTGGCGAGGAACAGCCCGAACAGCCCGAGCGCGGCCAGGTACTTGCCGAGGATCGCCTGCGCCGGGCGGAAGGGCAGCGTGAAGAGCAGCTCGATCGTGCGGCTCTTGCGCTCCTCGGCCCACAGGCGCATCGAGACCGCCGGCAGGAACGAGGCGAGCAAGAGCGGCAGCAGCCCGAACCAGGCCTGCATCGAGAGCTCGCCCGCCAGGAAGAACTCGTTCATGAAGATCGAGTTCGCCAGCAGCCCGAAGGCGATCGCGTAGACCGTGGCGACGCCCGAGTCGAGCGCCGCGCCGAGCTCGCGCCCGAGCACGAGCCCCGTGCCGCGCGCGAGCTCGCGCGCGCCCATGCGGCCCTCGTCCGCGCGCGCGCTCACGCGCGGGCCTCCGGCGCGCGCGGCGCCTCGCGCACGGTGGCGAGCAGGAACGCCTCGAGCCCGGCCGCGCCGGCGCGCGCGCGCAGCGCCTCGACCGGCGCGTCCAGGAGGAGCCGGCCGTGGTGGATCACGAGCAGGCGCTGGGAGACGGCGGCGACCTCGCTCAGGACGTGGCTCGAGAACAGGATCGTGTGCTCGCGCGCCAGCTCGCGCACGAAGTCGAGGAAGGCCGCCACCTGCAGCGGGTCGAGCCCGTGCGTCGGCTCGTCGAGCAGGATCACGGGCGGGTCGTGCAGCAGCGCCGCGGCGACGCCGATGCGCTGGCGGAAGCCCTTCGAGCACTGCTGCACGCGCTTCTGCCACACCTCGCCCAGCGCGCAGGCCTCGACCACCCAGGCCGTGCGCTCGGCCAGGCGCGCGCCTTCCAGGCCGCGCGCGCGGCCGACGAAGCGCAGGAAGCGGTCCACGCGCATCGTGTCGTAGAGCGCGTTGTGCTCGGTCAGGTAGCCGAGCTGGCGGCGCACCGCCAGCGGCTCGCGCACGACGTCGTGGCCCGCGATGCGGATCGCGCCCCGGGTCGGGGGCAGCCACGTGCTCATCATCTTGAGCAGCGTGCTCTTGCCGGCCCCGTTGGGGCCCAGGAAGCCCGCGACGGTGCCGCGGCCGAGCGTGAACGACACGTCGTCCACCGCGAGCGTGGCTCCGTAGCGCTTCGAGACGTGCTCGACCTCGATCATCGGCGTCGCGCGCGCTCCGACGGCGCGTCACAGGCCCGGCCAGGGTAGGGGAGCGCCCGCGCGCGCGCCACGCGACGGGCGCCGGAGTCGGCCGCGCCCTTGGACGGCGCCGCGCCCGTTCCTATGCTCGCTGCGTGCCGATCCACCGGACGGAGGCTCTCCTCATGAAGCGCGCGTGGCTCCTGTCGCTGCCCCTTGCCCTGTGGCCCGCGAGCGGCTGCATCGTCGCGGCGGCCGCCGCCGCCGGGACGGTGGGCTTCGTGCAGTACGACCGCAACCAGGCGCACCGCGACTTCGACGTCGCCTTCGAGCGCGCCTGGAGCGCGGCCACGGCGGCGGCCGCCGACGCCGGCTATCCGCCGCTCGCGATCAAGACGCACACGCCGACCGAGGGCGAGTTCGAGGCCGGCCAGGACCTGTGGGTGCTGGTCGAGAAGCACCCCGAGGGCTACTCGTGCGTCGCCGTGCGCGTCGGCACGTTCGACACGGCCGACCACCGCCGGCGCGCCGGCCTGTTCCTGAACGCGGTCGCCGAGCGTCTGGGCGAGGAGCCCGACCCGCTCGAGGGCTCCGGCGAGCACGAGCGCCACTCGGTGCAGGTCACGCCCGAGTGACGCGCGGCGCGGCGGGGGCCGCCGCGCCGCGCGCGAGGGCTCAGAAGGACCAGCGCACGCCGACGATCACGCGGTTGTCGACGCGTTCCGCGCCATCCGCGGGCGTGTTGTCGTAGTTCAGCACGTGCTGGAGGAAGGCCGACCACTTGTCGCTGATCTTGAAGCTGACCTTGCTGTCGAGCTTGCCGTAGAAGTCGTCCTTGTCCTCGAGGCTGGGGAACGCCTCGGCGGTCTGCTCGAAGGTCGTCGTGTCGGTGACCTTGTGGTCGAGGTCGTACGACAGGCGCGCGGCGATGTACTCGTTCTTGTCGTTGTTCGTGAACTCCTCGTTGAAGTACACGAGGCCGCCTTCGCCGAGCAGCTTCGTGCGCTCGTTCTCCACGAACTGGTAGCCCGCGCCGCCGCCCGCGTAGTAGCGCAGGTGCAAGGCGGCCAGGCTGTTGGTCTCGACGCCGGCGATCGCGTTCAGGAAGAGCTTCTCGCTCACGAAGTGGTCGTACTTGGCGTTGGCGCCGGCGTTGCGGTCGGTGATCGCGCCCTGGTTCTGGGCGTAGTTCCAGTACGCCTTCAGGGTGTAGCGATCCTCCTCCCGGCGCTTCACGGCCTCGGCGGAGACGTTCGCGGAGCGCACGTCGGTGTTGCCGTCGGTGTAGGTGGCGCCGACGTTGACGAACCCGTGCCACTTGCCGTCGATGACCTCGTCGAGGGCCGGCGTGGAGACGGGGGGGGCTTCGGCGAGGGGACCGTAGGGCACGAGCACGGCCAGGAGCAGGGAGGGGAGAGCCATGGACAGCACCTCGAGGGGGTTGGGGCGGGGAGAGGTCCCGCCCGGAGCGCGCGGTCCGGCCCGTGGAGGGGGCGCCGGCCGCAAACGAGCCGGGCATGATAGGGACGCCCCTTGCCCTGTCGAGGCGCGCGCGCTCCCGGCCGCGGCGTTCCCGCGCGGGCGGCCGAGGGCGCGGGCGGCGCCGAGGAATGCGCATCCCTCAGGCGGGCGGCGCGGGGCTCTCGGGCAGCAGGTGGCAGGCCAGCCGCTCGCGCGCGCGCTCGGGCGCGCCGCGCGGCGCGCAGGCCGGGCGCTCGAGGCGGCAGCGCGCGCCGAGCTCGGCCGCGCGCGGGCAGCGCGGGTGGAAGGCGCAGCCGGGCGGCGGATCGAGCGGGCTCGGCGGCTCG
>CADEGS010000073.1 GCA_902826945.1 uncultured bacterium | reverse complement strand
TGCGGATCTTGCCCGTGCCCGCGGCCAGGGGCTCGAGCGCCTTGCCGACCACCGTCCCGTTGGGCGGGCGGTCGTGAGGACGCTGCGGGGCGGCAAGGCGTCCGCCCGCAGGCTGGCACGCGCGCGCTCCCGCGGGCCGCGGGGTTTCGCTCGCATTTTCTCGAGTCGCGCGTAGCTAGCGCCGCCCCCGCGGGAAGGAGCGCCGCGGGCCCCCTCTCCCTCCGCCGCCGCCTCCCGACCGATGATCTACACCGGGACGAGAGCACGCTTCGACACCTCCAGCGGAGTCGGGGCGCTGTGGTACCTGACCCACGCCGCGGGCCTGACCCACGACCGCCCGCGGCTGGAACGCCTGCTCGAGCAGGCCTGGACCGGACGCGACGCCGAGCCGCGCGACTGGCTGGAGTCGGCCGGCGAGGACGCCGGCCTGCGCATGGGCCGCTGCGAGAGCAGCGTCGCCGAGGCCTTCGAGCGCGCCGGGCGCGGGCGGCCGCTGGTGCACGCCGTGCGCGACGCCGCGGGGCGCGCGCGGCTCGCGACGCTGGTGCGCACGCGCGGCGGCCGCGCGCTGGTGGACCGGGGCGGGGCGGCGCACTGGTGCGGCATCGAGGAGCTCGAGCGCGAGCTGGGCCTCGCGCCGGGGCAGCGCGCGACCTGGCTCTACGGCGACCCGGCCTCCCCCTGCGCCGACGCGGTCTCGCCTGCGGACGGGCCGAGCCTGTCGCCGCTGGTGCGGCTGCTGCGGCTGTTCCGACCGGATCGAGGCGACTTGCTGGCGGTGGCGGCCTTCGCCGTCGCGACCGGCGTGCTCCTGCTCGCGACGCCGATCGCGGTGCAGGCGCTGGTCAACTTCGTCGCGCTCGGCGGCGTCGTGCAGCAGCTCGTGGTGGTGGCGCTCCTGCTCTTCCTGGGCCTGGGCTTCGCGGGCGTGCTGAGCGCTCTGCAGTACTGGGTGGTCGAGATCCTGCAGCGGCGCATCTTCGTGCGCCTGGTGGCCGAGCTGGCCGCGCGCCTGCCGCGCGTGCGCCAGGAGGCCTACGACGCCGGCTACGGGCCCGAGCTGGTCAACCGTTTCTTCGACGTGATGACGGTGCAGAAGGTCGGCTCGTACCTCCTGCTCGACGGCCTGAGCGTGCTCCTGAGCGTGCTCGTCGGGACGCTGGTGCTGGCCTTCTACCACCCGGTGCTGCTGGCCTTCGACATCGTGCTGCTGGCCGTGGTCGCGGCGCTGGTGTTCCTGCCCGCGCGCAAGGGCATGCGCTCGGCGATCGACGAGAGCGGCGCCAAGTACGCCGTCGCGGCCTGGCTCGAGGAGCTGGCGCGCAGTCCGATGGTGTTCAAGGCCGCCGGCGCGCGGCGCTGGGCGCTCGAGCACGCCGACCGGCTGGCGAGCCGCTACGTCACGCTGCGCGCGCGCCACTACCGCGTGGTCTTCGGCCAGATGGTCGTCGCCCTGGGCCTGCAGGTGCTGGCCAGCACGGCGCTGCTCGCGATCGGCGGCTGGCTCGTGATCGCGGGCACGCTGACCCTGGGCCAGCTCGTGGCGGCCGAGCTGATCGTGTCCGCGGTGGTCAGCTCGGTGGCCAAGATGGGCAAGCACCTCGAGAGCTTCTACGACCTGTCCGCGTCGGTGCACAAGGTCGGCGCGCTGCTCGACCTGCCGACCGAGCGCCTGGGCGGCGAGCACCATGCCGCGCCCGCGATCTCGCGCGGCGCGGCGCTGCGCCTCGCCGGCGTGAGCTGGCACCTGCCCGACGGATCGGCGCTGTTCGAGGGCCTCGACCTCGAGCTCGCCTCCGGCGGGCGCCTGGGCGTCACGGGCCGCAGCGGCTCGGGCAAGAGCACGCTGGTCGAGCTGGTCTGGGGCCTGCGCCTGCCGAGCGCCGGCCACCTCGAGCTCGACGGCCGCGACCTGCGCGACCTGAGCCTCGACTTCCTGCGCCGCGAGGTCGGCGTGGCGGGCCGCGTGGAGCTCGTGGAAGGCACGCTGCGCGAGAACGTGCGGCTGGGCCGCCCCTTCGTCGACGACGAGGGCGTGCGCCGCGCGCTGCGCGCGGTCGGGCTGCTCGAGCGCGTCGGCCGCCTGCCCGACGGCCTGGAGACGCGGCTCCACGCGGTCGAGCACGTGCTCTCGCAGGGCGAGGTGCGGCTGCTGATGATCGCGCGCGCGATCGCGGGCGCGCCGCGCCTGCTGATCGTCGAGGACCTGCTGGACGGCCTGTCGGACGAGCGGCGCGAGGTCGCGCTGCGCGCCCTGCTCGACCGCGACGCGGGCTGGTCGCTGGTCCTCGTCTCCAACGTGCCCGACGTGCTCGCGCGCTGCGAGACCGTGCTCGAGCTGCCCGCCGGGCGGCTGCGCAGCGATCCCTCCCGTCCCCTCCAGACCGCCTGAGGCCGCCATGGGAAGCTCCGTCGACCTCGCCGAGCTCGGCGACGCCTACGTCGACTCCGCCGATCTCGCCGCGCTCAAGGCCGTGCGGCCGCCGCACGCGTTGCGCAAGCTGGCCACGGTGCTGGTGGGGCTCTTCGTCGCGCTGCCCGTGGCGCTCCTGCTCGTGCCCTGGGTGCAGAACGTGTCCGGCGCGGGACGCGTGACCGCCCTCGATCCGCTCGACCGCACGCAGATGATCCCGGCGCCGGTCACCGGTCGGCTGATGAAGCTCGAGGTGCAGGAGGGCGTGTACGTGAAGAAGGGCGACCTGCTGGCCGAGATGGCCGACCAGGACCCGCAGTACGCCCTGCGTCTGGAGCAGCAGTACCTGTTCGCGGTCGAGAAGGTCGACGCCGCCAAGGGCCAGGTCGACAACTACGATCTGCAGCTCGAGAGCCTCGAGGACGCGCGCGAGGCCGCGGTCGACTCGGCCAGCTTCGAGCTCCAGCAGTCGATCGAGAAGGTGCGCGCCGAGCAGCAGGCCCAGAGCGCGGTCGAGGCCGACCTGGAGCAGAAGCGCGCCGACCGCGAGCGCAAGTGGAACCTCTTCTCCAACGGCGTGGCCTCGGAGCTCGAGTTCCAGAAGGCCGAGCGCGACTTCCTCGCCGCGCAGGCCAAGGTCGAGGAGGCCAAGGCCAAGGTCGAGCAGGCGCGCAACGACGAGCGCGCCAAGATGGCGAAGATCGACCAGGTCGGCGGCGAGTACCGCGCCAAGCTGGATTCCACGCGCTCGAGCCGCGACGAGGCGCGCACCAAGGTCGCGCTGGCCGAGAAGGAGCTGACCGAGGCCGTCACCAAGCTCGAGCGCCAGAAGACGCAGACGGTCGTCGCGCCGCGCGACGGCTACGTGCTGCGCGTGCACGCCGCCAACTCGGCCGACCTGCTCTCGCAGGGCGACCCGCTGATCGAGCTGATCCCGGTCACCGACGCGCTCGCCGTCGAGCTGTGGGTGCGCGGCAACGACGCGCCGCTGATCACGCCCGGGCGCAAGGTGCGCCTGCAGTTCGAGGGCTGGCCCGCGGTGCAGTTCGCCGGCTGGCCGTCGGTCGCCGTCGGCACGTTCGGAGGCGTGGTCGAGGTGGTCGACGCCCGGGGCGGACCCGACGGACGCTTCCGCACGCTGATCGTGCCCGACCCCGACGAGCCGGACTGGCCCGAGGAGCGCTTCCTGCGCCAGGGCGCGCGCGCCAGCGGCTGGGTGCTGCTCGACTCGGTCAGCCTGGGCTACGAGATCTGGCGCCAGCTCAACGCCTTCCCGCCCTCGATCCAGGGCGGGCCGCCGCAGGCGGGCGACGCGACGCCGGCGGCCTCGGGCAAGAAGGGCTCGAAGTCGTGATCGCGCGCGCCGGTGCGCTCGCGGCGGCGCTGGCGGCCGCCTGCAGCAGCTCGAGCCCGCAGCGCGGCGACGACTGGCCGCCGCCGGTCGGGTACGACGTGCTCTCGCGCGTGGCCGCGCCGACGCCGCGGCCCGCGGCCGTGGCGATCCTGGGCAGCGCCACGTCGCAGGAGCCCTCCGGCGAGCTGGACCTCGACGCGCTGATGACGTCGGTGGAAGCCAACTTCCCGCTGATCCTGGCCGCGCTCGAAGAGGTCGAGATCGCGCACGGCAAGCTCGTTTCCGCGCGCGGCGGCTTCGACACGCGTCTGGAGGCCCGGGGCACGGTCGCGCCCGAGGGCTTCTACGAGAACGAGGTCTTCGACGCCTGGATCGAGCAGCCCACGACGCTGTGGGGCGCGACCTTCCTGGGCGGCTACCGCATCGGCTCGGGCGACTTCGCGGTCTACGACGGCAAGCAGAAGACCAACGCGGGCGGCGAGTACCGCGCCGGCGTCAGCCTCCCGCTCTTGCAGGGCGGGGAGATCGACCCGCGGCGCGTCGAGCTGTGGCGCTCGCGCCTCGGCGTCGAGCGCGCCGAGCCGATCGTGCTGCAGAAGCGCCTGGAGGCGACGCGCAAGGCCGCGAGCGCCTACTGGAGCTGGGTCGCCGCGGGCGCCAAGCGCGCCATCGCCCAGCGCCAGCTCGAGCTCGCGCAGGATCGCCAGGCGCAGGTCGAGCTGGCCGTGGCCGAGGGCGAGCTGGCCGAGATCAACCTGATCGACAACCGCCGCCTGATCGTCGAGCGCGAGTCCAACCGCGTGCGCGCCGAGCGCGGGCTGCAGCAGGCGGCGATCCAGCTCTCGCTGTACTGGCGCGACGCGCAGGGGCGCCCGCGCGTGCCCGCGCCCGAGGACCTCCCGCCCGCCTTCCCCGAGCCGCGCGCGCCGTCGCTGACGCTCGTGCCCGAGGGGGAGCGCGTGGCGCTCGAGCGCCGGCCGGAGATCCGCGCGCTGGAGCTCGAGCTCGAGGCGCTGGAGCTCGAGCTGCGCCTGGTGGGGAACCAGTGGCTGCCCAGGCTCGACCTGGGCGTGTTCGCCTCGCAGGACGTCGGCGCGGCCGTGAACACGCCCGACGACAAGGATCCCTTCGAGCTCGAGGCCCTGGTGCGCTTCTCGATGCCGCTGCAGCGGCGCAAGCCGGCCGGCGACCGCCGCTCGCTGGAGGCCAGGATCGCCAAGCTGCGGCGCGAGACCAGCTTCGAGCGCGATCTCGTCGTGACCGACGTGCAGGACGCCGAGTCGGCCTTGACCCAGTCCTGGCAGCGGCTGGCGCAGGCGCGCGCGAACGTCGAGCTGGCCGAGCGCCTCGAGGAGGCCGAGCGGCTGCAGCTCGCGGCGGGCGAGAGCGACCTGTTCCGCGTCAACCTGCGCGAGCAGCAGACGGCCGCGGCGGCGGCGGCCGTGGTCGACGTGCTGGCCGAGCACTTCAAGGCGCTGGCGGAGTACCGCGCCGTGCTCGGCGTGCCCTACGACGGGGTGCGCGCGCCCTGACCTGCGGTGCGGCGCGATGCGCCGGCAGCGGCGATGCCGCTCCCCGACTCCGGCCAGGAACCGGGCGATCGCGGGTTTTCTCGGGTTCTTGTCGGCCGCCGTCGGGCGCTCGGAAGCTCCAGGGCGAGGAACCGCTCGCGCGCGACGTCGCTACGATCCGGAAGAGACCGGACCCACGCCCGCCAAGGAGACCATGACACGCCTTCTCGCCCTCTGCGCCTCCGCTCTCGCGCTCTCGCCTGCGCCCGGCCAGGCCCAGGCCGCAGGCTTCGGATCCGACGTGCGCGCGCTCGGCGTCCCGGCCGGGGCGGCGCGGATCGCCGCGGCGGACCTGACGGCCGACGGCACCGCCGACGTCGTGCTCCTGCACGGGCAGGCTCTCACGCTGCTCCTGGATCCGGACCTGTACGCCGACGCCCACGGCGACGCGTGGAGCGTTCCGCTGGCCAGCGCGGCGGCGGGGATCCGCGACTTCACCTTCCTGCGGGGCCTGGGGACGCTGCAGGCCTCGGGAGCGCTGGCCGTCGGCAGCGCCGGGCTCGACCTCCTGCGCGTGCATCCCGGGACGGGCGCGGTGATCCACAGCCCGTTGCTGGCCTTCGCGGACGCCCGGCACGTCGCGAGCTGGGCCGCGGAGGGCTCCGGCTTCACGGTGTGCTCGGTGGTCGAGGGCGACGGGTCCCTGCGCACCGCCGTGCTGCTCGACTCGAGCGGCGACCTCTTCAGCACGACGGAGAGCGTGCCGCTCGGGCCTGCGACGATCCGGGACGTCGAGCTCTTGGACTGGGACGGCGCCGGCGCGCCCGAGCTCGCCGTCCTGCGCGACGACGTGCTCGAGGTCCGCGCGATCGACGGCACCCCGGTGAAGGCCTTCGGCGTGGGCGGCGCGGGGGCCCGCATGGCGGTGCTGGGCTACGAGCCACCAGCGCCCCAGCGGCTGGCCCTCGTCGATCGGGAGCCGAAGACGGGATGGTGGCTCTTGCGAGTCCTCGACGAGCAAGGCGAGGAGCCCGCGCTTCCGCTGGACGGGACGCCGGTGGGCCTGGCCGCGGGCCACCACGACGGGGACGGTCTCCCCGACGTCCTGATCCCCTTCGCCTCGGGAGCGGTCGATGCCTACGTCCACGGGCCCCCGGGAGCGCCCAGCTTCGACGCCGCGAGCGTCCACGACGTGCTCTCCGAGTCCCCGTCCCAGCCGGCTCCTCCCGTCCTCGCGGCGGCGCTCTGCGACGTGGACGGCGACGGCGACGGCGACGCGCTGGTCGCGGACTCCGCGGCGACGCTGTGGCTGGTCCACGGCAAGCCCACGGACGCGGGCGCATGGCTGCTCCACGTCGCCGACGACCTGGCGGCAAGCGAAGCGGGCGGGGGCAAGGTCTCCCTCGTGTTCGAGGTGACGCTCCCCGAAGCGCTGCCGTCCGGCCCGGCCTCGGCGGTGAAGGTGGTCACCTGGCAGGGCTCGACCGAGACCGGGCTGGTCGAGGGGACGCGCCAGGAGTGGCTCGGGACCCTGCTCGTCGGCGAGGCTTCGAAGGTGTCGGTGACCCTGCCGATGCCGGCGCCGGGCGCGAAGCTCCACTACGTCGCCGAGGTCGGGCTCCTCGACGAGGGGCCGCCGCGGCACGCCTACCCGCCCCGCTGGGGCGACGTGGAGATCACGCTCACCGCGCCGAGCGGCGCGCTCGTCACCGCGATCGGCGGCGGGGTCCTGCGCGGCACCTTCCAGCCGATCCCGCCGGGCTCGGCGCCGCCTCCGATCATGAACGGAGGGTAGCCGTCCGGCGCAGTGCACGGCCGGCAAGCCCAGGCGGGGACAGTGCCGGGGCGGCCGTCCCCGGGTTCTCGGGCTCGTCCGCTCGCACGCCGGTCCGTAGAGCGTCGCGCCGACAAGGCGGCAGCGTCGAGCGGCGCGCCCGACCGCGACCCCGGGCCTCAGCGGCCGTCGAGCGTGGGGAACCGTTCGAGCAGCGCGTGCGTGCCGGCGCGCAAGGCGGGACCCGAGTACACCCTTCCCCGCTTGACCACGATCATCGGCGTCGCGAGAGCGTCGAGCGTTCGGGTCGGGTCGCCGTCGAGAACGAGCAGCGTCGCCTCCTGCCCGGCCTCGATCGTCCCGACGTGGTCCTCGATCCCCAAGGCGCGCGCACCGCCCCGGGTCGCCGCGCGAATCACCTCGATCCCTTCGAGACCCGCCTCCCTCTGCAAGAGCTCGAGCTCGAGGTGCAGCCCTGGCCGGTCGCCGTCGCCCGGATGGTCGCTCCCCGCGCAGACGTCGACACCGGCGGCGAGCGCGGCCCGAACGACGTCGGCGGCACAGGCGAGCGGCTCGACCCATCCCGGGCGGCTCGGGAGTCGCGCGGCCGCCGCGAGCGTCGCGTCGAGAACCGTCCCGCGGTCCCTCATCTGCTCGAAGAGCTCGCGGCCACCCGCGGCCTCGATCACGAGCTCCGAAGACGCACGCTGCTCGGGCGTGGCATCGAGCATCGGCATGTAGGCGTGCGAGACGACGTCCACACCCGCGCGGACGGCGTCGATCGCGCGCGTGCGCTCCGGCTGCACGACCCAGTGGGACCACACCCGCAGGCCCCGCTCGTGGGCCTGCTCGGTCACCCGAGCGACGAGGTCGGGCTCCAGGTCGGCGTAGAGCTTCAGTCCGTCCGACCCCAGCTCGCTGATGGCGGCGAAGAGCGCCTCGAGGTCGGTCTCCTCGGTCAGGGCGTGGGCCCAGGCGGCAGTTCCGACCTCGACGCCTCGCGAAGCCGCTCGAATCCGCGGGTCGCCGAAGTATCGCGGGCCGGCCAGCAAGGACGCGAAGTAGACGTCGGGCCCGACGAGGTCTCCCTCGCGTGTCCGGCGAGCCAGGTCCGCGAGCACGCGACCATCCCCTGCGAGGTCTCGCACCCGCGTGATGCCGGTCCCCAGGAGCCGGCGCAACGTTCCTTCGAGCCCCTCGACGAAGCCCTCGGCGGACGGGTCGGTGGCCAGGTGGGTGTGGGCCTCGATCAAGCCCGGCACCACGAAGCGCCCGTGGAGATCGACGACCAGCGCGTCGCTCGCGGGCTCGAGGACGTCGTCGAGGAGCACGCGCTCGATGCGCGAGCCGCGCAACACGATGGTCGCCTTCCGCTCTCCCGCACCCGTTCCGTCGATCAGGCGAGCTCCGGTGAGGACGACCGTGTCGGCGGGCGGCTCGTTCCCGGCGAGGTCGGAGTCGAGCGAGAGCGCGCACAGCAGCAAGGCGGCGGGAAGCTTCAAGGGGATCATTGCCGGTTGATTGGGATCCTCGTCACGGACGTTTCCCGGTCCGCGCGGCAGGTGCGCCGAAGGCAAGGCCGCGGGTGGGCTCGAGCCGTCGGCTCCAGGCCGCCCTCACCGACCCCCGGGTCGTCCGCAAGATCCCGGCCACATCAGCCCACCCGCCGAGCCGCCGACGCTCGCTCCGCCCCGCTCGCCGCCACGAGCCGAGGTCAGCGCGGCGGCTCGTCGCGCGCGAACGGCCGCGCGTCGCCGAGGCCGAGCACGCGCACGCGACTGAAGTAGGGGTGCGCCGTGCGGGGGTCCAGGGCGAGCGCCGCGCGCGCCGAGCGGACCGCCTCGGCCACGGCGTCGCCGGCGAGCAGGCGCGCCTGGACGAGCTCGCCGAAGCGGCACTGCGCCTCCAGCTCGAGCGCGACGGGGGAGAGCACCACGGCGCGCGCGCCGGCCTCCAGGAACGCTCCGCCCAGGTGCGACGGCCCGTCGTCCCCCAGCCTGGTGCGCCCCGCTCCCGCGCGGCAGGCGCTGAGCAGCACGACCGGCGCGGAGGCCAGGCGCGTCTCGACGAACTCGCAGTCCAGGAAGCCCGCGTCTCCCTCCTCCGCGGGCGCCAGGACCGCCGCCGCCCCACGCCAGCGGTCCGGCAAGTCGATCCCGTGCGTGAACAGGTGCAGGACGCGCGAGCGCCCCACGAGCGGGTCGAGCAGGCTCGCTCGGTGCGCCTCGTCGCCGAGGACGGCGCGCACGCGCCCGGGCGCGAAGCCGCGCGTCAGGCGCTCCAGGTGGCTGCGCTCGAAGGGCAGCGGCTCGACCAGCGCCAGCGCGTCGGGCCCGAAGGCGGGATCGGCGACGAGGAACAGGTCCGCCTCGAAGCGCTCGAGCGCCGCGCGCTCGCGCAGGATCACTCCCACCGGCAGCGAAGGGAGCTCCGCGACGGAGCGCTCGTCGCCCAGGAATCCCGACCCGAAGGGCAGGAACTCGAAGGGCGGGCTCCCCAGGAACGACTGGCCCACGATCGTCACCGAGCTCCAGCCGGCCACGCGCTCGCGCACCGCGGGAGGCAAGAGCGCCTCCGCCAGCGCGCGGCCCGCCGCGAGGAACGGCTCGCGGCCCTGCGCGACGTCGCCGCGCGGCGGCGCGTCGAGCATGCCGCGCCAGACGCGCCCGAGCTCCCACAGGCGGAGCGGGCCCACCGCCTCGTCGTGGACGATCCTCTCCCGATCGGCGGCGAAGACGTGCGTCTCGTCGTGCCCGCCCAGGTAGACGAGGAGCCCGCTCCCGGGCGGCGCGAGCAGCGCGACGACCTCGGACAGCGGCCGCGAGCGGTACGCTTGCCGTCGGGCGAAGCTGCCCGCTTCCATGGCCTCGAGGACGCGCGCGAGGGCCGCGGCCGGGTCGCGGGACTCCGCGATGGTCGCGCGCACGAGCTCGCTCACGACGACGCGCCGCGAGCCGTACTCGAGGAAGCCGAGGCCCTCGACGCGCGGCTCCAGGCCGCGCCAGGAGTCCAGGAACGCCGACCAGGCCGGTTCGAGCTCGGCCCGGGCCTGCGCGCGCGCGCGCGCGTCGCCCACGAGGGTGGCGTGCCGGTGGCGCAGGGCCGCACGGCGCGCGCTCGACTCGAGCCGCGCGCGCGACGCGGCGCCCGGAGCGGGCTCTCGGGCGAGGAGCGCGCCGGCCTCCTGCGCCTCGCCGAGGAGCAGGAGCAGGTCGGCCAGCGCGAGCTCCGCCAGCTCGCGGTTCCCCTCGGAGAGGGCCGGGTCGTCCAGCGCCGCGCGGAGCGCGGCCGAGGCCGTCCTGCCCGCGACGCGGCCCAGGCGCGCCGCCTCCGCGTCGGCCAGGGCGACGTTCAGCCGCAGGCTCGCGCGCAGCGCCTCGCCCCAGGCCTCGTCGCTCTCGAGGAGCGCGCCGGCGTAGGCCTTCGCGCGCTCGAGCTGGCCGATCGCGAGCAGCACGTCCGCCCGGTGCAGGCGGGCGCGCGCGCTCCCGGAGCGGAGCTCCTCGACGAGCCGCAGCTCCTCGAGGTTCTCCCGCGCCGCGCGGTCGCGCAGCCCGAGCGCCAGCGAGAGCTCGACCCGGGTCCCGAGCAGCAAGGCTCGCGTGGACGGATCGCCGTCCTCGCCCAGCGCGGCCGCCGCCTCCTCGACGCGCCGCTCGGCCTCGTCGAGCCGTCCCTGGGTGCGCGCGATCTGCGCCAGGCGCATGAGCTGGCGCCCGCGAAAGCCCGGGTCCTCCACGAGCGCGAGGTCCTCCTCGACGATCGCGCGCGCCCGCTCGAGCGCGTCCGCGTGCATCAGCCGGATGACGATGTGCTCGCTCAGCCAGGGCAGCCCCTCCTCGTATCCGCCCGCCAGGGCCAGGAGGCGCGCGTTCTCGAGCCGCTCGACCGGCGCCAGGCCCGGCGGGCGCTCGCCCTCCGGCAGCTCGGCGAGGGCGACGCTGGCGGATCCGAGGGCCGCCGCCTCCGACCGCGACGGCCCGCGCTCGAAGAGCGCCGCCTCGAGCTCGCGCACGGCGTCGGCCAGCTCGGCTGCCGTCGCGGGCCTGGCGCTCGCCGGCGCGCGCTGCAGCCGCTCGTGCAGCGCGGAGACGCGGCGCGCCTCGGCGCCCTGCGCGGACGCGCTCCCGGCCGCGATCAGGAAGGCTAGCGCGGCGAGACGAGCACCTCGGCTCGACCCGTGGCGACCAGCTCGTCGTCGTCGTAGGCGTGCACCTCCCAGACGAAGTGCGCCGGCAACGGATCGGGCGAGTCGGGCGACCATCGCGTCTCGTACGTCGTCGCCGTGCAGAACGGCGTCGACGCTCCCGGAAGATAGAGGGCGACCTCGTACCTGCCCAGCGGCGTCGTCGCGTGCGACCAGCGGAAGGTCTCCACGCGCTCCACGGGGCCGGCGGGCGACATCTCGAGGCTCGGGCCGAGCCAGACGGGCGCCGCCGGGGCGGCCTCGGATCCGTCCGGCCCGAGCGGCACGAGGAGCGCGAGCGCGGCGGCCGCGGCGGCCAGGCCCGCGAGGAGCCAGCGGCGCGCGCGCCGCGGCGGACGCTTCCCTCCCATGGCTCGCTCGAGGGTCGCCAGGGCGCGCTCCTCCCACTCGGGGGCGGGGCCCCGGCGCGCCGCGTCGATCTCGGCCTCGCGCTCGGCCGCTCCGAGCTCGCGCAGCTCCGCGGTCAGGGCCTCGATCTCGCGCCGCCGCGCGCGGCAGGTGTCGCACCGCTCGAGCGCCGCGCGGTCCTCGCCGCCGAGGACCTCGTCGGTGCTCCAGCGCCGGAGGAGCGCCTCGTGCGTCGCGTCGTGCGTGCTCATCGCGGCTCTCCCGCGCGCAGGCGCAGGACGTCGCGCAGCTTGTCCAGCGCTCGATAGTAGTGGGTCTTGACGCTGCTGACGGACACGCCGAGGACCGCGCTCGTCTCCTGGAACGTCAGGCCCTCGACGTGCCGCAGACCGATCACCTCTTCCTCGCGCGGCGCCAGGTGCTTCAGGAAGGAGCGCAGGCCGCGCGCGTCCGGCGGCTCCGGCTCGGCGGCCGCGTCGGGCAGCAGGCGCGCCGCCTCGTCGTCGAGCAGCCGCGTGCGCGCGCGCTTGCCCTGCCGCCGCACCGCGTTCAGGAGCTCGTAGACGCAGATGCGGAACACCCAGGCCTCGAGCGGCGCCGCTCCGGCGTAGCTCGCGAGGTTCTTCCAGACGATCACCAGCACGTCCTGCGTCAGGTCTTCGAGGTCGTTCGGAGCGAGCGGTCGACCCATGCGGCGGTTCCGCGCCGCCAGCACGCGGCCGACGATGCGCATGCGGTCCACGAACTCGCGCTGCGCCGCGGGCTCGCCGTCGAGGACGCGCCGCGCGAGGTCGAGGTCTCGCCGAGGATCGCCGGTGGCCTTCAAGGGGGTCAGAGGTCGAGGCGGTGGGGAATGGTCGACCGGAAACGCCATTTCGCGCTCGTGAGCCAGGGCTCCTGCCCGACGCGAGTATAGGCGGGCTCCGTGGCGCTGGGCCTCCGCAGGAGCGAGCGCGGGTCGCTGCGGACGCCGCTGCGTGCGAACGCCCCGCACGGGTTTTTCCCGCTCGGTGTCGACCGGAGCGCTCTCTCGCGACGCACGACAGGAGGCCCGCTCGAGCGACGCGCGTCCGCGCGTCGTCGCGGCGGTCCTCCGTGCGCGGTCGCGGGCACCCGCGCACCGGCGCACGGAGCCCCAGTCCCCGAGAACGAGGTCTCGACGTCCATGATCACGCACAGCTCACTCGCTCTGCTCGCGCTGGCCGCCGCTGCGGCGGGAGCCACGTCCGGCGCCGACCATCCGCGCGTCCAGGGTCCGATCCCTCTCTCCTTCGAGGCCAACGGCGGCCAGCTCGCGAGCGACGTCCGTTTCCGCGCGAGCGCGCGCGGGGTGCAGATCGACCTGCACGCGGGCGGCGTCGTGGTCGCATCCGGCGGCGACGCGGGACCGACCGCGGTGCAGATCGAGCTGCTCGGGGCCGACGCGGATGCGGTTCCGGCAGGAGAAGCTCCGCACGCACACCGCACGAGCTACCTGCGCGGCGCCGATCCGCGGGGCTGGGTGAGGGGCGTGCGCCACTACGCGCGGGTGCGCTACGAGGGCGTTCTCCCGGGCACCGACCTCGTCTGGCACGCGACGGAGGATCGGCTCAAGTACGAGCTCGAGCTGGCGCCCGGGGTCGACCCCACGCCGATCCGGCTGCGCTACTCCGGCGTCGAGGCCCTCGAGGTGGACGCGGCGGGCCGGCTCGTCGCGCGCACGGCGCTCGGCACGCTCGTGGAGGAGGCGCCGATCGCGTACCAGGAGTCCGCGGAAGGGCGCTGCGAGGTGCCGGCCCGCTGGCGGCTGGTCGACGAGCGCACGGCGGCGTTCGAGCTCGCAGGCGTGGACGCGGCGCTTCCGCTCGTGATCGATCCGTACCTGGACTTCAGCACCTACCTCGGCGGGAACGGGTACGACTCCGCCTACGCGGTCGCCGTCGATCCGGCGGGCGCCATCTACGTCACCGGGATCACGCGCGCGCCGGACTTTCCCGTCACGAACGGCTCGACCTATGGCAGCGAGGACGACGTGTTCGTCGCCAAGCTCGACGCGTCCGGGGGGCTCGTGTACGCGACGTACATCGGCGGCTCGGGGGAGGACGAGGCCTGGGGCATCGACGTCGACTCCAGCGGCCGGGCCACCGTCGCCGGGTGGACGGCGGGCAGCGGCTTCCCCGTGACGAACCCGATCGCGGGGGACGTCGACGCGTTCGTCCTGCGTCTGGCGCCCGACGGCACCAGCCTCGAGATGGCCGTCGCCATCGGCGGCAGCCTCCTGGACCGGGGCTGGGACGTCGCGCTCGATCCCCAGGGCAACGCCTACGTCGTCGGGGGCACCGTCTCCTTCGACTTCCCCGTGCTGCAGCCCTACCAGGCCGTGCTGCTGGGCACCGGCGGCCTGATCCAGGACGTGTTCCTGACGAAGGTGGCCCCTTCGGGCGCGCTCGTCTACAGCACGTACCTCGGCAGCGACGGCTTCGACCAGAGCTACGCGGTGGCGGTCGACGACCTCGGCCGCGCCGTCGTCGCGGGGGGCTGCGGCGGCGCGAACTTCGCCGTCGATCCGGGCGCGCCCGACACCGTCTTCGCGGGGTCGTTCATCTACGGCGAGGGCTTCGTCGTCCGCTTCGCGGCCAATGACGGGAGCGCGCCGCTGACGCGCGAGTTCGCCACCTTCCTGGGCGGGAGCGGGGTGGGGGCCGAGTACCCGATCGACGTGGCCATCGGCAGCGACGGGAGCGTCTACACCGCGAGCGTGACGCCCTCGACGGACTTCCCCGGCGTGGCGGGCTCCTTCGACGAGGTGCTGACCGGGACCACCGACTGCGCGGTCACGCGCATCTCTGCCGACGGCACGACGATCCTGTACAGCACCTACCTCGGCGGCCCCGACGGGACGGCCGGCGCGAGCTCCGACGTCAGCGAGTACGGGTGGGGCATCGCCGTCGACGACCAGGGCCGCGCCTGGGTGGCGGGGCTGACGTCGAGCGCGGCGTTCCCGCTGCGGGAGGCCGGGGACGTGACCTACAACGGGCTGGTCGACGGGTTCCTCGCGGTGATCTCGCCGGACGGGACGCAGCTCCAGTACGGCTCGTACCTGGGCGGCGATCAGCTCGACGTCGCCTATGACGTCGCCCTCGACGGGAACGGAGGGATCGTGGTCGTCGGCGAGACGGGAGCCACCTTCCCGATCCACGACGCCTTCGACGCCACCCACGGCGGCCACGGGCCGGACGCCTTCGTGGCGAGGTTCGAGACGGCCGACCACCCGTTCGTGCGCGGCGACGCGAACCACGACGGGCTCGTCGACATCTCCGACGCCATCACGGTCCTCAGCTACATCTACGGCGGTCTCCCCGACCCCGACGAGATCAGCCTCGACGCGGCGGACGTGAACGACAGCGGAGCGATCGACATCGCGGACCCGATCTCGCTGCTCCAGTACCTCATCAACGGCGGCGCGCCGCCGATGGCGCCCTTCCCGATGTGCGGCACGGACCCCACGCCGGACAGCCTCGGGCTGTTCGTGACCGGCTGCTGAGCCGAACCGACCCGCGCGCGATCTCCCCCGATCGCGCGCGGGTCCCCGCCCTGGCGCGGGCGGTTCCAGCGCTCCTCGAGGCTCAGCGGCCGCCGGCCCGCTGCCGCGCCTCGCGTGCGCCGTCGAAGAGGCGCTTGACCGGACCGAGCGCCTGCACGAACTCGAGCTGCTCGCCCTCGGGTCCTTTGCAGTAGATCAGCCTCCAGCCGTTCGAGCGCCCTTCCGTGATGCCGTTGCTGTTGGCCTCGCGGGGCGCGGCCCGTCGCTCGTCCTCCGTGGCGACGGTCAGCACGCGGTTGGCCCTCACCTGCGTCATCCCGCGCCGCGCCGCCTCGGCCTCCAGGTCCGCGATGAAGGCGTCGAAGTCGACGTCGTCGCGCAGGTGGAAGCAGATGTGCATCATGCGCGGGAAGGCCGGGCTCATGGGATCGAGCGGCTCCGCGAAGGTCCCCTCGCCGGAGCGCCGGTCGGCGTCGCGGTACTGCAAGAGCTCGATCACCACGTTGTCGAACTGGACGAAGCGCACGTCCAGCCGCTGCGCTCCGCCGCGCAGGTCCGGGATGCCCATGCTGCGCGGGTTGACGCGGCGCCGACGGGCCTCGATCTCCAGGTCGGTGAGCAGGGTGTTGTGGATGCGCTCGCCGTGGAAGTCGCCGTCGCGCAGGACCTCGGTCCCGCCGAGCACCTCCGTGTAGAACGCGAAGGCGCGCTCCATGTCCTGCACGGTGAGCCCGAAATGCTGCACCCCTTGCAGGCGCATTCCCAGCGGTCCGTCGTCCGGGGAACCCTCGCCCGCCGGACGGGGGTCCTGCGCCGCCGCGCCGGGCGCGAGGAGCCCGGACGCGAGCGATCCCGCCGCGAGCGCGCTTGCGGCGGTCTTCAGGAGATCCCGGCGGGGAATAGGATCCGTCCACGTGCTGATCGGCTCCGGCATGACGAGGCTCCTGTCGTTGGCGTCTCCCGGACTGAGCGGAGAGGCCGGACAGGGTCCCGCCGCCCGCTCGTGGCCGGGCGGTGGCTGCGCCGGAGCGGCGCCGGCGTCTCCCGGCGCGAGCGGGCCTCAGTCGCGCTGCGGGGAGGCGCCCGCTTCCGCGGAGCGCGCGGCGGCGAGCGCCTCGACGTACGCCTGCGGGAGCCGCTCGTCCGTCCACCAGCGCGGCTGCTCGGTGTAGATCCAGACGTACTCGTCGCTCACGCGCAGCGCCGAGCGCACGGCGGACTCGAACTCGGCCGGCGTGAAGTAGTTCGTCGTGAAGTCGATCGTGCTCCAGCCCAGCCGGCGCCAGTCCTGGTCCATCCACAGGCCGAATCCGGCCTCGACGTGGCGGCGGTACTGGGCCGGGTGGCCGCTCCATTCGGACGGCGCGGTCGTGCGGATCGTCTCGTAGGCCTGCTCGAACTGCTCCTGCCTCTTGTACGCGTAGGAGTGCTCCCAGCCGTCCACGATGCGCGTCTTGTCCCAGCAGCCGTCGAGGACGCCGTCGAGGAAGTCGGCGAGCAGCCCGTAGCGCACGTCGGAGCGCTCCTGGCCCTCCTCGCGCGGCTGCGCGATGCGGTAGCCGAAGGTCAGGATCACGACCACGTCGGGGAAGGCGGCGCTGACCTCCCGCATCCACGCCTCGCCGCGCCGGCGCACCTTCCGGCCGTACTGCTCGAACGACTTCGTGTCGCGCTGCGCCTGCTTCCGGTAGTCGAAGAGCGACGCCTCGCGGTACTGCTCGGTGTCGAAGAGGAGGCCCTTGCAGCCGGAGCGCTCGGCGAGCGCCGCCGCGACGCCGAAGTTGTGCTGCACGACGGCCCAGGCGTCGTCGTCGAACCAGTCCAGCGTCCCCGGCGTGACGTTCACGCGCAGGAAGCGGTCGGTGAGGCGCCGGAAGGGCGTGGCCTGCAGGTCCGCGATCGCCGCGGCGAACTCGTCCAGCTCGAAGCGCCGCGAGCCCGCGATCTCCCAGGCCAGGTTGCCGCCCTCGCTGCTCAGCGCGTGGA
This sequence comes from uncultured bacterium, assembly GCA_902826945.1. The sequence goes on along the minus strand of CADEGS010000073.1, from coordinate 848 downwards.
GCACGAGGCCGTCGAAGGGGAGCTGCTCCATGCGCTCGACGTTCTCGCGCAGGAAGGCCGTGTCGGGCTCGTCCCAGCCCCACTCGATCAGCTTCTTGGCGCGCGCGGGCGGCGGGGCCGTCGGCGGGTCCTGGGCGGGCGCGGGCCGCGCGCCACCCCGCTGCTCCGGCGCAGGCGCGCACGCGGCCAGGAGCGCGAGCAGGCCGAGCGCGGGCGCGATCGAGCGTGGCGGGTGCGTGCTCACGGTGTCGGTGGCGGTCTCCGGATCGAGCCGTGCTCGCCGGCTAGCGACGCCATGGTAGAGCGCGCGCGCCCGGGGGGGCGGCCCGCCGGGTACGCTCCTTCCCTCCGCCGCCGGCGAGCGCGGCAGCGGGCGCCGTGGCCGGGGCGCGAGGAACGGCCGGCGAGAGGCTCGAGCTCCAGGAGCGGACGGAGGAACGATGGCCAGAGTCACGGGGATCGGCGGGGTCTTCTTCAAGAGCCGCGGCGACAAGGCCGCGCTCGCGGCGTGGTACCGGGAGCACCTGGGCCTGCCGCTCGAGAGCTGGGGCGGCGCGGTCCTGCGCTGGGCCGACGACGCGGCCGACGACGGCGGGCTCACCGTGTGGCACGTCGCGGAGAGCGAGACGCGCTGGTTCAGCCCGAGCGACTCGGCCTTCATGATCAACTACCGCGTGGACGACCTGGACGGGCTGCTCGCGACGCTGCGCGCGGCCGGCGTCGCGGTCGTCGGCGGCCCCGAGTCGCACGAGAACGGCAAGTTCGCGTGGGTCATGGACCCCGACGGGAACAAGGTGGAGCTGTGGGAGCCGAAGGCGTGGGACGAGAAGAACAAGGGCGCGTGAGGT
>CADEGS010000072.1 GCA_902826945.1 uncultured bacterium | reverse complement strand
GCCAGGGCGGAGCCAGACGGTGCTGGGGGCCGCGCAGGATTCTTTCTCAGGCTCTTCCCGGCTCGAAGTCGTCGCGCGCCAGCCCGAGCCGCTCGAGCTCGCCCGCGACCAGGCTCCACACGCCCTCGGCGTAGCGGCGGATCTCGTGCTGCGCGTCGGGCTTCAGGCGCTGCTCGAGGAAGTGGATCACGCCCTGGAGCGAGACGGTCCAGTAGGCCTGCGTGTAGAGGTTCTGCGGCAGGAGGATGCGCGCGATCTCCTTCGCCACGCCGCGCTCGAGGCGCTCGCGGTAGAGCCGGAAGGCCGCCTCGCACTCGGCGCGCATGAGCGCGCGCTCGCGCTCGTGGTCGAAGTCCTCGGAGAGCTCGACCGAGGCCTGCTTGTTGCCGTGCGGCGGGTTCGCGCGCATGCGCGCGGGGACGTAGAACTCGGGCTCCCACTTCACGTAGCGGCCGGAGACCTCGTTCCAGCTGCAGCCCTTGTCGGTGTCGAAGAGCACGTCGAAGGCCGCCAGCGAGACGGACTCGCCGTTCGCCTCGTACTCGCGCCACGTCGAGCCCACCTGGTACTTGAACGCCTGGCGGAAGACGAACAGCGGCGCCTTCCAGTGGAAGGTGAAGAACGAGTGCCGGTACGGCGAGGTGTGCCCGTGCGTCCACAGGAAGCGCGCGAGCTTCTTGTCCTCCTCGGAGAAGGCCTGCTTCTGGCGCGAGTAGGAGATGCGCGCCGCGTTGACCACCTTCAGCGCGGCGTCGGAGCGCATGCGATCGACCAGCGCGACGAAGCCGATGCCGTCGTCGAGCGTGGGAAAGGCGCCTTCGGGCGCGTCGAGCAGGGTGGCGCGTTGCGTCGTCGTCATGGCGTCGTCTCCGCTCGGGCCCGCCGCGGGCGCCGGCACGGGAGAGCGTAGAGCGCCGGCGAGGCGCGCGGTAGCTCAACGCGGCGCGGAGCCTTCCGGCAGCGCCGGCGCCTCGGCCGCACCGGCCGCGAGGGCGCGCTCGAGGCGCTCCTCTTCGGCGTGCGCGACGGCCGAGAGGCCCAGGCGCGCCGCCGCGCGCGCCGCCGCGTCGCGCGCCGCGGCGGGCGCGCCCGCGCGCAAGGCGCTCCACGCGCGCGCCTGCCAGACCAGGCTCGCGAGCCGCGCGTCGGGATCGACGCGCGCCTCGCGGTCGAACGCGCCCAGGCACTCGGCCCAGACGCGCTCGGAGCCGTGACCGGCGCGGCGCTCCGCGGCGAGCGCGCCCGCCAGCCGCGCCAGCGTGCCCCACTCGCCGCGCCGCCGCGCCGCGAGCGCGAGCTGCCAGCGCGCGCGCACGCGCGCGTCCTCGGCGTCGCGGTCGGGCTCGGGCTCGCCGGCCAGCGCGACCAGGCCGGCGCGCGCCAGCGCGTCCGCCGCGTCGGCGCCGCCCCCGACCTCGCGCGCGAGCGCGCCCTCCTCGCCGCGCCCGCGCGTGCGCTCGGCGCCCAGCGCGGCCGCGCGCGCCAGCGCCAGGAGCAGGCGCGCGTCGAGCGTGTGCCACGCGCCCGCGCGCTCCAGCGCGCCGGAGAGCTCGCCCTGGCGCGCCAGCGCGGCGGCGAGCGCGAGCTCGCCCGTCCAGGCGAAGCCCGGCGCCGGCAGGTCGCGCCCGGCGAAGCGCTGCGCGAGGTCCGCGGGCGCGCGCCGGAGCGCGGGACCGAGCCAGGCGTCGGCCACGAAGGCGGGCACGCGCACGGGCGCGCCGGGCGGCGCGTCCTGGCTCCAGGCGAAGAGCAGGGACTCGCGCAGCAGCTCGCCGCCCTCGGCGGTGGCCTCGGCGCCGTAGAGGATCGCGTGCGAGCGCTGCTCGAGCCGCGCGCGGGCGCTCGCGCGCTCGGCCTCGTCGCTCGCGCCCAGCGCGCGTCCGAGCGCGCGCAGCGCCGCCACGCGCGTCTCGAGGTCGGGCGCCAGCCGCGAGGCGCGCTCCAGCGCCGCGGGGCCCTCCTCGCCGCCGAAGCCCTCGAGCGCCTCCACGGCCGCCAGCCGCTCCTCGCCGCCGCGGCCGCGATCGAGCGCCAGGGCTTCGAGGAAGGCGAGCGCGCGCGCGCCGCCGAGCGTCCCCAGCGCGTCCACGATGCGCACCGCCAGGTCCCACGCCGCGCCGGGGTGGGCCTCCTCCAGCACGCCGACGAGCCGGGCGCGCGCCTCCGGCGCGAGCACGCGCGCGTTCGCGGCCAGGCCGAGCGCGGCCTCGACCCGCGCGCGCTCGCCGAGCGCGCTCCACGAGAGGCCCGCGCCCGGCGTCGCGTCGTCCGCCGCCGCCAGCGCGCGCTCGAGCAGCGCGCGCCCGGCCGCGCTGCGCAGCAGGCCGGCGACGGCCCACTTGCCGACGTCGTCGGAGCGCCCACCGGCGCGCTCGAGCGCGCGCGCGAAGGCGGGGAGCGAGCGCTCGGGATCGACGCGCGCCAGCGCGCGCAGCTCGCCCTGCACCCACAGCTCGCGGGGACGCGCGTCGGCTTCCGCCGCGCCGGTGGCGAGCGCGTCCTCCCAGCCGGCGAGGTCCGCCTCGAGCCAGCGCTCGAGGCGCGCGCGCACGGCCGCGTCGCCCGCGAAGGGCGCCAGGAGCTCGACCGCGACGCGCCGCGCGTCGCCGCCGGGCTCCCCCAGCGCGAGCCACGCCTCGCGCAGCGCGGGGAACGGGACGTCGCGCGGCAGCCAGTCGAGCGCGCGCGCGGCGCGCTCGGGCGCGAGCGAGCGCCAGCAGGCGGCCAGGCGCTCGCCCTCGAGCTCGATCCCGCGCGCGCTCGCCAGCGTGCGGAAGGCGCGCGCGCGGCCGGCGTCGTCCGGGCCGGCCAGACGCTCCGCCAGGAGCGCCGCCGCGACGGGATCGCCGTGGCGGAAGAAGGTCGTCTCGAGCGCGACCAGCGCCGGCTCGCCGGCGCGCGCGAGGAGCGCGCGCGCGCTCGCCTCGTCCCAGCCCCGGAGCGACTCGACCAGCCGCGGCAGGAGCGCGTCCCAGCCCTCGCGCAGGCCCTGGCGCGCGAGCCCGAGGGCGAGCGTGCGGCGCGCGCCGACGCTCAGGAGCGCGCCGTCGGCGCAGGTCTCCGCCAGCTCCTCGCGCTGCGCGTCCCGTGGGTCTTCTGCGTCCCGCATGTGCTGGGCGCCCTCGACCCGCGCCTCGAGCGCGACCAGCGCGTCGAGCCAGGCGCCCGCGAACGCCTCGCACGCCGCGGGCGCGAGGCGCTGCGCCGCGCGCTGCACGAGCGCGCGCCGCTCGCGCGCGCCGCCGTGGCCCGCGCGCACCAGCGCCGGCCAGGCGCGCGCCAGGCGCGCGGCGTCGCCCGCGCCGCACGCGGCGCAGCGCAGCGCCTCGAAGAGCGCCAGGCGCGCGCGCTCCGGCTCGCCGCCGCCCTGCGCCGCGGCCGCCGCCTCGTCCGCCAGCGCGCGCGCGAGCGCCGGGTCGGGATGCTCGGCGGCGAGCGCCAGCACCCAGCGCACGAGCGCGTCGGGGTCGTCCGCGCCGGCCAGCTCGCGCGCGAGCGCGCCCGCCGCCGCGCCGGCCTGGTCCGCGTGCGCGGCGAGCGCCGCGCGCCCGGCCGCGCGCACGCGCTCGTCGGCGTCGCGCGCGAGGCGCGCCAGGGCCGGCGCGAGCGGCGGGGCGAAGCGCCGCTCGAGCGCGCGCGCGAGCTCGAGCCGCACGAGCGGCAAGAGGTCCTGCGCGCGGCGCTCGGCGAGCGGCGCCGGCAGCGCGTCCTCGGCCGCCGCGGCCCAGGCCGCGAGCGCGCGCGCGCGCACGTTCGGGTGCGGATCGTCGCAGGCGGCGAGCAAGCGCTGCAGCAGGGCCCCCGACGCCGGCGCGCCGATCCCGAAGGCGCGCGCGAGGCGGTCGAGCTCGGCCGCGCGATCCTCCCAGCGCGGGCTCGCGAGCGCGTCGGGGTCCCCGGGCGGGTCGAGGAGCGCGCGCCCGCGCAGCGCGAACTCGGCCGCCGCGCGCGGGCCGGCCGCAGCCGGCTGCTGTGCGAGCGGGGCCGTCGCGAGGAGCGCCAGGGCCAGCGCGCACGCGCGCAGGCGGGGGGCGCGCGCGCTCCGGGACCGACCGCTCACCGCGCCGACCGACGCCCACCGCGCGCGCGCGCGCCGCGGCGCGCGGCTCATCCCTCGAGCTCGCGCTGCGCGGGCGCCAGGAAGCGCACCAGGTCGGAGGCGACCAGCGCGCGCATCCCGAGCTCGCGCGCCGCGAGGTCGCCCGCCAGGCCGTGCACGTGCACGGCCAGGCGCACCGCGTCCCAGGCGCTGAAGCCGGGCGCGAAGGGACGGTCGACGAGCGCGAGGTAGGCGACCAAGACGCCCGCCAGCACGTCGCCGGCGCCCGCGGTCGCCATGCCCTGGTTGCCGGTCGAGGCGCGCCAGGTGCGCTCGCCGTCGCTGACGATCGTCTGGCGGCCCTTGAGCACGCAGATCCCCCCCGCGCGGCGCGCCAGCGCGGCGGCGTGCTCGCGCCGGCCGGCCTCGTCGGAGGGCAGCGCGCGGCCGGAGAGGCGCTCGGCCTCGCCCGGGTGCGGCGTGATCACGAGCGCGTCGCCCTGGCGCGCGGCCAGGCGCTCGGGCTCGCCCTCGAGCGCGTTCAGCGCGTCGGCGTCCACGACCAGCGGGCGGCGCGGCTCGGCGAGCGCCAGCGCGACGACCGCGCGCGCGCGCTGGTCGTCGCCGAGGCCCGGCCCGACCAGGCGCGCGTGCGGCTCGCGCGACCACAGGCGGCGCGCGGCGCCCGCGGCGGGCGGGCCCTCGCTCGGCACGCTGCTCGAGAGGTCGATCCAGACCGCCTCGGGCACCGCCGGCGGCAGCGACAGCAAGAGCTCGCGGTCGAGCGCGCCCATGCACACGAGCCCGGCGCCGGCGCGCTGCGCCGCGCGCGCGACGAGGATCGCCGCGCCGGGCATCGTGCGCGAGCCCGCGACGCACAAGACGCGCCCGGCCGTGCCCTTGTGGGCGTCGGCCGGCAGCGGCGGGAGCGTCGGGAGCATCTGGTCCATGTCAGGAAAGGGTCGTGGCGCGCGCGGACGGCTCGCGGCCCGTGCGGCGCCTCACGCCGGCACCACGGTCTCGACCGAGCCGACGACGCGCTCCGCGCGGTTGCGCAGCGCGCGGTCCATCCACGGCGCGAGCGCGCGGCGGTCGTCGTCGTCGAGGAAGCCCAGCGCCGCCAGCAGGTCGGGCACGAGCGCGTGCAGCGCGCGCGCGCTCCCGTCGTCGATCTTGACCGCCAGGCCGCGCCCGCGGCCGCGCAGGCCGACGGCGTAGACCGCCTCGGCGCCGACCTTCGGGAACAGGCGCCCGCCCGCGAGGCGCGCCAGGTCGGTGCACAGCCGCCCGCGCGAGCCCGCGATCAAGACCGGGTGGCGCGCCGCGGCGTCGGTCAGCCGCCGGCAATCCTCGCGGCGGCGGGCGGAGAGCGCGTCGGGGTTCGCCAGGCGCGCGAAGGCGGTCGCGAGGCCGGTGAGCGGCAGGCGGTACGTCGGCGCGCTGCAGCCATCCACCGCCGGCACGAGCGATTCCGCCGGCACGCCGCTCAGCTCGGCGATCGTCCCGCGCACGAGGCGCTGGCCGGGCGAGTCGGGCTCGAGGTAGCGCTCGGGCGGCGCATCGAGCGTGCGCGCCAGCGCCAGGAAGCCCGCGTGCTTGCCCGAGCAGTTGTTGTGGATCGCTCCCGGCTGGCCGCCGCTCGCGAAGAGCTCGCGCCGCGCGGCGGCGTCCTCGGGGATCTGCGGGCCGCACAGGAGGTCCTTCTCGCACAGGCCGAGCTTGGCCAGCGTGCGCCGCACGACCTCGGTGTGGCAGCGCTCGCCGCTGTGCGAGGCGATCGCGAGCGCCAGCTCCTCTTCGTCGAGCGCGAAGCGCTCCGCCGCGCCGGTGTCGAAGAGCGGCAGCGCCTGCAGCGCCTTGACCGAGCTGCGCGCGAAGAACGGGTGCGCGAAGGCGCCCGCGCCGGCCAGCACGGCGCCGTCGGCGTCGGCCAGCACCCAGGCGCCGCGGTGGACCGACTCGACGGTCGGCCCGCGCCGCAGGCGCACCAGCACGGGGTTCTCGGGGAAGGCGTCGTCGCGCGCCATGCGATCGCTCGGGGCTCCATTCTACGCCGCGGCGCGCTACGCTCGCTCCCCGTGAAGACCTCCGACGCGCGCCGCTCCCGCCTGGTCGGGATCCTGTTCCCGCTCGCGGCCGTCGCCGCGGCGGGGCTCGCGCTGTGGATCGTGCGCCGCGAGCCGCAGGGGCTCCTCGGCTGGGCGCTGGGCGGCGCGCTCGCGGCGCTCGGCCTCTGGATCCTGGCCTCGGCCCTGTGGCCGGCGCGCGCCGAGCGCACGTGCCCGCGCTGCGGCGCCGCGGCGCTGGCGCGGCTCGACCCGCGGGCGGCCCACGGCCTCTCGTGCGAGCGCTGCGGCTTCCGGGACGAGAGCGCCAGCGCCTGGCTCCTGGCGGAGGAGGAAGGGCCGCTGGAGGAGCTCGTGCTGGGCGCGCGCGAGCGCCCGGCGGCGCCCGCGCGGCCCGCGGAGCGGCGCCGGGTGGACTCGACCGCCTCCCGGGATTAGAAACAGCGGAGGTCCGCTGCCATGGGTGACGACGAAGCGCTGGTCGACTGCTCGCTCGCGCGTCTGATCCTCGACGAGGGCCAGGAGCGCCAGTACCTGTTCCTGGCCGAGAACCACGGCGCGCGCGCCTTTCCGATCGTGATCGGCAGCTCGGAGGCGCTCGAGATCCAGCGCGTGCTGCGCAACGAGGCGACCCAGCGGCCGCTGACGCACCAGCTCGCCTTCGACCTCGTCGGCGCCCTCGAGAGCAAGATCGCCCGCGTCGACATCGTGGCCCTGCGCCACAACACCTTCTTCGCGCGCATCACGCTCGAGAACGCCACCGGCGACACGGTGGCGATCGTCGACGCGCGGCCCTCCGACGCGATCGCCTTGGCCCTGCGCGCCCGCTGCCAGATCCGCGTCGCCGAGACCGTCCTCGCCCAGGCCGCCAAGGAATCGCAGAACGGCGGCGGCAAGGGCGGCACCAAGGAGGAGTAGCCCCCGCGCCGCGCGCTCTCCGCGCGCGCTATGCTCAGCGCCCTCCTGGGAGGCGTGGCAGAGCGGCCGAATGCAGCGGTCTTGAAAACCGCCGTGCCGCAAGGCACCGGAGGTTCGAATCCTCCCGCCTCCGCCTGTCGCTCCTGGCGCGGGACTGGCGGGGGCGCCGGCGGGGCCATGGCGTCCAGACCGGCCCACGAGCGCTCGGACGAGGACGAGCGCCTCGCGCGACGCGAGCTACCATGAGGCCTCCTTCTTCCCGGGAGGCCGAGATGACGAGGTCGTCGATCGTGCTCGTGGCCCTCGCCGCCGCCCTGGCGGCGACGCTCGGATGGCTCGTGGTCGAGCGCGGCGAGGGGCGCGCGGCGGAGCGCAGCGCGAGCGGCGCGCCCACGGCGCACGCGAGGAGCGCGCGGCCGGCCGCCGTACCGCCGGCGCCGGGTCCCTCGACCGCCGCGCCCGCGGCCGCGCCCCAGGAAGCGCAGGCCGCGGGCGCCAGCCCCGCGCGCGTCGAGCTGCGCGAGGAGGGTCTCGCGGACGGCCCGTGGCTCGCGGGCCGCGTCGTCCTCCCGCCCGGCGCGCCCGCCGGCGAGCGCGCCTGGGTCGTCGTCACCTGCCCTTCGAAGGACGACGAGAAAGAGGAGAGCGCGCGCGCCGCCGTGGGAGCCGACGGCGCCTTCCGCGTCGCGCTGCCGCCGATCGAGACGCGCGCCCTGGTCTCGCTCGACGCGCGCACCCTCTACCTCGAGCGGGCGGTGAGCCTCACCGCCGAGCAGGCGCGCGAGCCGCTCGTGCTTGAGCCCGCGCTCGGCGGCTGGATCGAGGGGACCTTCGCGCCGCCGCCCGGCGAGGATCCTGCGCAGGCCGCGGCCGGGCTCGCGGGGAGCACGCTGGCGTGGTACCCGACCGCGCGCCGCGCCTGGAGCCGCCCGCCGCCACACGAGATCGAGGGGCTGGCCTTCGAGCTGCACGGCATCCCGCCGGGAGCGGACGTGCACCTGACGTTCTCGAGCGAGCGCTACTACCTGCAGCCCTTCTCGTTTCCGCGCGTCGCCGCGGGCGAGCGCGCGGCGCTCACGCTGGCGCTCGGGACGGCGGCCACCGTCGAGGGCCGCGTCCAGGACGAGAGCGGCCTCCCGCGCGGCGAGGTGAAGGTGACCGCGACGGCGCGCAGCCGCTCGTCGACGCGCAAGGCGACCACGGCCGAGGACGGGACGTACCGTGTCAGCGGCCTCCCGCCGGCGCCGGTCTCCCTGCGCTTCGAGGCCGGGCAGTTCCAGCAGACCCAGCGCGACGTCGTGCTCGCGCGCGACGGCGAGGTGCGCTCGGGAGTGGACGTCGTCCTGCCCCGCGGCGAGACGATCGAGGGGCGCGTGCTCTGGCCGGACGGACGGCCGGCGGCCGCAGCGCTCACCGTGGTGGACGAGACGAAGCCCTATCTCTCGCTCGACGCGCCGACCGAGACCGACGGCACGTTCCGCATCGGCGGCAGCGCGGGCGCCTCGTACCGCGTGACGGCGCAGGCGAGCCCGCCCTCGCAGGGTCCGGACGAGGAGGATCCCGCGGGCAGCCCGCCCTGGAACGCCGCGCTGCAGGGCGTGCGCGCCGGAACGAAAGACGTCGTGCTGACGCTGGCGCCGAGCCTCGCGATCGCGGGCACGGTGCGCGACGACCGCGGCGAGCCGCTGGACGACTTCTGGATCCAGGCCTGGCCGGGCCAGGATGCGCGCGCGGTGTGGGGCGGCCATGCCGCCTGCGAGCAGCGCGTCTCCGGCGCCGGCGGGCGCTTCGAGCTGCGCTGCCTCCAGCCCGGTCCGTGGATCGTGCAGGCGAGCAGGGACGAGCTCGTGACCTCGCCGCGGACGCCGGTCGAGGTGAAGGACGGGACGGTGCTCGACCTCGTCGTCCCCCGTCCCGCCGTGATCGAGGGCGAGGTCCTCGACGCGAGCGGGCGCGGCGTCCCGGGGGCCGTGCTCACGCTGAACGTGACCGATGACACGATCAGCCTGGGGCTGGAGAGGGTCGCCGACGCCGCCGGGCGCTTCCGTTTGGAGGTGACCGGCAGGATCGACCTGCGCGCCTCGGCGCCCTCGTACGCGTCGAGCGAGCTGGTCGAGCTCGACGGCGCGCCCGGCGCGTCCGAGAGCGTCACGCTCACGCTGCGCCGCGGCGGCCGGATCACCGGAGAGGTCGTCGATGCCAGCGGCCGGGGCCTGGCCGGCAGCGCCGTGTCGGTCTGGGGCGAGGGCGAGTACCGCTCGCTCACGAGCGACGCGCAAGGCGCCTTCGTCCTGGAGGCGGTGACGCCCGGGCACCACGTCCTCTCCGCGGCCCCATCGCCCGAGGAGATCTTGGCGCGGCTCGGCCCCGACGCCGACGCGAACGCGCAGCGGCTGCTGCAACACCAGGCGCAGGTCGACCTCGCCGGGGGCGAGGAGCGGCACGTCGTGCTGCGTCCGCCCGAGCTGCAGCCCGTGCGGGTGCGCGGCACCGTCTCCTGCTCGGGCCGGCCGCTGGGCGAGGCGACGCTCTTCTGCACCTTCGGGCGGCGGCACGCGACGGCGAAGGCGAACGCCGAGGGCGGCTACGAGCTGACGGTGCCCGCTCCCGGCCGCTACCAGGTCACGGTGATGCACGATTCGAGCGGCCTGAACGGCATGCTCGAGGTGGACGTGCCCGCGCGCGAGAGCCTCGCGCTCGACATCGCGCTCGCGGGCGGCACGATCCGCGGGCGCGTGCGCGGACCGGACGGGCCGCTCGCGGGGATCTCCGTGCGCGCGATGCCCGCGATGGCGCCCCGGTTCGCGCCGGGGCTGCGCGTGGCCGGAGGGTCGGGCACGAGCGGCGAGGACGGGCGGTACGAGCTCCTCGTCCCCATTGGGACCTACATCGTGACGGCCCCGGGCCCCTTCCGGTGGGGCATGCCGTCCGCGGGCCGCCCCTCGTACTGCTCCGCGACCGTCGAGGGAGTGCAGGTGACCGACGGCGGAGAGGCGCGCGGCGTGGACTTCGAGCTACGCATGGGCGGGTCGATCGAGGGGCGGGTGCTCGGCGGCTCCGGAGCGGCACTGATCGCGGCCAGCGACGCGCAGGGCGGAATGCTGAGCTCCACCTACACCGACGGCGAGAGCTTCCGGATCGACGGCCTGCCGCCGGGCCCCGTGACGCTGCGAGCGCAGGTGCGGGACGAGGAGCACGTCGCCCTGCCCGTCACGGTGGAGGTCGTCGCCGGCGCGACGAGCACGGCCGAGCTGCGCGTCGTCCCGGCGACGCGGCTCGAGGTGCGCGTGCGCGACGCGAGCGGCGCTCCCGCCGCGGTCGCGAGCGCTTCGCTCGAGACGGCCGACGGGCCCGTCCAGACCGCCGGCGCGAGCGAGCCCGGGCTGGTCCGGCTCGGTCCCTGGCCCGCGGGCCGCTACACGCTGCGCGTGCGCGTCGGCGCGCGCGAGCTCGTGCACGAGGTCCAGCTCGGCGGCGAGCCGGCGACGACGGTCGAGCTGCGCGCGGAGTAGCGGCGCTCCCGCGCGAGGCGCGCCACGCCGCGCACGCGCGCGCCGGCGTCGCTCACGGCGCGCGGCCCTGCAGCACGATCTCGAGGCGCGTCGCGCCCGCGGGGTCGAAGGCGAAGGAGCGGTTGGCGCGGCCCAGGTGCGGGTGGCGCACGAAGGCGCGCAGCTCGCCCGCGACGAGCGGGCCGACGAGCGCGCGGCCGTCGGCGTCGGTCGTCGCGCGCGCGACGCCGCGCGCGATGCCGATGCACTCGACGGGCGCGTCCGCGACCGGCTGGCCGGAGGCGTCGCGGACCAGGAGCTCGAGCGTGCCGAGCGCCGGGCAGACCACGTCGGAGAGCAGCGTGTACGGCGCGTCGACCGCGACCGCGACCGGCGGCGCGAAGGGCGGATCGCCGGCGCCGATCCAGAGCTCGTGGACGCCCGGCAGCACGCCCTCGATGCGGAAGACGCCGTCGTGGCCGGTGCGCGTCGCGTGCAGCATCCCGTCCCGGCGCTCGCGCAGGCGCACCTCGAGGTCGACCAGGCCCGTGCCGTCGGGCGCGCACAGCCGGCCGTCCACGCCGGCGCGCGGCAGCTCCTCGGCGGGCGCGCCCGCGGCGCTGGCCCGCCCCCGCGCCGGAGCGGACGGCGTGACGGACGGCGCCTCCCCCGCGAGCGCGTCGCGCGCGTCCGGTCGCGCGTCCGCTCGCACGGCCGGCGCCGGGGCGGCGAGCGCGGGCTCCCCGGGCCCGCCGGGCAGCGCCTCCGGAGGGCGCGCCGAGGGCGCGGCGACGGCGGCTCCGCCACCCGCTCCGGGGCGCAGGAGCACGAGCGCGGCGCCCGCCAGCGCGAGCGCCGCGAGCGCGAGCGCGCCCGTCCGGGCGAGCCCCGCGAGGGAGCCCGCCCTGACGCGCACGCGCCGGGCCGGAGCGCCGCCGGCCATCACTCCTCGCGGAAGCGCACCTCGTCGACGAGCACCTTGCCCACGCAGCGGCCCTGGTCCACGCCGCGGTCGATCGCGGCGCGGAAGTGGATGCCGCCGTAGAGGCGCGACAGCGCGGCCTCCTCGGCCGCGGCGCGGAAGCTCGGGAAGCTGCGCATCGGGAACGTGCCGGCGTGCGTGTCGTCGTCGAACGCCACCGTGCCCCACAGGTCCTCGAGCACGTAGGAGGCCGCGCCCGACTGCACCGAGTGGCCCGAGGTGTACTCGGGGAAGGGCGGCGTGCCGACGCCTGTCGCGGTGACCCAGGCCGGATCGTTGATGCCGGTCGCGCTGTGGATGAAGGTGATCGGGCGCAGGTAGTTGTAGATGTACTTCATCTCCCAGCAGGAGATGAAGGCGTCGGCGACGGCGATGCCGACGCGCGCGTAGGCCTGCGCGGCGTCCTCGAGCGTAAGGTCGTTCGCCGCCAGGATCTGGCCGACGATGCTGATCCAGTGGCCCGGGGGCGTCCCGGTCGCGCCGGGGTTGTCGGCCCAGAACTGCGCGATGTCGAGCTGGTCCTGCGTCAGGTTGTTGACGGTGTCGTAGACCTCGAGCGCCTCGGCGTAGAAGGCCGAGCCGGTGTCCTCGGAGAACGCCGGCGGCGCGAGCACGAAGCACTCCGCCGCGTAGAGCAGCACGAACGGCCGCAGCTCGCCCCAGCAGGGCTGCAAGGCGGGCGCCATCGCGGGCGGCGTCGGCACCCACAGCCCCGCGCCGGTCGGCGGCGTGTAGGCGCAGTTCGCGTAGGTCGAGTAGCCGTCCTCCATCGCCCAGGCGAGGACGTGCGCCGCGACGGCGGCGCCGCGCTCGCTCGAGCGCTCGAGCTCCTCGGGCGAGGCGTCCGCCGCGAAGTCGGCCTCGAGCTGGTCGTGCAGCGCGGCGACGGCGTCGAGCGTCTGCTGCGAGGGCGCGTCGAGCAGCCCGACGATCACCTCGGACAGGGCCTCGTTCAAGACCGCCGGCCAGTGGTGCTTGCCGGAGGGGAGCTCGGGCAGCGCGGCCAGGTCGTTGAGCTGCCCGCCGAGCGAGCGGAAGCCCTTCATGCCCGGCACGACCGACTCGTACGCGGCGACGCCGCTGTAGCCGATGATGCGCGAGGCGACGGGCGGCGAGAGCGCCTGGCTCTGGATCGTGTCGTAGAGCAGGTCGAACCAGGCCACGGCCGTATCGGCCGGCAGCTTCGAGGCGGCCTGGGATCCCGAGCCTCCGCCCCCGTCGGAGCAGGCGGGGACGAGCAGCGCGAGGCCGAGGACGAGGGCGCGAGAGGTGCGCTTCGCGAGGGTCTGCATGGCAGGGACGGATCCGTCGGATCAGGGAGCGGGGAGTGGCCCGGCGGCTCCGGGCCTCCGAGCCCGGACCGGGTGGTGGCGCCCTTCAGGCAAGCGCCGGGCCGCCCCATTGCGGCCCCGCCGTCGCGCGCCCTCCGGGCGCCGCAAGCGGGGCGCTGGCAAGACCTTGCGCGCGTGGCGCGGCGTGCGAGGGAGGAGGCCGGCGCGGGCCCGCGCGAGCGCCGGGCTACGGGCGGCCCCGGATTCCCTACGGCCCCGCCGGCTCGATCTGCGCCAGGCGCGCCTCGATCGCGCTCGCGTCGCGGCCGGCGGCGCGCAGGGCGTCGCGCAGGGCGCGCAGGCTGCGCGGGTCGCGCGGCTCCAGCTCGGCGGCGCGCTCGAGCGCGCGCAGGGCGTCATCGGTGCGGCCGAGCTCGCGGTAGCACTGCCCGAGGTTGCGCCAGGCGTTGGGCCATGGCGGACCGTCCTCGCGCACGAGCGCCTCGAACGCCGCGGCGGCCTCCGCCGTGCGGCCGAGCGCGTTCAGGTTGAACGCGAGCAGGTCGAGCGCGAACCGGTTCCTCGGGTTGGCGGCGAGCAGCGCGCGCAGGCGCTCCTCCGCCTCGGCGGCTCGCCCGAGGTTCGTGAGGTCCATCGCGCGCAGGAACTCGGCGTGCTCGGCGATCGTCGCGCGCGGCGGCGGCAGGTCGTTCGGCGCGAGCGGGCTCGGCAGCGCCGTGCCCGGGTCGGTCGGCACGGCCGCGTAGCCGAGCGAGCGCAGGTCGTCGAGCAGCGCGGGGTCGACGCTCGATGGCTCCAGCGCGGGGCTGCCGACCACCGCGGCGATCGCTCGACGGTACGGGCCCGCGTCGCGCTCGCGCGCGAGGTCGTGCGTCTCGCCGGGGTCGCGCGCGACGTCGTAGAGCTCCGGCGCCGAGCTGTGGACGTACTTGCCGCGCGGGTCCACCCAGCCCGCGATCGGGCTCCAGCCGAACGACAGGTAGCCGGAGTAGGACTCGAAGTAGACGCCGCGCTCGGGGTCGGGCGCGAACAGGCTGCGGCCGTCGAGGTCGCCCGAGGGCTCGATGCCCAGGGCCTCGAGGAGCGTCGGACAGACGTCCGCCACGCTGACGATCGAGCGCGCGCGCCGCGCGCCGCGCGCCGCGGCGCCGAGGTCGTCCGCGGGGCGCAGGAGCAGCGGCACGCGCAACGTCGACTCGAAGCAGTGCGTGCCGTGCCCCTGCAGGCCCTGCTCGCCGAGCGACTCGCCGTGGTCGCCGACCACGAGCACCGTCGTGCTCGCGAAGAGCCCCTCGGCGCGCAGCGCGTCGAGGAAGCGCCCGAGCGCCGCGTCCACGTGCGCCACCTCGCCGAGGTAGGGGCTCTGCGCCAGCGCGCCCTGGCGAAAGGCCGGCGGCGGGAGGTACGGCGCGTGCGCGTCGAAGACGTGCAGCCACAGGAAGAACCCGCGCCCGCGCCGACCGTCGCCGCGCAGCCAGCCCAGCGCGGCCTCGACGACCTCGCCTGCCGAGCGCTCGGCGGCCTGGCTCGAGGCCTGCGCGCCGTGCTCGGGGACGTCGTAGACGTCGAAGCCCTGGTCGAGGCCGAAGGCGCGGTCGAGCACGACCGCGCCGAGGAAGGCGGCGGTCGCGAGCCCCGCCGCGCGCGCCCGCTCGGCCAGCGTCGAGGCGCTCCCCGGCAGCGCCCACAAGCCGTTGTCGCGCAGCGTGTGCCGCGGCGGGTAGAGGCCGGTCAGCATCGACGCGTGCGAGGGCAGCGTGATCGGCGCGGTGGCGTAGGCGCTCTCGAACAGCGTGCTCTCCTGCGCGAGCCGGTCGAGGTGCGGGGTGACGCCCGCGCCGCGGGTGGCGCCGAGCGCGTCGGCGCGCATCGTGTCGATGGTGATCAGGATCGCGCTCGGCGGCGCGTCCGCGCCGCAGCCGGGCGCGAGCGCGACGACGAGGAGCGCCGCCGCGAGGCGCAGGCCTCCGGCCGCCGCGCCGCGGGCGCGGGCGTCGTCCTGCGCGCGGCGCGTGGCGGGCTCCACGCGCGAGAGCCTACGGCGCCCGGCGCGCGCGGGCCAGCCGCGCCGGGCGCGCGCGTCAGCGCAGGAGCTCGCGCAGGTGCGCCTGGAAGGCCGCCTCCAGCGCGGGCGCGTCCTCCGGCGGAAAGACCAGCTCCACCGCCTGGTCGGGCGGCGTGCCGACCGCGAGCGCGTCCAGGATCGCGTCGAAGCGCGCGCGCGAGGCGCGATCGCCCGCGAGCAGGAAGTGCACGAAGGCCCATGCCTGGAGGTAGGAGCGTTGCCACTCGCCGTAGAACTGCGCGCGCGAGAGGCGCAAGAAGCGCCCGAGCGGCAGGAGCCCGCGCTGGAGCGCGCGCAGGTCGGCCAGCCTCTCGGGCGTCGGCACGACCTGGCGCGACGTGCTCTTCGTGAAGTCGGCGGCCTCCCAGTACTCGCCGAGCCCCTCGGCGAGCCAGGGCGGCTGGTCGCCGACGAGGCGCTGCATGTACTGGTGCAGGCCCTCGTGCCGGATCGTGTCGAGCATCAGGCGCCGGTCGGGCGTGTTCCAGATCAGCAGCTGCTCGACGCTCGGCACGAAGACGCCGGCCGTGCTCTCGGCCGTCGTGAACGTCGAGTGCAGGAGATAGGCCTGGTAGCTGGTCTCGCCGGAGAACAGGTACACGCGGAAGCGCCCGCTGCGGCCCTCGGGCAGCGGGCGGATGCGCTTCGCGAAGTGATCGAAGGCGGTCTCGAGGATGGCGACCGCCTCCTTGCACGTGCCCTCGTCGATGTCGGAAGCGACGCGGAAGTGCTCGCTCTCGACGACGTGCGTCTCGAGCCAGATCGGCCCGCTCTCGGCCTTGCAGAAGAGCGACGCGACCTGCTCGAGCTCGTCGCAGTAGCGCCCGGCGCCGGCGCGCTCGAGCAGGATCCGCCGGGCCTGCTCCCGCTCGCCGGCCAGGAACGCGAGCAGCGCCCGCGCGCCGTCGAGGCGCGGGTCGTCGTGCGCGGCCGCGAGCTCGTCGAAGCGCGCGCGCCCCTGCTCGAGCCCCTCGCGGCGCAGGAGCAGCCAGGCCTGCAGGTAGCGTGCGTTGAGAAAGTCGGGGTCGAGCTCCAGGAGGCGCGTGAGCAGCGGCCCGGCCTCCTCGTCGTCCCCGCGCTCGAACGCCCACAGGGCAGCCAGGTAGACCCGCAGCGCATCGCCCCCTTCTTCGCGCTCGACGCGCTCGAGGAGGCGCGCAGGCCCCTCGGGGTCGCCGCGCTCGAGCAGCTCGTAGAGCCCCCGCACGTGCACCGCGTCCTGCACCGACGCGCCCTCGGGCAGCTCGGTCGCGAACGCGTCCGCGGGCGTGCGGCGCTCGTAGCGCAACCAGGCGGGCAGCCCCGCCTCCGCGTCGAAGCGCCGCTCGTGCTCTCGCCGGGCGCGCTCGAAGGCCTCGTCCGCCAGGCCCCGCATCCACGAGCGCTGCGCCACGCCGGCGATCTCGATCTCCTTCCAGTCGGCGATCCCCTTCACGCCGACCTGGCCGAACAGCTTGCGGTCCTTGCGCGCGCGCAGCACGCGCTTCCCGTTCCACAGGCCCAGCACCTCGCTCTCGCCGACGCGCACCTCGAGCTCGTAGGCCTCGCCGCGGCTCCCGGGCGGATCGGCGCGGTCGAGCACTGCGCCCTTCGCCCGGTCGAACACGAACGCGTCGCGCGCGCGCACCCCGTAGGCGGGGTACCCGAACGAGACCTGGTAGAGCTGGCCCGCCCCCAGCACGCACACGACCTCGACCGGATCGCCGCCGGAGGCGTAGTGCGAGCCGCGGATCGTGATCGACCAGGCGCGCTGGAAGAGCGCCGGATGCAGCAGGAAGTCGCCGTCCTCGAGCGGCCGCAGCGGACCGAGCTCGACCTCGCCGGAGGCGCGCGCGACCAGGAAGTCGCCGAGCTGCCCCTGCTCGTAGCGCACCCGCATCTGTCCCGTGCCCGGGCTGTAGGAGAGGAGCTCGCCGTGCACGAGCGCCTCGGGTGCCGGCGGGCGGTACTCGGGCAGGAAGGAGCACAGGCGCAGGACCTCGACGATGCGCGGGCGGCGCAGCCAGACGGCGAGCTCTCCCTCGTGCGCCTCCAGCAGGTCCGCGATCCCCTGCCGCGCGCGGGGCCAGTCGTGGGCGCGCAGCGCCTCCTCGGCGCCGTCGAGCGCCGCGTCCAGCGCGACGAGCGTCGCCGGGACCTGGGGCGCTTCCTCGGGCGTCTGCCAGAGGAGCGCGAGCGCGAGCGCGAGGACGGGCATGGGCGAGGCCCCGGGACGGGCCGGCCTGCAGTGTAGCCGCGCGCGAGGGCCTCCGAAGAACGCGGGCCGCGGCGAAGTGCCGCGGCCCGCGCCGATGGGGTCGCTCGAGGCGACTCCGTCAACCGATCCGGATCAGCCGCCGACGGCCATGTCGCAGGCGGAGGTCAGGGCGAAGGGCGTCACGCCGAAGGCGCAGATCGCCTGGATGCAGAACGTGAAGCCGCACAGGTCCAGGTTCTTCGGCACCGGGCCCTTGAACGTGAACAGGCCGCCGCCGATCGGGGTGGCGCCCGGTCCGCCCAGGAGCTCGCCGCTGCCGCCCAGGTCGAGGCACAGCAGCGCTTGGCCGCCGGCCAGCACCAGGCCCGGGAACGACGTGTCGAACGCGAACAGGAACGCCAGGATGTAGCCCGGCGGGCAGCAGATCGTCACGCACAGCTGGCCACCGAGGACCGCCGGCGAGCAGATCAGGGAGTTCGGCTTGTTGTTCGGGTGGTTACGCGTGGTGGCCGAGGCGGGAGAACCCGACAGGTCAGCGCGCGCGACTTGCCCGTACCACGACGAGAAGTTGTTCGGCGGGCCGCCGAAGAAGAACGAGCCGACGTTGACGCCCTTGGTGTCCGGCGCCCAGAGGTCGAACACGTCCAGGTTGCCCGTCGAGGGCTCGCGGCCGCCGGCACCGTCACCGGTGAGGCAGAGCAGCGGGCCGGTGTTGCCGTCGCCACGGTAGCCGTAGCCGAAGCGGCCGTCGGGCATGCAGAACTCGAAGCCGCCCGACAGGTCGACCGTGAAGGCATAGGCGGAGCCGATGCCCGTCGACGAGCCGGAGAAGCCCGGCAGACCCGTGAACGCGAAGCTCGCGACCGGGCAGTTGCCGGAGTCGGCGCCGAAGCCGGTCCAGTTCGTGTAGAACGTCAGCGTCAGCGAAGCGCCCGGGCCCGCGACCGACGTGTCG